>JAYUQC010000244.1:0-7130 GCA_043759735.1 Rhodoferax sp.
ACGCCATCAGCGGCGGCCAGTTGACGGCGCATGGGCCATTGCAGACCGACTTGCCACTTCCCGTGGCGTCTCGGTCGAACGTATACAGGGTCATGCCGCCGGGGCCGACCAGCATGCCGCCGGATGTCATGGCCGGGGCCTGCGCCATGGACGCGCAGGCGGCGAGAGTGGTGGCGGCCAAGGCGGCCAGGATGATGTGTTTCATGATTGCTCCGGAGTTAGTGTTGCACAGGCAATGCCTGCACCACCACAAACACCGCTGACGCATCATTTATTCCATGGTCCACGAGAATATTATCAAGGGCCGTTCTTGAGCTACATCAGTTCGCCTGAACCGCGCCTTCGGGATTACGCCGATTGACCCCGGCATGCGTCTTGAAGATACTGCAGGTGCCGCTGATCCAATTACCGTCGAGCCTCGTTGGCTGCCTTGCCGCTGTCCCCCACTACCATGTCCCGCACCCCCACCATTGCCGCGGCCCAGATGGGGCCGATTGCCCGCACCGAATCCCGCGCGGCGGTGGTCCGGCGGCTATCGAACTGATGCGCCAGGCTACCGGCATGGGGGCGCAGGTCGTCGCGTATCCAGAGGCGGCATTGAGAGTGTCGTCGATGGTGTCGTGCAGCAGGACGGCGACCACCACATCCTCGTCCTCGACGCCGTGATCCTCGTTGGTCAACACCTTGGCCAAGGCCAGCGGGTGGTTGATATAGGGTGAGGCAACCTGGTTCTTGCGCCGCTGGTCGCGGTGTTTGTGCGCCGCATAGGTCGCAGCGAGGATGACGCGTTTCATCCGTTACCTTTGAATCTGTCGTCAAGTTATCAGAGTCATGCCAGCGTGCTTCGAGGCATTGACGTCAAACGTGATCGTTTTCTCGCACCCGGCGCTGTCGGCTGAACGCTCTATGAGGCAATCCGCAAAATCGGACCTCCCTGCCTTGAAGACGCGCAACGCCCGGATCACTTGGTCTGCACTTTCAATCTTGAACTGTTTGGTTCGCATGATGCCGTCCAAGGCCTGTGCCACCTGAGCGCGCGTGAGATGGTAACTCGCGCCGAGCACCCACACCAGCTCAACAATGGAAACCAGTGTGATGTAAGCACTGGTCATGCCGTCCAGGGACTCCACGATTTTGGTGGCCTTGGGCGACTGCTTGGGATCATCTTGCATGATGTACCGCACCAGTACATTGGTATCCAATCCGATCATCGTGCCAAGGCGCCTTGGGTAGCGATGGCACGGTTCATTTCTTCAATGGACACGGTTCGTTTGGCCTTGCCAAACATGCCTTTCAATTCGGTAACGGATCGTGTCGCCGCCACGAACTCATACCGGCCGGGCTCCAGCTCGACAAACTCAACCCGGTCACCGGTATCCACACGCAAGGCATGCCGAACATCTGCTGGGATGGTGATTTGTCCTTTTGACGAAATGGTTGCAGTACTCATGCGGATTCCTGGTGCCTTACTTCATTGTAAGGCACTGGACAGTTAGGTCAAGTGGTCGGTCGCACGCGTGTCGGCGGCACGCGGCGTCCATCGGTTCGACCTTCGCGGGAACGTTGCCGCCGAAGCGGACTCCGCCTCGGCGCGAGGAAGTGCGGCCAGATGGCTGATCGAGTTGCTACGGGTAGACAGCCTGTTGACACAACGTTGTCAGTAGCCCTGGCGCAGTATCAAACCCTCTAAAACACATCAGGAGCTTATCTTGAAAAATTCGATCGCTTGGTTCGAAATTCCCACTGTCCAGCTTGAGCGTGCGCAATCCGTCTACGAATCCGTCTTGGCCTGCCGCCTGCGCCGCGAAGCCATGGGCCCGTCCGAAGGCGCCGTGTTCCCCTGCGAGGGCGAGGGTGTCGGTGGCGCCTTGATGGCCGGCCCGAGCGCACCGGCTTTGAGTTCGGGCGGCACGCTGGTTTACCTCGATGCCTCACCCTCGCTGGACGCGGCTCTGAAGCGCGCCGTCGCGGCCGGCGGGCGAATTGCCTTGCCCCGGCAGGCCTTGCCGCCGGGCATGGGCTTCTTCGCCCACATCAACGATCTCGACGGCAACCGGGTCGGTCTGCACGCTTTGGTCTGAGGCTGGGCGATGCGTCACAACTGGATTGCCGTGGCTTGCGCTGAACATGCCCGTCGCGGCTGCGCCTTGCCCGAGCGTGGCTTCGTGCAGGTGTGCCACGGCAAGTGCGCGCCCTTGCAGCGCCTGGCGGCGGGCGACCGGGTGGCTTACTACGCACCCACCCTCACCCTGGGCGGCAAGGACAAGTGCCAAAGTTTGGTCTCTATCGGCTTGGTTCGGGAGGGTGAGCCCTATAGCTTGGATATGGGGGGTGGCTTCGTTCCGTATCGGCGCGATGTGCGCTACGTGCCAGCGCGGGAGGTCTCGATCCTGCCCCTGCTCGATCGCCTGGACTTTGTAGAAGACCGCGCGCGTTGGGGCTACAAGTTTCGTTTTGGCTTTTTCCCGATCAGCGAGGGCGACATGCGGACGATTGCCCAAGCCATGCAGGCCGCGCCCGAGGCGCTGCATTTTTCCTAGCCATCCGAGCCCTTATCATGGGCGCCACCGAAGCAACCAGGATCCCGCGCATGCGCCGAGCCGATCGCCTGTTCCAGATTGTTCAGCTCATCCGGGGCCGGCGGCTCACCACCGCGGCGCACCTGGCGCAGCGCTTGGAGGTGTCCGAGCGTACCATCCACCGTGACGTGGCCGACCTGCAGCACCAAGGCGTGCCGATCGAGGGCGAGGCCGGCGTGGGCTATCGGCTGGGCGTCGGTTTCGAGCTGCCGCCGCGGATGTTCAGCCATGATGAAGCCAAGGCACTGGTGGCCTCGGTGCGCATGGCGCAGGTTTGGCAAGACCCGGTGCTGGCGCAAGCGGCCGAAGCGGGTTTGAGCAAGATTTTGTCGGTGCTGCCCACGGCGGGGCGGGTGGCGGCACAAAGCATGGCGGTCTACGCGCCGCCGATCGGGCTGGAGCCGGCGGTGCAGCGCAGCCTGCAAACGCTGCGCGAGGCGGTGCGGGCGCGGCGCAAGGTACGCGTGGACTACCGTGACGCCGCCGAGCAACTTAGCCAGCGCACCTTGCGGCCCTTAGGCTGTTTTTACTGGGGCAAAGTCTGGACGCTGGCGTCCTGGTGCGAGAGCCGGCACGATTTCAGGAGTTTTCGGCTCGACCGCATGGACCGCCTGCGCACGCTCGACGCTGCAGCCGGGCAGTTTCGGGACGAGCCCGGCAAGACGCTGACAGACTATTTGCGTGCCGTGGCGCCAGTGCACATTCAGGCAAAGTGGTCGAACGCGGGGTAGGCGCGATCCAGCGCTCAGCCGTCGGCATCGATCAGCCTGAGCCCTGGCGCCGCCTCAATCTGCCCCAGGCCTGTCACGGCGGTGCGGCAGGCCATGGCGGCATCCTGCACGGCGGCGCGCGCCGAGGGGCTGGCGGTAGACACCAGCTCGTAATCGTCACCCCCGGACAACACCAGTTCGAGCCACTGTTCCCCCCGCAATTTCGACTCTGATTGGCCGGTAGACCAAGCGGGATTTGATTTTAATGCTATCAAATTAGCAGCGGCGGCGGTTTCCACGCGGGCCCCCACACCAGACTGCCGCAGGATGTGGCCAAGGTCGCCCAACAGACCATCGCTGACATCAATGGCGGCGCCGGCCAGGCCACGCAGGGCTTGGCCCAGCGCTACCCCCGTAGGGTCGGCTGCTCCATGCGCGCACGTGCCTGGGCCAGCACCGTCCCCGGCATGTCAGCGTGCCGCGAAACACCTCCAGCGCCAGCCGGGCATCGCCTGGGGATAGTCCAACGGACAGGCGCTGGACGTCGACCTCGTCATCAGCGCCACCGGTGTGCGCCCGCAATCGGTTTCCTCGAAAAATCCGACATTCGTTGCCTGTTGGTGGTGCTGACCGACGAACACCTGCAGACCAACGTGCCCGGTGTGCATGCTGCTGGTGACTGTGCCGAGGCTTTCGACATGTGCGACGCTTTTCGCGACTTCGCCGAGTATCAGTTCATGACCGGCGGCCAGTGGGTCGCCCGCCCGGGTGGAGCGATTGAC
Source organism: Rhodoferax sp. (assembly GCA_043759735.1). GTDB lineage: Bacteria > Pseudomonadota > Gammaproteobacteria > Burkholderiales > Burkholderiaceae_C > CAISIP01. Next base: position 4,072 of record JAYUQC010000244.1, read on the forward strand.
TTTCGCGTCAACATCTTCAAGCCACAGGATCCTGTCATGGATGGCCTATAGTCAGTCTGACAGGCTCAAACTGATAAACGCCAGATCGTCGCCAGGTGCGAGACAAGCAGCCTCCGGGCCTGCTCCACCAATTCTTCGCACATCGCAAAGCTTCGCACCAGCACCTGCCGGGGCAGTTTAGCTTCGAGCGAGTGGTGCACTGAGTTTGTATTTGGATATTGCGGCGGCGATATCAGGGAACGTGGCTGCAAGTGCCTTACGGCCTTGCTCTGCGCGCGTTCGCCATCCGGGACCACGCTGATTGAAGTTCTCCCATGCCTCTGCAAGAGCATCGTCGTCGTTCTCTGCCAGGTATTCGATCAGGGCAGCGGACTGATCCAGATCTTTGCGGGCCTTGGTCCTCATGGCTTGCGGTCGTTCGCCATACACCGCCAGTTTATGCACCGCATAACGCTCTGGCCGAGGCACGTTGACCACAATGGGCCCGGTTCTGGTCAGGAGAACCGCCGGCATGGTTGCGTCCATCGAGTACTCCATGAACTTCAAGGGCTGTAGCGTGATGTTCAAAGCCGGGACATTGAGGGGCGTGTCTCCGCCGCGGTGCAATGAAGTCAAGAAGTCCAGGTCCAAGTCCGGCTCGTCTGCCTTCTTGTAGGTGGTTTGATCATGGTTTGGGACGAACCCCATTTTGAGAGACTCGATTGCCTTGCGTGTATCGACGGCGATAGTCGACGGCATGGCGATCGATATGTTCTTGCCGGTGTGGGCGAAGTCGAGGTCGACCGTTGTTACGCCGCTCGTCCATGAAACACCGAACAGGTTCTGGTAGGACAGGAAAGCATGTGTGCCAATGAGAATGCCGCCGGCCCGAAAGAACCCGTGGTTTGCAAGCCTTTCGATTATTTTTGCGTGTTTTGGAATTACGCTGGCACAGCCGAGTTCGATGGCTGCTTTTGTCAATTTCTTGAGTTGGGTCTGTGATGCTTTTGCACTCGCGTCCTGGTGCCCGGCCATGAGCGCGATGGTGTCGGGGGATTCTGGGCCTATGTATGCCTGCAGAAGCTTGCCATCTGGCGACTTCACCTGGTAGTACCAATAGGGAATGCCATGAATTGTTTTTTTGACGAATCCGCCGGGAATATCCGCCACCGTCCGGTTGATAGCGGCGATTCTTGCGGCGTGCGCCAACCCGGCGAAGGCTGTTTGCGCGGCCGCATCTATCTCTTGGTGCATCGGCATTTATACTACCTTACGTAAAAAGGTAGTATAAGTCTTGTCGCACGACAGGATTCGCTCATCAAATGGTCTGCGTTTTGGGCCAATCCGCGACGCCAAAGCCAACTTGTCCGCAGTGGTAGCAGCAGCGGAACGCGGCCGCCTGCCATCATCACGCGACACGGACATCCGTCGGCCATGGTATCTCGGCTTCGCCGACGTCGCCATAGCTGCATAGCTGTGACTACATGAGATCACCTTGTACCCAGCGGCCAGTCTACGCTCACAGATGCAGGCACAGGCGCAAGGCGTCGTAGATGGCGGCGTGTACGTTGCGCGACTGCACGGCGTCACCAATACGCAGCGGGCGATAAGGTCCCTGAGGGTTGCGCACCAGCGTCTGCGGCGCGCCGGCGACCAAGGCCCGGCAATCCACTTCGCCCAGGTTGACCGAGCCTTGCCTGAACGCGAAATACAGGTCGTCCAGCGGCAGCGTGCCATGCTCCACCACCACCTGGTCGATCAGCCGGGTTTCGCGCACATCGGTGTAGTCGCTGCCGATGGAGAGGATAGGCAATTCAACCCCATGAGCCCGGATATTGCACCCATGGCGATCCTCAGAACCTCCATTTTGCCAGCGCACGACGGCGCTTGCCTCGACCTGCCCACGCGACGATACGTGGGCTGGGACGGTTGAATTTCCTATCCCTTGTCCCTGCAGGTGGCGCGGGGCAGCGCGCCCACTTCACAACTGCCGGTACACCGCCTGCGCCAACTCCATCAATTGCGCCCGTGACAAGGCACCGGCCAGCGCGTAACCAAAACCCTGCTCGACCCAGTAGAAACCCGGCACCGGTCCGTCCCCGGAAAAGCTGAAAGCCGACTCCTTGCGATCCAGCGCCGGCGCAGTGCCGGGCGCTGCACCGCCGCCGCTCGGTGACAAGGTGCCCAGATACAGCGTCACGCGTTCGCCGCCGGCATTCTGGAACATGAACTGTGCGCGCGCACCCTCGGCGCCGGGCAGCAGGCGCCCCCCGACCAGCTCGTACCCCTGCGCGCGCAGGTCGGGCACCTTGAGCGGGCGATCCAGCCGCTTGGACAACCACTGCACCAGATGCTCCTGCTGCGCCGCCGTCACTTCGACCGGATGCCGCACTTCGGGCGCGTAGACCTGATGCGCCAGCGACGCCTGGCGTATGAAATCGCGTACACCACCCGGCTGCTGCACACGCGCGGCGATGTCGGTCGGTCCGGTACCGGGTGACATCCACGGACCACGCGACATCCAGCCCAGGCCAAACGCGCACACCACACCGGCGGCGACGCCACCCCAACGCCACCACATATCCACCCGCTGGTGCGCCAGCGTCGCCTGCTGGGCGGCCGCGGTCAATGACGGTGGAATGGTCTCGTCCAGCAAGGCACGATGCAGGCCGCGCAAGGCGTCGCGCTGTTGTTGCCAGGCATCGCGGGTCGCGCCGGCCGTCGGGTCTCTGGCCAGACGGGCCTCCAGTTCCAGTCGCCGCGCCCCGTCCAGGCGTCCGTCGACCAGCGCGTGCAGTTCCTCCTCGGATACGGTGTCGATGGGGCTGGCGGCGTCGGGATGCATGGCCATGGTGCGAAGCCTATTTCAATCGGCGCAGCGCCGGCGCCGCGTCGTGGGAGGTGCCGGTCGCCGAACCCGGCGACGGCCGCTGCTGGAGGCTGCCCTCCATCAACTCACGCAGTCGGCTGCGTGCGCGGGACAAACGGGACATCACGGTCCCCGCAGGCACCTTCAGGATCCGCGCGACTTCGGCGTACGACAGGTCCTCCAGTGCGACCAGCAGCAGAACGGCGCGCTG
>JAYUQC010000245.1:0-7129 GCA_043759735.1 Rhodoferax sp.
CGACCGGCCCGGTGCGGTGCGCGATGCGTTGGCCGGCTCGGTCAACATCTGGCTCGATGCGTTTCGCCGGGCCGTGCTGCAAGCCCGTCAGGAAGGCCAGTTGCGGCCGGACGCGGATGCAGACCAGATGGCATTCGAAATTCATGGGCTTATCCTGGCGCTGCACTATGAGGCGCGCTTTCTGAACAAGCCTGGCTCGATCGCGCGGGCGCACACCGGTTTTGCGCATGTGCTCGCCACCTACGGCCGCGCCTTGCCAGCGGCGGCGACCAGCTCCGCGATTGCGGCCCTTGCCTTTGGCGGTGCCGCCATGCGCGCCCAACCCCCAAAATCCCGAGTCGATCGTTCCCCTTTCAGGAGTTGAATTACATGCCCACCTATACCCCGCCATTGCGCGACATGCAGTTCGTCATGCATGAAGTGCTCAAGGTCTGCGATGACTACAAGGCCATTCCGCGCCATGCCGAGATTGACCCGGAGACGATCAATGCCGTGCTGGAGCAGGCCGGCAAATTTGCCACGGAGGTGACCTTGCCACTCAACATCAGTGGTGATGCGCAAGGCTGCTCGCTCGACCCCAAGACCCATGCGGTGACCGCGCCCAAGGGTTTCAAGGAAGCCTATGCCCAGTTCGTCGCGGGAGGTTGGCCAGGACTCAGTTGTGATCCGGACTTCGGCGGCCAGGGCCTGCCGCTGGTGGTCAACCAGTGTCTGTACGAGATGCTCAACTCGACCAATCAGGCCTGGACCATGTACCCGGGGCTGACGCATGGCGCGTACGCAGCGGTGCATTCCTACGGCACCGATGCACAGAAGCAGACCTATCTGCACAAGATGACCAGCGGGGAGTGGACCGGCACGATGTGCCTGACCGAACCCCATTGCGGTACCGATCTGGGCCTGATGCGAACCAAGGCCGAGCCCCAGCCCGACGGCAGCTATCGCATCACCGGCAACAAGATCTTCATCAGCGCGGGTGAACACGATCTGGCCGACAACATTGTGCACCTGGTGCTGGCGCGCATTGCGGATGCGCCGGCTGGCATCAAGGGTGTGAGCCTGTTCATCGTGCCCAAGCACCATGTCAACAAGGATGGTTCTCTGGGTGAGCGCAACGGCATCTATTGCGGCGGCCTGGAACACAAGATGGGTATTCATGGCAACGCCACCGCCCAGATCGTGCTCGATGGAGCGGTCGGCACGCTGGTAGGAGAGCCGAACAAGGGCATGGCTGCGATGTTCGTGATGATGAATGCAGCGCGCCTGGGGGTGGGCAACCAGTCGCTGGGTCTGACCGAGGTCGCCTACCAGAACGCGCTCGCGTATGCCAAGGACCGCATTCAGATGCGCTCCCTGTCCGGCCCCAAGGCCAAGGACAAGCCGGCCGATCCGATCATCGTACACCCGGATGTGCGCAAGATGCTGCTGACCGCGCGCGCCTATGCTGAAGGCGGCCGCGCCCTGGCGATATTTTGCTCGGTGTTGCTGGAGAAAGAACACTTCCATCCGGACGAGAAGGTGCGCAAGGACAGCGGTGAGATGCTCTCGCTGCTCACTCCCGTGGTCAAGGCCTTCCTGACGGACAACGGCTGGGAAGCCACCTCGGCCTGCCAACAGGTGTTTGGCGGCCATGGCTATATCAAGGAATGGGGCATGGAGCAGTTCGTGCGCGATGCCCGCATCAACATGATCTACGAGGGAACCAATACCATCCAGAGCCTGGACCTGCTGGGGCGCAAGATCCTGGGCAACAACGGCGCCACGCTCAAGAAGTTCGGCAAGCTGATCGCCGCTCTGGTCGAGGAAGAAGGCGTGAACGAAAAGATGGCCGAGTTCATCAACCCGATCGCCTACCTCGGTGACAAGATGACCAAGCTAACGACCGAGATCGGCTTCAAGGGTTTCCAGAACGCCGACGAAGTGGGCGCTGCCGCGGTCGACTACCTGCGTGTGGCCGGCCATCTGGTGTTTGGCTATTTCTGGGCCCGCATGGCACAGGTCGCATTGCGCGAGATCGCCGCCGGCAACACCGACCCGTTCTACCAGGCCAAGCTGCAGACCGCACGTTTCTATTTTGCGAAGCTGTTCCCGGAGACAGCCTCGCTGATGCTGACCGTGCGTGCCGGCTCCAGGTCGCTGATGGACACCGATGCGGTGTTTGCCTAGTATTGCCGACGGTTATTTGTAACGTTCCAACCCATTGCAGGAGATTTTGATGATCAAGAGTTCCGTTGCAGGATGCATGCTGTTCTTGACTGCCGGCCTGGCGCTGGCGCAGATGTCGCCGGTTGGCAACTGGCACACGATCGACGACAAGAGCAAGGAGGTCAAGTCCGAGATTCAGATCACCGACAACGCGGGCGTGCTCAGCGGCAAGGTCACCAAGCTGTTGCGCAAGGACGCCAAGCAGGATGCGGTGTGTGACGAATGCACCGATGACCGCAAGGGCAAACCGATGCTGGGTCTGGAGATCATCCGCGGTGCCAAGAAGGCGGACGGCAAGGAGGTGTGGGAAGAGGGCAAGATCCTGGACCCGGAAAATGGCAAGAATTACGCGCTGAGGCTGACACCGATCGAAGGCGGCAAGAAGCTGGACGTGCGTGGTTCCATCGGGCCGTTTGGCCGTACCCAGACCTGGGTCCGCGTGCAATAGCACCCCCTTGTCCCGACCGGGCATTGCGCCCGTTTTTTTGCGCGTCGCTGGCGTATTTCGCGGAAAGTACTCGATGTCCCGTTTTCAAGTCAAACAAGTCGCCGTTCTGGGCGCAGGTGTCATGGGCGCGCAGATCGCCGCCCATCTGGTCAATGTGCGGGTGCCGGTCATCCTGTTTGACCTGCCCGCCAGGGAGGGGCCCAAGAACGGTATCGTCACCAAGGCCGTCGAGGGCCTGAAGAAGCTCAAGCCTGCGCCATTGGGGCTGGCGCAGGAGGCCGGGCTGATCCGCCAGGCCAACTACGAAGAGCATTTGGACCTGCTCACGGAGTGCGACCTGGTGATCGAGGCGATCGCCGAGCGCATGGACTGGAAGCTCGAGCTGTACCGCAAGATTGCGCCGCACCTGGCGCCGCAGGCCATCGTCGCATCCAACACCTCGGGGCTGTCCATCACCAAGCTCAGCGAGGCGCTGCCCGAAGCGATCAAGCCGCGGTTCTGCGGCATCCATTTTTTCAACCCTCCGCGCTACATGGCGCTGGTTGAACTGATCAATACGCCGACGACCGAGCCCCAGGTGCTCGACAACCTGGAAGCCTTTGTCACCAGCGGCCTTGGCAAGGGCGTCGTGCGGGCGCACGACACGCCCAATTTCATCGCCAACCGGATCGGCATCGCCGGCATGCTCGCGACGATGAAGCAGGTCGAGAACTTTGGCCTTTCCTATGACGTGGTCGACGACCTGACCGGCAAGAAACTGGGCCGCGCCAGTTCCGGCACCTTCCGCACCGCAGATGTGGTGGGTCTGGACACCATGGCCCATGTGGTCAAGACGCTGCAGGACAACCTGAGCCTGGAGACGGACCCGTTTTACGACAACTTTGCGACGCCGCCGGCACTGGCCCGGTTGCTGGAGATGGGCCACCTGGGTCAAAAGTCCGGCGCCGGCTTCTACAAGAAAGTCGGGGGTGACATTCTGCGATACGACGGGGCGGCTGCCCAAGGCAAGGGCGACTATGTTGCGAGCGGCGCCAAAGCCGACGAGGTGGTCGCGCGCATGCTCAAGAAGCCGGCCGGCGAGCGACTCAGACTGCTGCGCGATGCCGAAGGCGCGGAGCCGCGTTTCCTGTGGGCGATCCTGCGCGACCAGTTCCACTACGCGGCGGTCCACCTGCACACGGTGGCGGAGTCGGCGCGCGACGTCGACCTGGCCATGCGTTGGGGCTTCGGCCTCCAGCAGGGTCCGTTCGAGCTATGGCAGGAGGCTGGCTGGCTGGAAGTGGCCACGATGATCCAGCAGGACATCGACGCCGGCAAGGCGCTGTGCACGGCGCCGTTGCCCGAATGGGTGTTCAACGGACCGGTCGCCGAGGCCGGCGGAGTGCATGGCGCCAAGGGTTCCTGGAGTGCATCGGCGAAAAAATTCATGCCGCGCCACGACCTGCAGGTCTACCAGCGTCAGCATTTCCGCGAGGATGTCCGTGGCGCCGACGTTCCGCGCGCCGAGACAGCGGGCACGACCTTGTACGAGGACGATGCGATCCGCCTGTGGACGCTGGATGCGCCGGTGGTGATCGCCAGCATCAAGACCAAGATGCACGCGATCAGCCCCGACGTTGCCGAGGGCTTGTTGCGTGCAGTGGAACTGGCCGAAGCGTCCTACGAAGGCCTGGTGATCTGGTCCAACGACGATCTGTTCTCGGTTGGCGCTGACCTGCAGGCGATGCTGCCGGCGTTCATGGTGGCGGGTGTGTCCGCGATCGACGGTGCCGAACAAGCGTTGCAAAATGCGATGCTGCGCCTGCGCTATGCCAGCGTGCCGACGGTCGCGGCGGTGCGCGGGCTGGCGCTCGGTGGTGGCTGCGAGATGGCGGTCTACTGCGCCCGGCGCGTGGTGGCGATGGAGAGCTATATCGGTCTGGTCGAGGTCGGCGTTGGCCTGGTGCCGGGCGCCGGCGGTCTGACTTATATCGCGCGGCGCGCGGCCGAGAACGCGGCGGCGTCAACCAACAGGGACCTGCTGGCGTTCCTGACCGAGGGTTTCACCGCCGCCGCGATGGCCAAGGTCGGCACCAGCGCGCTGGAGTCGCGCCAGCTCGGATACCTGCTGCCCAGCGATCTGATCGTGCCGCACAAGGACGAGTTGCTGCACGTGGCCACGACCCAGGTGCGCGCGATGTTCCAGTCCGGTTATCGCGCGCCGCTGCGCCAGACTTTCCCGGTCGCCGGACGCAATGGCATTGCAACCATCACGGGCTCGCTGGTAAACCTGCGCGACGGCGGCTTCATCAGCCAGCACGACTTCCATATTGCCGGCCGTATCGCCCATGTGGTTTGTGGCGGCGACGTCGACAACGGCACGCTGGTGACGGAGGAATATTTGATGGCGCTCGAACGCGCGGTCTTCTGTTCGCTGGTGACCAACGCCAAGACCCAGGAGCGCATCATGGGCATGATGTCCACCGGCAAGCCGGTGCGCAATTGATGCCCGCCACATTCACGCGCCCAGATCGTCAGCCCACGCCGAACGCCGCCGCAAGGGGAACCCCATGAAACAGATCCAGGATGCCTATATCGTTGCTGCCACCCGAACCCCGATCGGGCGCTCGCACCGCGGTTTCTTTCGCAATACCCGTCCCGATGACCTGCTGGTCAAGGCGATTCACGGTGCGCTGGCACAGGTGCCGACGCTGGACCCGCAGGCGATTGAAGACCTGATCTGCGGCTGCGCCATTCCGGAAGGGCCGCAAGGCCTGAACGTGGCGCGGATCGGCGCGGTCCTGGCGGGTTTGCCCAACAGTATTGGCGGCATCACTGTGAACCGGTTCTGCGCCTCGGGCATCAGCGCGATCCAGATGGCGGCAGACCGCATCCGTGTCGGCGAGGCAGACGTGATGCTGGCCGCCGGCACCGAGAGCATGAGCATGGTTCCGATGATGGGCAATTCACCGTCCTTGTCACCGGCCATGTTCAGCAACGACGAAAACATCGGCATCGCGTATGGCATGGGCCTGACGGCTGAAAAGGTCGCCAGCCAGTGGAAGGTGTCACGCCTTGCGCAGGACGCGTTCGCGCTGGAGTCGCATCAGCGTGCTGTCGCGGCGATGCTGTCCGGCGCGTTCGCCGACGAGATCACGCCGGTCGAGGTGTACGAGCGCACGCCCGATCTCGACACCGGCACGGTGAGCGTCACATCCCGCACCGTGTCACTGGACGAAGGTGCTCGGCCGGACACCTCGCTCGAAGGCCTGGCCAAGCTCAAGGCGGTGTTTGCGGCGCGCGGCTCGGTCACGGCCGGCAACAGCTCGCAGACATCGGACGGCGCCGGCGCGCTGATCCTGGCCAGCGAGAAGGCGGTCCAGCAATTCGGTCTGGTGCCGCTGGCGCGATTTGTCAGTTTCGCCAGCCGTGGCGTGCCGCCGCACATCATGGGCATCGGCCCGATCGAGGCGATTCCCGCCGCGCTGCGCAGTGCCGGCCTGAAGCAGCACGACATGGACTGGATCGAGCTCAACGAGGCTTTTGCGGCGCAGTCGCTGGCAGTGATCAACACCCTGGGGCTGGACCCGGCCAAGGTCAACCCGATGGGCGGCGCGATCGCGCTGGGTCATCCGTTGGGTGCTACGGGTGCGATTCGCACCGCGACCGTCATCCATGCACTGCAGCGCAACAAGCAGCGCTACGGCATGGTCACGATGTGCGTGGGCATGGGGCAGGGCGCGGCCGGTATTTTTGAGCGGGTCTGAGGCCGGGGCCATGGTAACTGCGGCCCACCCGTTCGAGCAGGCGATTGCACCCGGGTGGTCTACTACAAGGAATGCGTCAGGCGCGATGCGCTGGACCAGGAAGCCATGACAACCGATCCCCAAAAGCCCCAGGTCGCTTTGGTCATAGGCGCCGGCGATGCCACCGGCGGCGCGATTGCCCGGCGCTTTGCGCGTGAAGGCCTGGTGGCCTGCGTGACCCGGCGCAGTGCCGGCAAGCTCGAACCCCTGCTGACGCAAATCCGCGACGCCGGCGGCGTCGCGCATGGTTTTGGGTCGGATGCGCGCAACGAAGACGACGTGGTGGCGCTGATCGAGCAGATCGAGTCGACTGTGGGCGAGATCGCGGTACTGGTGTTCAACATCGGCGCCAATGCACCGAGCTCGATCCTGCAGGAGACCACGCGGCGCTACACCAAGATCTGGGAGATGGCCTGCCTGTCCGGCTTCCTCAATGGCCGCGAGGTTGCCAAGCGCATGGTGGCCCGTTCGGGGTCCGGCCACAAGGGCAGCATCATCTTCACCGGTGCAACCGCGTCGTTGCGCGGATCGGCCCATTTCGCGGCGTTTGCCGGAGCCAAGCATGCGCTGCGGGCGCTGGCCCAGAGCATGGCGCGCGAACTCGGGCCACTGGGTGTGCATGTGGCCCATGTGGTGATCGACGGCGCCATCGACACCGCCTTCATCCGCGACAACTTCCCGCAGCGTTATG
>JAYUQC010000246.1:0-20534 GCA_043759735.1 Rhodoferax sp.
CTGTCAGGTCGGTATTGCTCAAGGCAGCAGCGCGCATCAGCATGGCCTTTTGTGCCGGCTGAATGCGCAGGTTCATTCGTTGGTTGTCATCGACGGCAGTTCGGGGCATGACGAATTCCTTGTTTGTACTTATTAAAAGAGTACAACATTCCATCATCTGGGTCAACCTTTATGTGCATTGATTGCGTACATGTACATGTTGGCGCCGGCGCGAATTTGACCCAGTGCCGACTTTTGACTGACCGACCATCGGCGGCTGCCATCCGGTGCCTAGCGTCGATTCCAGGGGCATTGCATCGGGTCACTGGAAATCGGCTGCCTCGGCCAATCTGACGCTGGCCTCGACAGTCCAGTATCCAGCAGTCACCGAGGGGCAAACCGCATGGATACATGGCGAGAATTGCTGAAATTCGCCAAGAAGTATTGCCCCTGGCGCACCGGCCCATCGTCTCGTACGCATGACTTGATAACAAGTAGTGCGCAAATTAAACTAACCGGGTGGCACCCACTCAATCAGACCGTATCCTCGAACTTGCCCAGCGCCAGCGGCTGCTGAGCGCGGCCGACGTGCGCGCGCAGGGCTGGTCACCGCAACTGCTCGTCAAACTCGAACATAGCGGCAAGCTGCAGCGCGTCACCCGCGGCCTTTATAGCATGCCGGACAGCCAGGTGAGCGAGCATCAGAGCCTCATCGAAGTCTGCCAACGCGTCCCAAAGGCCGTCGTCTGCCTGCTGTCTGCACTTCAATTCCACGAGATCGGCACCCAGCTCCCCTTTGAGGTCTGGATCGCACTACCGGAAGGGACGCAGACGCCCTCCCTCGACCACCCGATTCTGCGCATCGCGCGCCTGAGAGGCGAGGCCTACAGCGAAGGCATCGAAACCGTGGTCGAACATGGCTCGGCCATCCGCGTCTACAGCGTGGCCAAGACGATCACCGACTGCTTCAAGTTCCGTCACAAGGTCGGCCTCGATGTGGCTCTGGAAGCGCTCAAGGATGCCTGGCGACAGCGCAAGCTCGACATGAATCAGGTCACGACCTTCGCCAGGATCAACCGCGTCGAGAAAGTCATGCAACCCTACCTCGAAACCGTGGTCGCATGACGGCGAATCTCAGCGCCTCGGTCCTGGCCCGGCTGCTCAATCTCGCCAAGCAACGCGGCGACGACTACAACCTGCTGTTGAACCGCTTCGCGCTGGAGCGCCTGCTGTGCCGCGTCGCCGCCTCACCTCACGCCGACCGCTTCCTGCTCAAGGGCGCCCTGCTCTTCTCGCTCTGGTACGACCAGCCCCACCGCCCCACGCGCGACGCCGACCTGCTGGGATTCGGCCCTGACGACGCCGAGACCTTGATCACCACTTTCCGTGACATCGCCGCCATTGACATGGACGATGGCATCGCCTTCGATCCGCAGTCGGTTCGCGCCGACTCGATACAAGACGACAACCGCTATGGCGGGCTCCGCGTGCGCCTGAACGGACGCATCGACAACGTGCGCTGCGCGCTGCAGATCGACGTGGGTTTCGGTGACGCGGTCACACCCGAGCCGCAGACCGCCGTGTTCCCGGTCCTGCTGGACGACCTGGCCGCGCCCACGCTGAAGGTCTATCCGGTCTACACCGTGATCGCCGAGAAGTACCACGCGATGACGATCCTGGGCCTGGCCAACAGCCGCATGAAGGATTTCTTCGACATCGCCACCATCGCCCGGCGAACGGACCTCGACGGCGCGACGCTGGCCCGCGCGATTGGCGCCACCTTCGCACGCCGCGGCACGGCGCTGCGCACGCATCCCCCGGTGGCACTGACTGGCATGTTCGGTGAGGACGATGCCAAGCAGCGCCAGTGGCAGGCGTTCCTCCGCAAGGGCCGCATTGACGCCGGCACGCTGGCCGAAACCGTCGACCTGCTCCACACGTTGCTGTGGCCCGCGACCCAGGTGGCGGTCAGCAACAGCGATGCCAACGCGACGTGGCTGGCCCGGCGAATGCGGTGGGCCTGAGTTTCGCGCCGCCAGGCAACGGTGCCGTTGTGCGCCGCATTGCCTGCACCTTAACGACAATCGGCGCCATCGTCGTGCAAAGTCAGAAATGCGGTGTCATCGTGATCCAAGAGGCAGCTGCCTAACAACGCGGGGGAAAGTGGAGTTGGCTACGCCACTCGTCGCCGTGGCGCTCAATGACCACCTCCACGTCCCACCCGTTGTAGGCAAGTTCGGCCGGAATGCGAACGGCCTGTGAGTTGCCGTTCTTGAAAAGTTTGGTGTTCGCCGTGATGAACTCAGATTGGATGTATCGGTACATTTGAAACCAAGGCTGCGGCGCAAACACATGGATGCACATTGAGTTTCTCGCGCCTCCTTGGGCCAACAGCGTAGTAAAACCCGGCGACCAGAAAAAAAGCCACCCGAGGGTGGCTTTGGACTTGCGGGCAGCGTCGCCTTAAGGCTTCTTGACTGCAGCGGCAGCCGCATCGGCTGCTTTCTTCACCGCTTCAGCAGCTGCGCCGGCGGCAACGTTGGCGGCACCGCTGGCGGCGGAAGCCGCATCGGCTACTGCGCCCGCAGTGGCAGAGGCGGCGGCGGCCGCTTCAACGGCGGCAGACGCTGCGCCGGCGGCGGCACCGACAGCCGCGCTGGTCGCAGCCGAGGCTGCGTCCTTGACGGCTTCAACCGCGGCCGCGGGAGTGGCGGCCGGTGCGGGCATTTCCTCTTTCTTGCCGCAAGCTGCAAGAGCGACGGCCGCGACGATCGCTGCCAGGATATATGACTTCTTCATGATTCGAATAACTCGGAATTTCAGTAACAGTGGATGAAACGCCAGCAACGAGAACCGCGCCGACCGGGCGATCAGGACATGATGCCCCTCTACCCGGGCGAGATTGTATGCAGAAAAAGCCAGTTTTTCAGGGTTAACCCTATGGATCTGCAAATTATTTACAAACCCAGCGTGGTGGCCGGGAAACCGGGGCTGCTGACCAGCATCAACGCCTGCCATTGTTCGCGCGCCTGAACGATGCGATCAGGCTCGCTGCCACAGACGCCGATGCTGCGCACCGGGTCGAGCAACTGCATCGTCCAGTGCGGGCTCCACAGCAACGTCGGAAAATTGACCGGGTCGATCTGACGGCAGATCCGGCTATCGATGATGTGGCCCCAGTTCCGGCGCCAGGTCACGAACCGGGCTTGCTCGCGCAGGACCGTGTCATAACTGGCGGCCAACAGCATGCAACTGCGCCCGGCGCGGGACCAGGACTGCAAGCTGTCGATGACCTGCCGCTCATGCAGGGGCCAGCCGGCGAAGCTCGGGTCGCACAACACCAGTTCGCGCCAGCCCTGCTGCGCGGCGGTCGCCAGCGCCGAGCGCACGCACTGCGCGAACGCCGCCCGGCCCGTCAATCGGCCGCTGGGCAGTTCGACCGGCAGCAGGCTTTCGTCAGAGCCCATGCAACCACCCGGCTTCACACCAGGACTGCATCAGGCCGCGCGCTTCGCGACTGGCCGCGACAACAGACGTGGCATCCAGCCTGCGTTGATCCGCCAGCTGGCGCATCAGGCGCGCATCGCGCCCGCTGGCGCGGTAACTCTCGCCGTTGATGAATACATGGTGCTGGTCGTACATCATCCGGGTCCTGCGATCGAGTTGTACCGCAGCCTGCAGCTTACTGCTTTCGGCCGCGTCGAACCAGGCCTGCGGCTTGGGCTCGGTCAGGTGCTCACCCAGATTGCGCGCCAACAGCTGCGGGTCGCGGATGGCACGCTCCAGCGCCTGTTGGGCGAACCCGGCCAGCGCAACGGGGATCGCCGCCGGATGGGCCACCGCATCCATACCGGCGTCGCGATACAAACCGTCCCCCAACGCCTCTGTCGCGTCCTGCGCCAGGCGCTGCAACAACTCGCCCGCAAAATCCCCGATTGCCGGCGCCTTGAAGCCGATCGAGTAGGTCATGCATTCGTCCAGGGCCACTCCATCATGGGCATACCGCGGCGGCAAATACAGCATGTCGCCCGGCTCCAGGTCATAGCAGTGCTCCGGCTCGAAATGGGCCAGTATCTTCAGCGGCATCCCGTCCTGCAGCCGCAGATCCTTCTGGCGCCCGACCCGCCACCGTCTACGCCCATGGGCCTGCAACAGGAACACGTCATAACTGTCGAAATGGGGTCCCACGCCACCACCGGGCGTGGCATAGCTGACCATGACGTCGTCCAGCCTGGCATCGGGCACGAACCGGAAATGGTCCAGCAGCGCGCGCGCGCTGTCCACATGCAGGTCCACCCCCTGCACCAGCAAGGTCCAGTTCGGCTGCCTGAGCGGCGGCAGGGACCGGCGGGCGAACGGGCCCTGCCGCAGGTGCCAGCCGTTGCCACTTTTTGCGCCGGCCCCGATCACCAGGCGCGATTCCACATGCTGCTGCCCGGCCAGCGCGAACAGGGCCGCGCGATCGAGCGGGCCCTTGAAGCCGGGAACCGCCTGGCGGATCAGCAAGGGCTTGCGCTGCCAGTGGCGGCGCATGAAGGTCTGGGCGCTGAGGCCGCCCAGCAGATACGAGGACTGTTGCACATTCATCGCTTTGAACTGGTTGATGCGGGATGGAGCAGCCCCATGGCCGCAGGTACCGCGAAATGGCGGGGTAGCAAACTGCGACAATTCTCCTATGGAAATTTCACAACAATGCGTGGTCGCGCTGACCTGGACGCTCAAGGACACGCTGGGCGAAGCGTTGGACGTGCTGCAAGAGCCGGTCGAATTCCTGATCGGCGGCAATGACCTGTTCAAGAAGATCGAAGAAGCGCTGCACGGGCATGAGCCCGGTGCGCAAGTGCAGTTGCAGCTCGAACCCGAAGAGGCATTTGGCGATTTCAACGACAAATTGCTTTTTCTGGAACCGCGCACGCTGTTCCCGGCTGACCTGGCGCAAGGCCTGACCTTCGAGGGCCATGCCCTGCCCGCCGGCTGCAACCCGGATGCACCCAAGGACGCGTTGTATACGGTGACCGACGTCTACCCCGACCACGTGGTGCTCGACGGCAACCACCCCTTGGCAGGTATCGCCCTGCGCTTGTACCTGAAGGTCGAGGCTGTGCGCGAGGCAACCGAGCAAGAGATCGGACGCGGCAGCGCTGGCACCGGCTTTTTCAGGGTGCAGTTGCAGGCACCGGGTTCGGATTCATTGCACTGATACGGCCCTCGACCCCGACTGCGCGTCAGGCCTTGCCGGTCGAACCGTAGCCGCCTGCGCCCCGCACGCTGGCTGGAAACTCGGACACCAGGTTGAAGCGGGCCTGCACCACCGGCACCACGACCAGTTGCGCGATGCGCTCCATCGGCTCGATGGTGTACGGATTCGGACTGCGGTTCCAGGCGCTGACCATCAGCTGGCCCTGATAGTCGCTGTCGATCAGTCCCACCAGGTTGCCCAGCACGATGCCGTGTTTGTGCCCGAGGCCGGAGCGCGGCAGTATCAACGCGGCATAGTTCGGATCGGCCAGGTGGATCGCAAAGCCGGTGGGCACCAGCTGCCAGGCATTGGGTGCCAGCAGCAAAGGCGCATCCAGGCAGGCGCGCAGATCGAGGCCGGCACTGCCGGGCGTTGCGTATGCGGGCAACTGCCCCGCCAGCCGGGCATCGAGAACCTTGACGTCAATTTGCATGGGGCCGCTTTTCTCGTGCTATTGCTGCGGACGTCGAATCATCTGGGCACAGGTCTTGACCAGCGCCCGGGCCAAATCCAGCTTGGACGCTCTGGGCAGTTCCCGCACGCTATCGGCGGTCACCAGCAACAGGGCGTTGTCATCCTGTCCAAAAGTGGCAGGGCCGATATTGCCTACCAGCAGTGGCACCCCCTTGCGTGAGCGCTTGGCCTGTGCATTGGCCAGCAGGTCCTGGCTTTCGGCGGCGAAACCTACGCACAGCAGTGATCCGTCCAGAGCACGGGATGACTGGGCCACGGTCGCCAGGATGTCCGGGTTCTCGCAAAACTGCAACTGCGGCACCACACCCGATCCGTCCTTCTTGATCTTGTGTTCGGCGGCATCGGCGGGTCGCCAGTCAGCCACCGCGGCGGTTGCGACGAATACGGTGGCCTGCGACGCCAGCGCCACCGTGGTATCGAACATCTGCCGGGCCGAACGCACATCGACGCGCGTCACGCCACGCGGCGTTGGCAACGCGACCGGGCCGGCCACCAAGGTCACCTGGGCACCCGCTTCCCTGGCCGCACGGGCCACGGCGAATCCCATCTTGCCGCTGCTCAGGTTGGTGATGCCCCGCACCGGGTCGATCGCCTCGTAGGTCGGTCCGGCCGTGACCAGCACATGCTGTCCGGCCAGCAACTTGGGCTGGAAGAACGCGATCAGATCCTGCACCAGTTCGGCCGGCTCAAGCATGCGGCCGTCACCGGTCTCGCCGCAGGCCTGGTCGCCCGTTCCCACGCCCAGAATGGTGCTGCCATCGCGCTGCAATTGCGCCATATTGCGCTGGGTCGCCGGATGGACCCACATCTCGCGGTTCATTGCCGGCGCCAGCAGCAACGGCACTGCCGCGATCGGCCGGGCCAGGCACATCAGGCTGAGCAGGTCATCGGCATTGCCCTGCACCAGGCGCGCCATGAAATCGGCGCTGCAGGGGGCGATCAGGATCGCATCGGCTTCGCGGCCCAGGTTGATGTGCGGCATGTTGTTGGACTCGCGCGCGTCCCACTGCGAGCCGTAGACGGTGCGGTTGGACAGGGCCTGCATCGTCACCGGGGTGATGAATTGCTCGGCGGCACTGGTCATCACGACCTGCACCGTAGCGCCCTCCTTTACCAGCAAACGGCACAACTCCGCCGACTTGTAGCAGGCGATGCCGCCGGTGAGTCCCAGTACCAGATGTTTGTTGGAGAGGTCCATGCACAAATGCCGTCCGTAAGCGATGATCTCAATGTAGCAGACGCCTATAATTCTTCTTTACCACCCAACCGAACCCTGCGGTTCGCCCCTGACATGACCAAATTTGTCTTCGTCACCGGCGGTGTCGTGTCCTCCCTTGGCAAGGGAATCGCCTCAGCCTCCCTCGCTGCGATTCTGGAATCGCGAGGCCTCAAAGTCACTCTGATCAAGCTCGACCCGTATCTGAATGTGGATCCAGGCACCATGTCGCCGTTCCAGCATGGCGAGGTGTTCGTCACCGACGACGGCGCCGAAACCGACCTCGACCTGGGCCACTACGAGCGTTTCGTCGAAACGCGGATGCGCCGCAGCAACAACTTCACCACCGGCCAGATCTACAAGAGCGTGCTCGAAAAAGAGCGCCGTGGTCTGTACCTGGGCAAGACAGTGCAGGTGATTCCGCATGTCACCAATGAGATCCAGGAGTTCATCAAGCGCGGCGCGCGCTTCGGCGAGCCCGACGCGGTCGACGTGGCCATCGTCGAAATCGGCGGCACCGTGGGCGACATCGAATCCCTCCCCTTTCTGGAGGCGGTGCGGCAATTGAGCCTCAAGCTCGGCCCCAACAATACCGCCTTCGTCCACCTCACCTATGTGCCCTGGATCGCCGCTGCCGGTGAGCTCAAGACCAAGCCAACGCAGCACACAGCCAAGCAATTGCGCGAAATCGGCATTCAGGCCGACGCGCTGGTGTGTCGTGCCGACCGGCCGATTCCGACCGACGAACGTGACAAGATTTCACTCTTTTCCAACGTGCCCACCTGGGGCGTCATCTCGATGTGGGACGTGGACACGATCTACAAAGTGCCCCGCATGTTGCACCAGCAGGGCCTGGACGGGCTGATCTGCGACAAGCTGCGGCTCAACACGCCACCGGCCAACCTCAAACGCTGGGACGATCTGGTGTACGAGACCGAACACCCCAAGACCGAGGTCAGCATTGCGATGGTCGGCAAGTATGTCGACCTGAGCGACAGCTACAAGTCGCTGAACGAAGCGCTGCGCCACGCCGGCATGAAGAACCATGCCAAGGTCAGGATCGAATACATCGATTCGGAGACCATCAGCGCTGACACGGTGAACCAGCTGGCCCGCTTCGATGGCATTCTGGTCCCTGGCGGCTTTGGCAAGCGCGGCATTGAAGGCAAGATCGCCACGGCCCGTTTTGCGCGCGAGAACAAGGTGCCTTACCTGGGCATCTGCCTGGGCATGCAGGTCGCAACGATCGAGTACGCCCGCCATGTGGCCGGATTGACCGACGCCAATAGCACCGAGTTCGAACCCAGCAGCCCGCACCCCGTGATCGCGCTGATTACCGAGTGGCAGGACGCCGACGGCTCGATCAAGAGCCGCGACGAGAATTCCGATCTGGGCGGCACCATGCGTCTGGGCGCGCAAAGCTCCGACGTCGTCAAGGGCACCCTGGCACATGACATTTATGGCGACGTCGTCACCGAACGCCATCGCCATCGCTACGAAGCCAACGTGCATTACCTGGACGCGCTGCGCGATGCCGGGCTGGTCATCTCTGCCAAGACCCAGCGCGAGCACCTGACCGAGATCGTCGAGCTGCCGCGCGATGTCCACCCCTGGTTTATGGGCGTGCAGTTCCACCCAGAGTTCAAGTCCACACCGTGGAATGGCCACCCCTTGTTCAATGCGTTCATCAAAGCCTCGCTGGACCATCAGGGCCTGGGCCAGGGGCGCAACCTGAAGGTTGTCGCATGATGGTCTTCCCGGCTCGCCAATCGGAGATCGCCGCGTGAAGTTGTGCGGCTTCGAGGCCGGGCTGGCGCATCCGTTTTTCCTGATCGCCGGCCCCTGCGTCATCGAGTCGGAACAGCTGCAGATGGATACGGCGGGCCAGCTGCGCGACATTACCCGCGAACTCGGCATTCCGTTCATTTTCAAGAGCAGCTTCGACAAGGCGAACCGCAGCTCGGGCAGCAGTTTTCGCGGACCTGGCCTGGAGCAGGGACTGGCGATCCTGGCCAAGGTGCGACGCGAACTGCAGGTGCCGGTGTTGACCGACGTGCATCATGAGGACCAGATTGCGGCAGTGGCGCAGGTCGTGGACGTGTTGCAGACCCCAGCCTTCCTGTGCCGCCAGACCGATTTCATCCGTGCCGTTGCGCAGTCGGGCAAGCCGGTCAATATCAAAAAGGGCCAGTTCCTGGCGCCGGGTGACATGAAAAACGTGATCGACAAGGCACGATCCGCGGCGCGCGACAAGGGCCTGACGGAGGACAATTTCATGGCCTGCGAACGAGGGGCCAGCTTTGGCTACAACAACCTGGTGAGCGACATGCGCTCGCTGGCCATCATGCGCGAGACCGGTGCGCCGGTGGTGTTCGATGCCACGCATTCGGTGCAACTGCCGGGCGGCCACGGCAACAGCAGTGGCGGCCAACGCGCGATGGTGCCGGTGCTGGCCCGCGCGGCGATTGGGGCGGGCGTTTCCGGCGTCTTCATGGAAACCCATCCGGACCCGGCCAAGGCACTGAGCGATGGCCCCAACGCCGTGCCACTACACCATATGCGGGCCTTGCTTGAAACCCTGCTGGCGCTGGACCAGGTCGTCAAGCGCCATCGATTGCTTGAAGCGGACTTCACGCAATGAGGCTGACCGAAAAATTATTGTTTTATTGATCCTGAGGGGGAAAAAAAGATGAGTGCAATTGTTGATATCGTCGGCCGTGAAATCCTGGATTCGCGCGGCAATCCGACCGTCGAGTGCGACGTGCTGCTCGAAAGCGGCACCATGGGTCGTGCCGCTGTGCCCTCGGGCGCCTCCACCGGCTCGCGCGAGGCGATCGAACTGCGTGATGGCGACAAGACCCGCTACCTGGGCCGGGGCGTGCTCAAGGCGGTGGAGTTCATCAACACCGAAATATCGGAAGCAGTGATGGGCCTGGACGCGTCCGAACAGGCCTTCCTGGACAAGACGCTGATCGACCTGGATGGCACCGACAACAAATCGCGCCTGGGCGCCAATGCGATGCTGGCAGTTTCCATGGCGGTCGCACGCGCGGCGGCCGAGGAATCAGGCCTGCCGCTGTACCGCTATTTCGGCGGCATGGGCGGTATGCAATTGCCGGTACCGATGATGAACGTCATCAATGGCGGCGCACACGCCAACAACAACCTGGACCTGCAGGAATTCATGATCATCCCGGTCGGTGCGCCGAATTTCCGCGAGGCCCTGCGCTACGGCGCCGAAGTGTTCCACGCACTGAAGAAAATCCTGCACGACAAGGGCATCAGCGTGGCGGTCGGCGACGAGGGTGGTTTCGCACCCAACGTGGCCAACCACGAGGCGGCGATCCAGATGATCCTGGAGGCGATCGACAAGGCCGGCTATGTGGCGGGCGAACAGATCGCGCTGGGCCTGGACTGCGCGGCATCGGAGTTCTACAAGGATGGCAACTATGTGCTCGAAGGAGAAGGCCTGACCCTGAGCGCAAGCGAGTGGATCGACATCCTGGCAACCTGGGCCGACAAGTACCCGATCATCAGCATCGAGGACGGCATGGCCGAGGGCGACTGGGACGGCTGGAAACTGCTCACCGACCGCCTTGGCAAGAAAGTGCAGATCGTTGGCGACGACCTGTTCGTGACCAACACGAAGATCCTGCAAGAGGGCATCAACAAGGGCATCGCCAACTCGATCCTGATCAAGATCAACCAGATCGGCACCCTTACCGAAACCTTCGCGGCCATTGAAATGGCCAAGCGCGCGGGTTACACCGCCGTGATCAGCCATCGCTCCGGAGAGACCGAAGACACAACCATCGCCGATATTGCGGTGGGCACCAATGCCGGCCAGATCAAGACCGGCTCGCTCAGCCGCTCCGACCGCATGGCCAAGTACAACCAATTGCTGCGCATCGAGGAAGACTTGGGCGAAGTCGCCACGTATCCCGGCCGTGCCGCCTTCTACAACCTGCGCTGACCCCGGCGGGCCATCGCTGCGCTGACACAGCTCCATCGTGCGCAACCGTATTGTTCCGCTGGCCCTGATCGCCTTGCTGGTGATCCTGCACGGCCAGCTGTGGTATGGCCGCGGCAGCATTCCGAACGTGACCGCGCTGACCCAGGAACTGGCCACCAAGCAGGCCGGCAACGAGCGCGAGCGTCAGAGCAACGGGCGCTTGTCGGCCGAGGTGCGGGACCTGCAGGAGGGCATGGACATGGTCGAGGAAAAGGCCCGCTTCGAGTTGGGCATGGTGCGGCCCAACGAAATTTTGGTGCAGATTCCCAAATAGGCGGGCTTCATCGCGGGCCGGCACGACGCCTGGGCCGGCGTACCGGCCTGGTGCTGGCCGGGCCAGTTCAGTGCGCGCTGGAACTCGAACCTGGCGTCTGGTTGGCTGGCCGGAACAACTGGGCCGCGTCGATCGCATCGAACCGGTATTGCTGGCCGCAGAATTCGCAACCCACTTCGATGTCGGCCCGTTCGGCCAGTATGCTCGCCGCCTCCTCCTCACCCAGGCTGACAATCATTGCGCCGACCTTGTCGCGGTTGCAGCTGCAGGCAAAACGCGGCTGCGCATCACTTGGCTGCGGCGCAAACCGCAACAGGTCCTCCTGCCAGAACAGGCGATGCAGGATCGCCTCCACGCCCAAGCCCAGCAGTTCCTCGCGCTGGAGGCTTGCGGCCAGTGTGGCGATACGGTTGTAGTGTTCGTTGCGGCCGATTTCATCTTCGTCGGCCTGCGACTGTGCGCCCCCAAGATTGGTCGCCCCCTTGATCGGCAGGCGCTGTATCAGCAGTCCGGCGGCCATGCTGTCGTCGGCGGCCAGCACCAGGGTGGTGTCGAGTTGTTCGCTTTGCAGCATGTACTGCTGCAGTACGTCACTGAGCCTGTCGAGCCTTTCGCCCCGGTCGCCGAAAAGCGGCACCACGCCCTGGTAGGGTTGCTGACCCGGCAATCGTTCGCGCGGGTCCAGCGTGATAGCGCAGCGGCCACCGTTGTCGACGTTGACCATCGCACTGAGACCGGCGTGCGGAGCCATGTGGCCAATCACGCTGGCCGTCGCGCGCACACCCAGGTCGGGCTGCACCTCGACCACCGCCAGTTTGACCGGGCCGTCGCCCATGATCTGCATCACCAGCGCGCCATCGAACTTGATGTTCGACTGCATCAGGATGGCCGCCGCCAGCATCTCGCCGAGCAGTTGCGTCACCGGCTCGGGATACGCGCCGGTCTGCGAGTTGGAGGCGCGCCGGCGCAGGATCTCGGTCCAGGCATCGGTGAGTCGCACGATGATGCCGCGGACCGGAAGGCCGTCAAAAAGAAACTTGTGCAATTCGGACAATGGACTTTCCCTGAATGCTGCGGGCGCGCATTGCCGCGCCCCCGCTCAGCTTGTTTTCGCCAATCCGCTGCGAAAACGCCGCGCGTTCTCGACATAGCCGCGCGCACTGTTGTGCAGGCCCTCGATCTGCTCGGCTGTCAGTTCCCGCACCACCTTGGCCGGGCTGCCGAAGATCATCGTGCCATCGGGAAATTCCTTGCCCTCGGTCACCAGAGCGCCGGCACCGACAAGGCACTGCTTGCCGATGCGGGCACCATTGAGGACCACGGCGCCAATGCCGATCAGGCTGCCGTCGCCGATCGTGCAGCCGTGCAGCATCACCATGTGGCCCACCGTCACATCCTCGCCCACCGTCAGCGGCATGCCGATGTCGGCGTGCAATACGCTGCCATCCTGGATGTTTGAACCGCGTCCGATGCGCATGTGTTCGGTATCACCGCGCAACACGGCACCAAACCAGATGCTGACATCCTGTGCCAGTTCCACGTTGCCGATCACCTGCGCGCTGTCAGCCACCCACGCCGATTCGGCTATTCTCGGGGCCAGCGCGCCCAAAACATAGGTTGCCAATTGCCTTCTCCTGTTGCACGGATTGTAAAAGGCACATTGGCCGGGCGATGGTCGTGTTGGCTTGCCAACGAACAGCACCACTGAAGTATTCCCGAGCCACCAGCACGAGAGTGTTTCTCGATAACGAAAGAGGGGCAAACCCATGGATGATCAAGCCCGCCAACTGCACGGCGGCGACCGCGTCGCACTGTCGCTGCTGGCTCACGGCGTGCGCCATGTTTTCACGCTATGTGGCGGCCATATTTCGCCGATCCTCGCGGCTTGCCGCGCGCGCGGCATCCGGATCGTCGATGTGCGCGACGAGGCCACCGCGGTATTCGCCGCCGACGCCACCGGGCGCCTGTCGGGCTTACCCGGCGTGGCGGCGGTCACCGCGGGACCGGGCATCACCAATACGATCACGGCGCTCAAGAATGCGCAACTGGCTCAGTCGCCGCTGATTCTGATCGGTGGCGCAGCCCCCACGGCACTGCAGGGCCGTGGCGCCTTGCAGGACATCAACCAGCGCCCGCTGGTCGAACCGCATGTCAAGCGGTTCATCAAGGTGCGCCGTGTCCGTGACCTCGGCCCCGCGGTGGATGAAGCTTTCTGGCTCGCGGCGAGTGGCATTCCCGGACCGGTGTTCATCGAGTGTCCGGTTGACCTGCTGTACGACGCGGCGACGATCCGGCAGTGGTATGCCGACGCCGCGGGCAAGGGGCGCGCGATCGGGGAGCGGTTGCTGCGGTTCTACCTGAACCGACATGTCGAAAAGATGTTCGCTGGCTCGGGCGATAACCCGAGCGCCCATGTGCGACCGGTCGAAGTGCCCCATCCGGCGCCCGGTCGGGTCAGACAGGCGATCGCGGCGCTGTCCAGGTCGCAACGCCCGCTCCTGGTGATCGGCAGCCAGACCATGGCCCAGGCAGCGCAGGCGCAACGCATAGCGGCCGCGGTGCAACAGCTGGGCATTCCGGTATACCTGTCGGGCATGGCGCGCGGGCTGCTGGGACGCCAGCATGCATTGCAGATGCGGCACCAGCGACGCCAGGCGCTGCGCGAGGCCGACTGCGTGGTGCTGGCAGGCGTGCCTTGCGATTTCCGGCTTGACTATGGCAAACACATCCGCCGCAGCGCAACGCTGATTGCGGTGAACCGCAGCGCCAGGGACGCTCGGCTGAACCGCCGGCCCGACGTGCCGGTGATCGGTGACGTTGGCCAGTTTTTGCTGGCGCTGGCGCAGCCTGAGGCCGGCATGGCATTGCGGGCGACGGCGTGGCAACCCTGGCTGCAGCAGTTGCAGCAGCGCGACGCCGAGCGCGAAACCGGTATCGACCAGCAGGCCCAGGCCCGCGGCGAATTTGTCAATCCGGTGGCATTGCTGCGTCTGGTCGAGCAGGTCGCCGGCGAGCAGGCGCTGCTGGTGGCCGATGGGGGTGATTTCGTGGGTACGGCATCGTATGTGCTGCATCCGCGCGCGCCGTTGCACTGGCTCGATCCGGGTGCGTTCGGTACCCTGGGCGTTGGTGCCGGTTTCGCGCTGGGTGCGGCAAGTTGCCAACCGCAAGCCGAGGTATGGATCATCTTTGGCGACGGTGCCTGCGGTTATGGGCTGGTGGAGTTCGACACCTTCGTGCGCCACGGTATCCCGGTGATTGCCATCGTTGGCAACGACGCTGGCTGGACCCAGATTGCGCGTGAACAGATCAAGATGCTGCATGACGATGTGGGCACAGTGTTGGCTCGGTCCGACTACCATGCAGTGGTGGCCGGTTTTGGCGCCGAAGGCATCGTGGTCCGGCACATGAACGAGGTGCGTCCGGCATTGGAAAAAGCCCAGGCGCTGGCACGCGGTGGCAAAGCGGTGCTGGTCAACATATGGTTGGACAAGACCGAGTTCCGCGAAGGTTCGTTGTCAATGTAGTTGCTGCAGCAAAAGGACGCCGCCATGGCAGATCAGAAACTGATACTGGACATCATCCACGAACACGCCGCGAACCGGGCCGACACAGTGTTCCTGACCCAGCCACTGGGCGCTGGCCGCGTGCTCGACATCACCTGGGGCCAGACCATGGACCAGGCCCGACGCATGGCGGCGCACCTGCAAAGCCGCGGGCTGGGCGAGGGCAGCCACATCGCGATCCTGTCCAAGAACTGCGCGCATTTCTTCATCGCCGAGCTGGCAATCTGGCTGGCCGGCGGAACGACGGTCGCCATTTTCCCGACCGAGGGGCCGGACACCATCCGGTTCGTGCTGGAACACAGCGATGCCAGGTTACTGTTCGTGGGCAAGCTCGACGCATGGGAGCAACAGAAAGCAGGCGTGCCGCCTGACCTGCCCTGCATCGCGCTGCCACTGGCGCCGCCGACCGCATTCAACCAGTGGGACGACATCGTCTCTCGAACCGACCCCCTGGCCGGCCAGCCGGTGCGATTGGCGGCTGACCTGGCGATGATCATCTACACCTCGGGGTCAACCGGCACTCCCAAGGGCGCGATGATTTCCTTTGGCGCGGTAACAGCGGTAGCGCGCGGCTACGCTGAAGACCTGCACAAACGCATTGGAGACGAAATCGACTGGCGCGTGTTGTCGTATCTGCCGCTGGCCCATTCGTATGAACGTGCGGTGATCGAGTCTTCAGCCTGGTACAGCGGGCGGGGGCACATATTTTTCGCCGAATCGCTCGATACCTTCCTGGCAGACCTGAACCGCGCGCGGCCCAACCTGTTCATCTCGGTGCCACGCCTGTGGTTGAAGTTCCAGCAGGGCGTGCTGGCCAAGGTGCCGGCCAGGCGGCTCGATCTCCTGCTCGGCCTGCCCATCATCGGCAAATTGGTCGGGCGCAAGGTGCTCAAGGGCCTGGGGCTGGACCAGGTGCAACTGGCGGCCAGCGGCTCGGCACCGATTCCGGCCGAGTTGATCCACTGGTACCGCAAGCTCGGGCTGAACCTGATGGAAGGCTATGCGATGACCGAGGACTTTGCGTTCTCGCACCGCTCGACCGACGACAGCAACGCACCCGGATATGTCGGCATCCCCTACGACGGCGTTGAGGTGCGCATCGGGCCCGGAAACGAAATATTGATCAAGTCGCCGGGCCAGATGAAGGGCTACTACAAGCGCCCCGACCTGGACGCGGAAAGCTTTACCGACGACGGCTTCTTCCGCACCGGCGACATGGGCGAGCGAAACCCGGAGGGCCTGCTCAAGGTCACCGGGCGGGTCAAGGAGTTGTTTAAGACGGCCAAGGGCAAATACGTCGCGCCGGCACCGATCGAGAACCTGCTCAATGAACATCCCATGGTGGAGCTGTCCATCGTGTCGGGCGTCGGCCAAGCCGCGGCCTTTGGCATGGTGGTGCTGGCGGAGCATCTGCGCCCGCGGCTGGGCGAACCGGCCTTGCGCGCAGAGGTCGAGTCCCAGATGGCGGCCCTGCTCGAACGGGTCAATGCCGCGGTGGCCGAGTATGAGCGCCTGCAGTTGCTGGTGATCGCGCGCGAGCCCTGGTCGATCGAGAATGGATGCCTGACACCCACCATGAAAATCAAGCGCAGCCGCATCGAGTCCAATGTCGCCCCGCACATCGACGACTGGTATCGCAGCAAGAAAGTGGTGAACTGGGCTTGAGCGCCGGCCGGCGCGGCTGTGGTGGCCGCCGGCCGGCGCAGCAGCGGTGGCGCGCGAGCCGCACAGGACCGCACTGCGACAATGGCCACCATGCAGCACGCCACCGACCTTCGCGCCCAGGCATTGGGCGTTTTGCTTGTTCGCAATGCGCACGACAAGGCTACCGCCGCGCGCAAACTCGATCCCGATGGCGTCCTCGTGGCACAGGCCGTTCTTGATCAACCCCCTGGCATACCGGGGCGGCCCGACCGCCCTGCCCTGGTGCCCTTCCATGCGCTTGCGCGCCGCTCGGCGACCTCGGTGCAAGGCCGCGCGGTGCTGATCCATGCGTTGGCGCATATCGAGCTCAACGCGATCGACCTGGCGCTGGATATCGTCTGGCGCTTTGCCGGACTGCCCGAGGCGTTCTACCGGCAGTGGAGCGCAGTCGCGCGCGAAGAGGCGCTGCATTTCGAGTTGCTGGTCGGCCATCTGCACACCCTGGGTCACGCCTACGGCGACTTCCCGGCCCACAATGGACTGTGGGACATGGCCGAAAAAACCCGCCACGACGCCCTGGCGCGATTGGCCCTGGTGCCCCGCACGCTGGAGGCGCGCGGCCTCGACGCTGCGCCTCCCATGCGCGAGCGCCTGCTGGCCGCCGGTGACGACCAGGCCGCCGCGATACTGGACATCATCTTGCGTGACGAGATCGGCCATGTGGCCGTGGGCAACCACTGGTACCGCTGGCTGTGTGCGCAGCGCGCGCTGGACCCGATCGAGACCTATGCCACGCTGGCACGACAGCATGGCGCGCCGCGGCTACGCGGGCCATTCAACCTGCAGGCGCGTCGCGCCGCCGGCTTCGAGGAGGTCGAGCTGGCGTTGCTGCAAGACGATCAGACACCCTGATGGCCAGGGCCGCGCGGGGCAAATGCGATGCGATGCAAGAATGGTCGGCAAGGACTTCGCAGCCAGCCCGGCAAGCCGGGTTGATGCGGCAAAAAGGCGCGCATCGGCAACCCATTTTGCGCCGCCGTATCGCAAGCCGGAACATTGGCCAGGACGGGGCCGGTTCTAGAATGGACCGATCCACTCCAGACTGACCCATGTCCGACGCTACCGAACGCCCTACCGTGCCGCAATCGCTGGAGTGGGAGCCATCCACGGACAGCGTCGCCATCGCCAGGCAGGCGATCGTGAACGACAAAGGCGATGTGTTTGGATATGAGTTGTTTGACCGCACCCGGCCCTTGCACGCCCACGACGCCGCCAGCGATGCGCAGCTGCTGTTCAACGTGCTGTCACACGCCGATAACGGCGCGCTCATCGACAACCGTACGATGTTCGTCAATTGCGCCCATGACAGCCTGGCCAGCGGCCATCTGGAACTGGTACAACCCGAGCGCGTCGTGCTGGAGCTGCCGCCGGCAGTGGGCCATGCGCCGGAGGAAATCGAGCGCCGCCTGCAAGGCCTGATCGATGCCCGAAAGCGGGGTTTTCGCCTGGCATTCAACCACTCGGTGCTCAATGCGGCGTACCTGCAATGGCTGCCCATGGCCGATTTCATCAAGGTCGACCTGCAGCTGCTCAAGCCCGAGCTGATCGAGCCTGTTGTCAAGCTGGCGCAGAAAAAGACCCAGGCCCGGCTGATCGTCGAAAAAGTCGAAACCGACGCACAACACCGACAGGCAAGCGAACTCGGAGTTGAACTGTTCCAGGGTTACTGGTTTGCCAAGCCGGTCATCGTGACCGGCAGGACCATTCGGCCGGCGCAGGCCGTGATCCTCCAGCTGATCAACCTGGTGCGCAAACAGGCGTCCACAGCAGAGATCGAGGCCGTGCTCAAGCACGATGCCAGTCTGTCATACAACCTGCTGCGATTCATCAACTCGTCCGGCTTTGGCCTGTCCACCGAGATCACCTCGTTTCGCCACGCGGTGATGATCCTGGGCCTGAAAAAACTGTTTCGCTGGGCTGCACTATTGCTCACCACGTCCCCCGCCGCTGGCGTGCCGTCGGCAGTGGGGATGACAGCCATCGTGCGCGGCAGGCTCATGGAGCTGCTGGCGGCCGAATTGCTGCGGCCCGAGGAATGCGACAACGCCTTTGTCACCGGCGTCTTCTCGCTGCTCGACACCATGCTCGGCATGCCGATGGACAAGGCCCTGCAAGCCGTCTCGCTGCCCGAATCCGTCATCTCCGCGCTGCTGCTGCGACAGGGCCCGCTGGCACCATTCCTGGAACTGTGCGTCGCCTGCGAATCTTCGGACGAGGAAACCTTCGCGCGCGCGGCCCGGACACTGGGCCTTTCCAATCACCAGGTTAACTGGGCGCACCTGCAAGCGCTGGCGTGGGCAGAGACGATGGGGGAGTGATGGCGTTTAAGTAAGGCCGGAAAGAATTGCTCCTTGAAGGCCTTTGGACTGTCTATTGGTGTGAAACCGCTCTAACGCGTGCGAATCAGCTGGGCGCCGAGGACCTTGGCGGCGCCTTTGTCGAAGGTCCATAGCGGTTGTTCCCCAACCTCGGTCGCCAATGCGATGTGCAGGCAGTCGGCGAAGTCTGCCGAACCCTCGCGGTACAGCAGCAGCGCCACTTCCAAGGCACGTTCGGACTCGAAGGTCAGCTCCGCCGCAGAGAACAGGTTCGAGAGCGCCCGAAGCACGTCGTCCTTGACGTATCCGAATCTGGCGCGCAGCACCCACTCTAGTTCGAGGGTCACCGTGACCGGAACAAAGAGCGACTGTCCTTCGGAGACGCAACGACCAATCAGGCGCCTGGCAGCGGCGAGCTGTCCGCTGTCGTCTTGCACGAGGTAGCGGACCAGCACATTCGTGTCGAGCGCAGGCATGCAGCCCTCAGCGCCAGGGGTTCATTTCGTCGACACTCACCAGTTTGCCCTTTGGGGCCTTGAGCATCCCGGCCATGTGCAAGATGGACTTGGTCTTTGCCCTGACGATGATGGTGCCGTCAGGCATCATCGACCACACGAGGCGCGTGCCAGGCTTCGCCTGCACGAAAGCCCGAACTTCGGCCGGAACGGTTGTCTGACCTTTCGAGGTGATGGTGGACTCTGCCATATAGATTCCTTACATGAAACCGCATTGTAAGGTTCCCGCGCGCCGCGGCATAGCGGGTCAGCTAGTGCCTATCGGGCGGTCGGCGGTATCGCCCGTCAGCGCGAAGGACTGCATCTGCATGCCCGGTGCCTCGCCCACACCGTTGATCATTTCATGAATTCGTCATCAGACGTCTGATTGGGTGCGATTCAAACTGATGTGTCGTAGAGTTGGAGTATTGCTCAACTCACGGGAAAGGCACGAAGCGATGGAATCGACCAAGGTCAGTGATGAAGAAATTCTTCGCGGATTGCAGCGGTATCCCCGATCCGAGTGGTGCACTAGGCCCGCGTGCGGATCGCGCCACCCCAGGGCGACCTCCAGTGCCTGTAGTGTCAACTCCTGGGGCATCGTCTCGCTCATTGCCCAGCCCACCAGCTTGCGCGCGTATAGGTCCAGCACCAAGGCCAGGTACAACCATCCTTCATCGGTCGGGATGTACGTTATGTCAGCCAGCGGCGGCCAACCGCCGCGGGCAATCCCAATCACGTTCGGCAGCCGAAATCAAGGGACGGGTTGAAAGAGCGCTTACGGTGGGCGGACTGTCTCGACGGGCGCAAGGCGGGGAAGATGGTGACGATGCCGAAGCGCACGGCATGAACTGGCAAGCCCTTCCCGCTGTGCGGGCGCCCTCGGACGACGCAGATTGTTCCAAGGGAAGCTTGGATTCGAACCGTCCTCCATAGACCAGATTCTGCCGATGTCCACATCGGCCGACTTGACGGATTGCAACAGAGGTGGCGGCGTGTGGAAAGGTGCCAACAAGAGTAATATCCCTCCATGAACCGCATCACAACCAATCCCGACATTTGCCATGGCAAGCCGTGCATTCGTGGCTTGCGTTATCCCGTGCAATCGGTGCTGGAATGGCTGGCCGGCGGCATGACGGTGGCCGAAATTCTGGCGGATTACCCGGACCTGGAAGCCGACGACATCTACGCCGCGCTGGCTTACGCTGCGCGCCTGACGCAAACCAACCACGTTGAACTTCTGGCAGCGTGAAGTTCA
>JAYUQC010000247.1:0-20489 GCA_043759735.1 Rhodoferax sp.
TTGCGCCCAGCGCGAAGCGCGTTCGTCATCATTCTCATCGCGCCTGTCTGAACGGAGCGCCCGCAGGGCGCGCAGTGAGTTGCGCGATGCGGGCGCAAGACCGAGCACCGCAGGGCAGTCGGCGCGTTCAGCGCCCGACCGCCACAGTGAAGCGCAGCGCGTGGGCCCCGCGGATCTTCGCAGCCCGAGCACTACACCGCGGCCTGAACACAACGCCGGCGCAAACCCGCGAACGATCGTCCGCATCCGTCTGTCAATGGGCTGACACGCTGACAGGCGCCGGCGTGCGCAGCCGGCGCTGATCAGACACCCAGATCGCGCACACCCGGCTGCGCAAAATAGAACCATTCGTTGCCAGCCGACGCCCCGGGATTGGGAAAGACGATGAAGCCGTCCCGGGCCGCGCGGACCGGTGTTCCGTCATGGCGCTGGCCGATGGTGTCGCCGGCCATTACGGGGTCATAGCTGGACCAAGTGCGGATGAAACGGTCATCTGAGTGGTGCTTGTCGACCACTTCGGTCAGTCGCAGCAGTTGAGGGGCTGCCACGACGGGCGGCAGCGGCGCGTCGATCAGGCCCAGGTGCGCGAGCGCATGGTGGATTGCCTGGCAGGCGACCTCGGGCGCGGCCGGGTCGCTGTGCTGTCCGCATTCGAGCGTGACGCCGTAGCCCCCCTGGCTGCGCATGTACTCGGTGGTGCCCACGCCGTAGCGCGGGTCGGTCGACAACAGGCCTGCGCGGTCATCCGGCCGGGTGCGCGCCAGACGCTTGCGCACGCCGTCGGCATAGGTCTCCAGCCAGCCTTCGACGATCCGCCTTGGCCCCAGGCGCAGCGCGAGGGCCTGTTCGCTGGCGGCATGGGTGAAGGGTTCGAGCGCGCCGGTGTTGTCGTGCGGCCCCAACATCACGAATGGTTCGCCGGTCGAATGAAAGGAATGCAGGTCCAGCAGCACGTCGTGCTCGGCCAGCAACGGACACAGCACATTGGCGATCCGGTCCTCGTAGTCCTGCGGTTGCGGATTCGGGTACAGATTGCGGTTCAGGTTGCGATCGCCCATGCGCTGGCCGCGCTGGTAGGCCAGCGGATTGGTCACCGGCACCAGGGTGAGGCTGCCGCGGCGCAGCACCAGTGCGCCACTGTCGAGTTGCTGCACCACGCGTTCGATGGCCTGGGTACCGCAGGTTTCGTTGCCATGCACCGCGCCGGTGACGATCAGCCGGGGGCCGCTGTCGAGGGCACGAAAACTGTGGATGCGCAAGGCGGACGTGGCGGGGGTGTCGGGCATGGTGTGAGAGGTCAAAGAACAGGCGCCGTGGGGAGCCGTGGCAGGCAATGTTGCCGCCGCGGCCGGATCGGCGACCACTATAACGGAGCCTTGCGGCCAGTGTGCAACGACCTTGGCTTCGGGCCGTGCCCCATGCGCTGGCTTGGCCTGGAGACGGCGCCGGCATGCAAGTCACCGTCCACGACAATGCGGATCGACAGCGCCTGACCGGGTGCTGGTCGGCCTATCCACCAACCTGCTCGCCATCTTCGTTGTGAACCACATTGCCCTGTCCGCATTGCTGCCGGTGATCGCGTTGATCCTGCTCGGACTGTTCGTCGGGCGCGCGCGCTGGCTCGGCCCGGACGCCGTGCGCCGCCTGTCCACCGTCGCGTTCATGCTGCTGACCCCGGTGCTGCTGTTTCGGGCCATGAGCCGGGTGCATGTGGAACAACTGGACCTGCGGCCGGCACTGGTCTATATCCTGGTGCTGGCGCTGGTGTTTGCCGGCGTTCTGTACCAGCGCGGCATGACGCGGCGTGGTGCCGTGCTGGCGCTGGCTGCCACCTATGGCAATGCCGTGATGATCGGCATCCCGCTAATCTCGCTGGCCTGGGGCGAGGCCGGCCTGGTCACGCTGTTCACGCTGATTCCAATCCATTCGTTGCTACTGCTGACGACCGCAACCGTGCTGCTGGAATTCGCCGCCGTGCGCGAACACGCCGCCCTCGGCCCCGCGGTCGCCGCGCGGCTGTGGATGGTCGGGCTGCGCGCACTGCGCAAGGCACTGATCCATCCAGTGCCACTGCCGATCATCGCCGGGCTGCTGTTCGCGCAAACCGGTCTGGTGATTCCGCCCTGGCTGGATGCACCGATGCTGTGGCTGGGCAAAGGCTTTGGCCCACTGGCATTGTTCCTGGTTGGCGTGTCGCTGGCCGGCTCGGCCATTGGCCGGCATCTGCGCTGCGCGCTGTTGATGACCGGTGTGAAAAACCTGCTGATGCCGCTGCTGGCTGCCGCGCTGGGATGGGCGTTCGGCATGTCCGGCCTGCCCCTGGCGGTGATGATCGCAACCGCGGCACTGCCGGTAGGCGCCAACGTGTTCATATTTTCGCAGCGTTATGCGGTGGCGCAGGAGACCGTCGCGGCCAGCGTGGCGCTGTCCACGGCGCTGTCGGCGCTCAGCGTGTCGGTGGTGATGTTGCTGGTTGCGCGGCCATGAACCGGCCGGTTTGCCGATGGGCGAACAATGCGCTGCGCAGCGCGGGTCTGGGTCGATGCCTGTGTCGATCCAACTGCTGTTCAGGGTGCCAGCCGTTCGCGGATCCAGTGCCCGTTGCCATCGGGCGTGTAGCGCAAGCGGTCATGCAGGCGGCTCCTGCGGCCTTGCCAGAACTGCCAGCCGTCGGGCTGGAGGCGGTAGCCACCCCAATGCGGCGGGCGCGCTGGCTGCAGCAGGAACTGGGCGCCGTATCGGGCCGCGTTGGCTACCAGCACGGCGCGGCTGGAGATCACCTGCGACTGCGGCGAGGCCCAGGCACCGATGCGCGAGTCCAGTGGGCGGCTGTGAAAATAGGCGTCGCTTTCCTCGACGCTGGTCTTCTCCACCACGCCCTCGATGCGTACCGTTCGTTCGAGCTCGACCCAGTGGAACTGCAGCGCCGCATACGGATTGCCGGCCAGTTCCCGGCCCTTGCGGCTGTCGTAGTTGGTGTACCAGACGATGCCGGCCGCGTCGTAGCCCTTGATCAGCACCACCCGGGTGCTCGGACGCAGGCGATGGTCGACCGTGGCCAGCGTCATGGCATTGGGCTCGGGCACCTGTGCGGCAATGGCTTCCTGCAGCCAATGTCCAAATTGGTCCAGCGGGTCGGCGCGAGAGGCCTCTTCGCTTAGTTCGGCGCGCTCGTAGCTCTTGCGCAGGTCGGCGATGTTGTTCATGGTGTCAGTATAGGAAATTGCGGCAATCGGGCGACGCCAGGGCGCCGCTGGAGCAGAGTCTGTTGCTTCGGCCGCCAGACTCTCGAAGCCGGTCGGCGCCAGGTCAATGCAGGCGAAATACCAGTCGTTGCACCGACTGCCTCCCGCGCACTTGGCCTTTGGCGGTAACCCATTGGTAACCTGCGCCCGGTGAAACCGGGTTACCATCGATCATGTAATTTAGTTACAGGATCGAGATGACACTGCACGACACCATCCACCGCGTGACCGGCCGTATCGCGCGGCGCAGCGGGCCCAGCCGGACAGCCTATCTGCAGCGTCTGCAGGCAGCGGCCGATCGCCCTCCCGGTACTGAACGCATGGGTTGCGCCAACGTGGCGCACGCGCTGGCCGCCATGCCGGACGCCGACAAGGCCGTCGCGATGCCCTCGGGCAGGACGCGCATCAACGTCGTGGCGCAGCGTGCGCCCAACATCGGCATCGTCACCGCCTACAACGATATGTTGTCGGCGCATGCGCCGCTGCAGCACTACCCGGACCTGATCAAGGCCGAGGCGCGCCGGCTCGGTGCCACGGCGCAGGTGGCCGGCGGCGTGCCGGCGATGTGTGATGGCGTCACGCAGGGCACTCCCGGCATGGAATTGAGCCTGTATTCACGCGACGTGATCGCGATGGCCACCGCGGTCGCGTTGTCGCACGACATGTTCGATGGCGTGTTGATGCTCGGCGTGTGTGACAAGATAGTGCCAGGCTTGCTGATCGGCGCGCTGCATTTCGGCCATCTGCCCACCGTGTTCGTGCCGGCCGGTCCGATGACTTCCGGGCTGTCCAACACGGCCAAGAGCAAGGTGCGCGAACAGGCGGCGCAGGGCCTGGTGGGCCGCGGCGAACTGCTGCTGGCCGAGTCGCAGGCCTACCATGGCCTGGGCACCTGCACGTTCTACGGCACCGCCAACAGCAACCAGATGTTGCTCGAGGCGATGGGCCTGCATGTGCCGGGAACCGCGTTCGTCAATCCCGGCGCGGCGCTGCGCGACGAACTGACACGCGAGGCGCTGCGTACCGTGCTGGGGCAAGCCAGTGCGCT
This sequence comes from Rhodoferax sp., assembly GCA_043759735.1. Lineage (GTDB taxonomy): Bacteria > Pseudomonadota > Gammaproteobacteria > Burkholderiales > Burkholderiaceae_C > CAISIP01. The sequence goes on from JAYUQC010000247.1 coordinate 4,294, forward strand.
GGATGCCGGCAAAGCGCCCGCGCTGCGCAGCGCAAGCGCGTGCCCGCCGATTGGCCAACTGGTCGATGAGCGCTGCATCGTCAACGCCATGGTCGCGTTGCTTGCCACCGGCGGCTCGACCAACCACCTGATCCACTGGGTCGCGGTGGCGCGTGCCGCCGGCATACAAATTGACTGGGACGACTTTGCGGGCCTGTCCGAGGTGGTTCCACTACTGACACGGGTCTATCCCAATGGAACGGCGGACGTGAATGCATTTCAGGATGCGGGGGGCCCCGGATATGTGCTGCGGGAACTGCGCGACGCCGGACTGTTGCATGTCGATGTTGCCACCGTACGGGCAGAAGGCATCCATGCTTTCACGATGACACCCCGCTCCGAGGATTCCGCACTGGCCTGGCACGATCCGGGCGCTTCGGGTGACGAGACCGTGGTACGCCCGGTGTCCAATCCGTTTGGCGCGACCGGCGGCCTCAAGCTGCTGCAGGGCAACCTGGGCCGCAGCGTGATCAAGGTCTCCGCCGTTCCCGATGACCGGCATGTGGTCGAAGCGCCGGCCCGGGTGTTCGATTCGCAGGAGGCGCTGCACCAGGCATTCGCCGCAGGGGAACTGGACCGCGATGTCGTGTGCGTCGTGCGTTGGCAGGGTCCGCAAGCCAATGGCATGCCGGAGTTGCACAAGCTCACGCCGCCGCTGGCGGTGCTGCAAGGCAGGGGATTCAAGGTGGCATTGGTAACCGACGGGCGCATGAGCGGCGCATCGGGCAAGGTGCCGGCCGCGATTCATGTTTCGCCCGAGGCGGCGGCCGGCGGCCCGCTGGCGCGGCTGCGCGACGGCGATCTGGTGCGGCTCGATGCCGACGCCGGTGCACTGCTGGCGCTGGTCGACCCGCAGGAGTGGGCGTCACGCGATGTGGCGACCATGCCGCAGGACCTGGTGCTGGCCAACGGCCTGGGCATGGGGCGCGAACTGTTCGCCGGCATGCGGCGCAATGTGACAACGGCGGAAGAAGGGGCATGTTCATGGCTGTAGCTTCGACGTTGACGGCGCTGCAGGTGATGCGCGATGCGCCGGTGATTCCGGTCATCGTGCTGCACGAGCTTGCGCATGCGGTGCCGATGGCGCGCGCCCTGGTCGCTGGTGGCATCCGGATGCTGGAGGTGACGCTGCGCACGCCGCAGGCACTGGCCTGCATGGAGGCAATCGCGCGCGATGTGCCCGAGGCGGTGCTGGGAGCCGGCACGGTGCGCAGCCCGGCCGACGCAAAGGCTGCTGCCGATGCGGGGGCCCGGTTTGCCGTCAGCCCTGGTTACACGTCGGCGGTCGGCCAGGCCTGCCGTGACCTGGGTTTGCCGCTGTTGCCCGGTGTGGCCACCGGCAGCGAGATCATGATGTGCCAGGAAGATGGCTTGACCCAACTGAAATTTTTCCCGGCCATGCAGGCTGGCGGCTCCGCAATGCTCAAGGCCTGGAGCGGTCCGTTCGGTGATGTGGTTTTCTGTCCGACCGGTGGTGTTACGCCTGGCAACGCGTCAGATTTTCTGGCTTTGCCCAATGTGGTGTGTGTGGGCGGTTCCTGGCTGCTGCCTACCGATGCGCTGGCGCAGGGGGATTGGGCCCGCATCACGCAACTGGCGCAGTCCGCTGCGGCGCTGGCGCGGCGGGACGCGTAGCACCACCGATTGCAGCACGGCGCTGGCGCGGCCAATTGCAAATACCAGCCGCGCACGACCGGGCATCGTTCAGGCAACTCGCAAGATGGCCATTCCTGGCAGGCCTGTCGCGCATGCGAATCGGTGTGCATGGGGCATGTGCAAGATCGTGGCGGGTCGGCGGTACCCCGGTAATATCAACCGTATTTCCAGAACGTCACACCTGTCAACCCAATGGCCCAGACCAGCACGACCCATCGCACGACATGCTGCGGAATGCGCCGGATGAAGAACACCGCGCTGTAGCCGCCCAGACCTGATCCGATCAGGATCGGGATCGCATAGGCCCAGACGATCTCACCCGAGGTCAGGAACACCATCAGGCCAGCGATGCTCAGTGCGGCCACCATCAGGTTTTTCTTGGCGTTGGCCTTGTGGATCGAAGCTTCGCCGGCCATCGCGAGCGCGGCCAGCAGGATGATACCCAGGCCAGCGCCGAAGAATCCGCCGTAGACCATCAGTACGAACTCGAATGCCAAAATGGCTTTGGGCGGCACCGGTTGCTCCGGTGTGCGCCACGCGTGCAGGCGCTTCTTCACCCACTCGCCGAGCGCAAAAAACAGGGTCGCGGTGAGCATCAGCCAGGGAACCGCCTTTTCGAAGCGGACCTCGCCGATCCATAGCAGCAACAGGCTGCCGACCAGTCCGCCGCAGAGCGCAACGATCAGGTGTGGCCTAACCTCGCGGCGCATCTCCATCAACTCGGTGCGATACGCAGCCAGCGCCATGAAGTTGCCCGGCATCAGCGCAATCCAGTTGGTGATGTTGGCGGCCAGCGGCGGCAGGCCGGCCGCCAACAGCATCGGAAACGTCAGGAAGCTGCCGCCACCGGCCACGGCAGTAACGGCGCCGGAAACGAACCCGCCGGCGAGCAGCAGCATCAGTGTGACGATCTCCATGCAGCGGCGGGCGTGTCAGGCGGCGAGCATGCACATTTGGTTGTCGCATCCGCGGTCGAGAAGGCGACAGGGCATGAGCGTGTTTGCCAGCATGTCGAAAGCCTGCGGATCAGCCTTGTCCTTGTCGCCCGGCCAGACCCAGACAAAGCCATAGCGCTCTTGCAACGGGAAGCTGCGGATGGCCGGGAATCCCTCGACCCGCTGGCCCGGCATCGCGATCATGGTCCTGGCGGTTCGCCCCGCCGCGATTGACGTGCGGTCACAGGTCTTTCACCAGCCGCAATGCGTCATACACCGCCGCATGGGTATTGCGCGCCGACACCGCGTCACCGATGCGAAACAGCTGGAAGCTGCCGGACGGGTTGGCGGCGAGTGATTGCGCTTGCCCCGCCAGCAACGCGGGGTAGTCGACCTCGCCCAGGTTGCTCGATTGCGCCTTGAGTTCGAAATAGAGTTCATCGAGCGGCAAGGTCCCATGGTTGACAACGACCTGATCGACCAGCCGGTCCCTGCTTACGCCGCCATAGTCGCTGCCGATCCGGGCCAGCAATAGGTCGCCCTGGCGCTGCACCGATTCGAGCCGGAATGTCACGGTGAAGGTCACGTCCAGTTTCTGCAAGCTGCGCATGTAGGGCACCAGGGTCATCGCCATCACCTCGGGCGCGAAGGATCGGTCCGGCGTCATGATCTCGACCTTGGCACCGCTGTTGGCTATCACCTCGGCCGCCTGCAGCGCAGGGTGGTCGCCGGCGTCGTCGAACAGCAGCACGTTGCGCCCGGGTTTCACCTCGCCACTGAGAATGTCCCAGCTCGATACCACCAGCGCGTTGCCGCTGCCCAGCACCGCGGTATGCGGCAGGCCGCCGGTGGCGATGATGACCACATCGGGCGACTCGGCCAATACGATGTCCGCGTCGGCCAGCGTGTTGAAGCGAAAAGCCGCGCCGGCCTCTTCGCAACGCGCCATCCGCCAGTCGATGATGCTGATCATCTCGCGCCGGCGCGGGCTCAAGGCCGTGAGCCGGATCTGGCCGCCCGGCTTGGACGCCGCTTCGAACACCGTGACGGCATGGCCACGCGCCGAGGCGACGCGCGCTGCTTCGAGTCCGGCCGGGCCGGCCCCCACGACCACCACCTTGCGTTTGTGCGTTGCCGCGGTAAGTTCGTGCGGCATCGTCAGTTCGCGCCCGGAGGCCGGGTTGTGGATGCAGTAGGCCTCGCCGCCCGCATAGATCCGGTCGAGGCAGAAATTCGCGCCGACGCAAGGGCGGATCGTGTCTTCCCTGCCGGCCATGATCTTGCGCACGATGTGCGGATCGCTCAGGTGGGCGCGGGTCATGCCGACCATGTCGAGCTTGCCGGAGGCGATCGCATGGCGTGCCGTCGTCACGTCCTGGATCTTGGCGGCGTGGAAGGTCGGAAAGCCGGTCGCAGCGCGGATCGCGCCGGCGAAATCGAGGTGCGGATTGCTGCGCATGCCCTGCACCGGGATCACGTCGGTCAGGCCGGCATCGGTGTCGATGTGGCCGCGGACCACGTTGAGGTAGTCGACCAGGCCGCTGTCCTTGAGCATCTGCGATATCGTCAGGCCGTCCTTGGCCGAGACGCTGCCCGGCAAGGTGTCGTCGGCCGAATAGCGCAGGCCGAGAATGAGTTTTTGGCCGACCCGTTTGCGCACCGCGCGCAGCACGTCGAACGCAAAGCGCAGCCGGTTCTCCAGGCTGCCGCCGTACGGCGCCTCGAGCGTGTTGGTCAGCGGCGACCAGAATTGCTCGATCAGGTGGCCGTAGGCTTCGAACTCAACGCCGTCCACTCCGGCGGCCTGCATGCGCTCGGCGGCATCGGCATAGTCCTGAATGATGCGGGCAATATCCCAGTCTTCCATCTTCTTCGGGAACGCCCGGTGCGCAGCCTCGCGCGCATGCGACGGTGCGACGACCGGCAGCCAGTCGGCCTTGGACCAGGTGGTACGCCGGCCCAGGTGGGTGAGCTGGATCATCACGGCGCAGTCGTGCGCATGCACCGCGTCGGTCAGCTCCTTCATCCACGGCACGACCTCGTCCTTGTAGGCCAGGATGTTGTTGAACACCGGCGGACTGTCGCGCGATACCGCGGCCGAGCCGGCGGTCATCGTCATCGCAACACCGCCGCGCGCGCGTTCGACCTGGTAGGCGCGGTAGCGCTCCTTGGGCATGCCGTCCTCCGGATAGGCCGGCTCATGCGCGGTGATGATCAGGCGGTTCTTGAGCCGCAGGTGCTTGAGCTGGTAGGGCTGCAACAACGGGTCGTTGATGCTGGACATGGTCATGATTCTTCAAATATAAGTGTCGGAGCGTCCCAAGGCTTCTTGCACTCGCTCGGGGGCCAGGTGCGCAGCGGCCGGGGTGGCGGCGATCAGTACCACATGTCGGTCATAGACGCCTTCTTGCGCGCGACATAGTCGCGGATCGATTCATCCACGGCCGCGTCGATCGGTGGTGCCTGGTATTGGGCCAGCGCGGCCTTCCAGCGGCCGTTGGCGCGTTTGGCACTGTCACTGGCGCCGTCCTCGCTCCAGGTTTCCCACGGTCGATCGTCGGAGATGGTGGAGTCGAAGAACGCGGTGGTGTAGTTGGCCATGGTGTGGGCGCAACCCAGGAAGTGGCTGCCGGGGCCGACCTCCTTGAATGCGTCGATTGCCAGGCTGTTGTCGTCGACGGTCACGCCGGCCAGGTAGCTGTGCAGCGCGCCGCAGAAGTCGGCGTCCATCATGAACTTCTCGTAGCTCATCGACAGCAGGCCATCGAGGAAGCCGGCCGAATGCAGGATGAAGTTGGCGCCGCAATGCACCGCCGACAGCATCGACATCACGCTTTCCTGCATCGCCTGGCCGTCCGGCAATTTGGAGGTGGTGAAGGAGCCGGCACAGCGCAGCGGCAGGTCAAGCCTGCGCGCCAATTGGCCGATCACCAGCGAGCCGACCGCCGGCTCCGGTGTACCGAACGTGGGCGAACCCGAGCGCAGTGACATGCTGGAGAGGAAATTGCCGAAGATCACCGGCGCGCCTGGGCGCTCCAACTGGGTGATGGCGCAGCCCACCATGGTCTCGGCCAGTGACTGGGCGATCGCGCCGGCGTTCGTCACCGGACCCATGGCACCACCGAGAATGAATGGCACGATGACGGCCGCCTGGTTGGCGCGGGCATAGACTCGAGCGGCCTTGGTCATGGTGCCGTCCCACAGCAGCGGCGAATTGACGTTGACGTTGCCCAGCACGACGCAGTTCTTGTCGACGAAATCGGCGCCGAACAGCAGGCGGCTCATCTCGACCGAATCCGCGGCGCGTTCTTGCGACGTGATCGAACCCATGTAGGCCTTGTCGGAATAGCGCATGTGCGCATACACCATGTCCAGATGGCGCTTGTTGACCGGCACGTCGGTCGGCTCGCAGACCGTGCCGCCCGAGTGGTGCAGCCAGGGGCAGGAATAAGCCAGCTTGATGAAGTTCTGAAAGTCCTCCAGCGTGCCGTAGCGCCGGCCCCGGTCCAGGTCCATCACGAATGGCGAGCCGTAGGCCGGCGCGAACACCACGTTGTCGCCGCCGATCTGCACTGAACGCGCCGGGTTGCGTGCATGCTGGGTGAACTCTTTTGGCGCGGTCTTGAGAATCTCGCGCAGGTGGCCGGGCTCGAACCGCACCCGCATGCCGTCGACCCCGGCGCCAGACTTGCGAAACAGCGCCAGACATTCATCGTCGTCGCGGATGTCCAGTCCCACCTCGGCCAGGATCCGGTCGGCGGCGGCCTCGATCTTTTGCAGGTTTTCCTCGCCCATGATGTCGTAGGGCGGAATGGCGCGCCGGATGTATGCGGGCGCCGACGGCTTGGCATTCGGATCGCGGCGCTCGCGGCCGCCGCGGCGGTGCCGCTTGGTATCAGTGTCACTCACGTCATGGATTCCTGGTTGCGGCTGCCTGTTCACTATTGAAAGTGGATGTTATGCAAGTATGGGGGTTTTGTGATCGGCATGCGTCTTCATCCTTGTCATAAAATTGGCTCATGCCAAAACGCTTCCAGCTACCCGCACTCGGCAACCTGGTCACCTTTGAGGCCGCAGCGCGTACTGGCAGCTTCACCCGCGCCGCGGATGAGTTGTCGATCAGCCAGCCGGCCATCAGCCATGCGATGCGAGAACTTGAGACCGAACTCGGCGTGAGCCTGTTCGAGCGCCGCCATAAGGGCGTGGAGGCCACCGGGGCCGGGCGTTACCTGCTCGAGCAAGTCAGCCTGGGATTGACGCTGATGGACCAGGCGCTGCGCGAAGTGCGCACCATGACGGCGGCGCACCAGGTGACGCTGGCGGTGTCCACGGCCACCGCCACCTGGTGGCTGCTGCCACGGGTGGCGCGATTCAAGCAATTGCACCCGGAGATCGAACTGCGCTGCATCACCACCGACACCGACCTGGACCTCACGCGCGAACGCATCGACCTGGCCATCGCACTGGGTAGCGGAGAGTTCCCGAAGCACCGACGCTGGCGTTTTGTGGATGAGGAAGTGTTTCCGGTTTGCAGCCCGGCGTTCCTGGCCAGGCTGGGAACGATCGCCGATGTGCAGGCATTGACCCGCGCCGGTCTGCTGCACCTCGAAGAGCGATACCGTCCACGCCTTGGCTGGTCGGACTGGCTGGCACGGTTCGGCGTGGCCCTGGAGCGCAATACGAAGCTGTTTCGCTTCAACGACTACTCCGTCGTACTCCAGGCCGCGATCGAAGGGCAGGGTGTGGCGCTGGGCTGGCGCCATCTGGTGGCGCCGCTGCTCGAGCAGGGGCTGCTGGTGCGACCCATCCCGCAGAGTGTGACGACCGACCAGCCGATCTACATCGTGGCCTCGCGTGCGGGGCAGTTGCGCGACGATGCGGTGGCTCTGCGTGACTGGTTGATGGCGGAGGCGAAGATGGATGGCGGGCGTTGACCAGCGCGATTGGACCAACGCCCAGCCAAGCGCTGCAGGCTCAGGAGAAACCACGGCCGAGGTCGACTGCCAGTGGAAGTGGAAGTCGTCACCGTGCAAGCGGCATGGTCGCAATCAGCGGCGTCGATCCGCCGCGACGTCTGAAACCGGTTTGGCGCGTCAATCCGCCATTGGCACATTGGCCGGTTGTCCCGGCTGACGCAACTGCCACGCCAGATGCGCCACCAGCGCCAGCACGACGATCGCGCCACCGATCAGCGTGCGCTCGACCGGTACTTCGCCATGCACCAGCCAGGCCCACAAAGGACCCAGGACCGGCTCAGCGGTGCCGATCAGTGCTGCCACTGCAGCGGGCAGCAGGCGCACACCGGTCACGAACATCATCATGCCCAGCGCCAGATTCAGCGCGCCGAATGCAAACAGCCAGGCGCCATCGGCGACGCTGACGGCCAGAGATCCCGCCAGTAGAAAGCCGATGACCGTCATGGCCAGGGTTCCCAGGCAGGCTGCCGGCATCATGCGTACATGGGCGTTGCGCCGTGTCAGCACAGTGGCCAGCGCGAACGCCAGCGCGATCATCAGCGCCAGTCCGTCACCGATCGGTGACACGCGGCCGGTCAGGGAGTCGGACACCATCACCGCGACGCCGGCCATCACCGCACCGATGGCGGCCCAGGTCGCCGCGCCGACCCGCTCGCGGAACAGCACAAAGGTCAGCAGTGCCGCAAACAGCGGTGCGCCGGCCTGCATCAGCAGGATTTTGGCCACCGTGGTGTGCGACAGGGCGACGATGAATGCGGTCGACGCAGTCGCGAAACACAGGCCTACGCCGATGCCGGCCCAACCCATGCCGGCGAACATCTGCCAGGTGCCGGACAGGCCATCGCGCCAGAACATGAAGGCGAGCAGAAACACGGCCGCAAAGGCGGAGCGCCAGAAAATGATGGTCCAGCTGTCGCTGACACTCAGAAAACGCGCAATCGCTCCGCCAAAACTCCAGATCGCGGCCGAGCCGAAAACCAGCAATGCGCCGCGCCGGTCGATGCCTGCCGCCAACATGGCTCGCGGATCACCGTTGGATCAGTTCGACCTTGTACCCGTCCGGGTCGGTGACAAATGCGATGACCGTGCTGCCGCCCTTGACCGGACCGGCCTCGCGGGTGACGTTGCCACCGGCAGCCTTGATCTTCGCGCAGGCGGCGTAGGCGTCCGCCACCTGCAGCGCGATATGGCCGTACGCGGTGCCGAGTTCGTACGTGTCGACGCCGTGGTTGTAGGTCAACTCGAGTTCCGCATGGTCCGGGTTAGAGCCATAGCCGACGAAGGCCAGCGTGTACTTGTATTCCTTGTTCTCCGAGGTGCGCAGCAATTGCATGCCCATGACCTTGGTGTAGAAATCGATCGAGCGTTGCAGGTCGCCAACGCGCAGCATGGTGTGAAGCAGTCGCATGTTCTGTGTCCGGGTGGGGAGTGGATAAGGGAAGAATCGGGCTGCGCCCGGCGGGCACCGGCAGGCCCGATCCAGCGGCAAATTGTGGCACGGACGATCGTCTCGCGGCGCTAGACCGTCTGACCAGCGCGTGGCACCAGCACGCAACCTGCAATGCGCCAGCTCTTGTTGTCCTGGCGTTGCAAGGTATACAGGGCCAGCCAGGTCGAGCCCGCCTGATCGGTCATGTGCACCGGCTGAACCAGCACATCGTTTTCCAGTTGCGGTTTCAGGAATGTCACCCCGGCCGGGCGATAGACCACCGGGTAGGTGCCCCGCACCATGTGCAGGAACTGCGCCGCCGTTCCAAACATCTGGCGGATCGACGCACTGGCATAGGAGAAGGCCCGCTCGGCATCGTCCACGGCAAAGGCAGCCAGTTGCGCGCGCACGACCTTTTGCGCCTCCAGTGCGTCCGCGCTGGACACGGCCGGGGGTGTGGACGACGGTGCGGCCTGTGCGAACGTGGGTGCAATCGCGGCTGCACCCAACGACACGAACAGGGCAAGGGCGGACAGGAATCTGGACATGGAGGCTCCCGGACATACTGGAGTCGCCATCATGCGCCAGAAGTCAATTTGCTGCCGCGCCCGGGACATCGAACACCAGGCAGGTGGTGGTGGCATGGGCGTACAGGCGGCCGTCCGGGCCGACCTTGCTACACCTGCGCTGGCGGCAATGCCCCGCGGATGCACCAATTTCCTGCTGCACCAGTTGCTGCGCCGGCTGGACCAGCTGTACGATGCAGAAATGAGCAAGGCAGGCCTCAAGACTACCCAGTTCTCGCTGTTGTCGCAGGTGATGCGCCTGGGGCCGCTGCGCCCCGGAGCGCTGGCCCGGGCGACGAAGATGCAGCCGTCGACGCTGACGCGCAATCTGCGGCCGCTGGTGCAGGGCGGGTGGGTCGTGATGGGTGAGGGCAGTGACGCGCGCAGCCGCAGCGTCGCGGTCACGGCGGCTGGCCGCGACAAGCACCGGCAGGCACTGCGCCACTGGAAGGACGTGCAGTTGCGGGTGAACCACCTGCTCGGTGATGTTGCGGTAGTGGCACTGCACCGGCAGTTGGCACAGGTCATGTCGGCGCTGGCAACGGATGCGCAAACTGCGCAGGAGACCAGCGATGGCGGCAGCACCTGAGCCGTCGGCCATGCCTGCCCCGCGCTTTGCGTTGTGGCTGGTGCTGTTGGCTGCGGCGGGCACGTTTGCGTTGACGATGGGCGTGCGCCAGACCATGGGCCTGTTCCTGGGCCCGCTCAATACCGCTACCGGGCTGGGTCTGGCCAATATCAGCCTGGCGTTTGCGTTCGGCCAGTTGTTCTGGGGCCTGACCCAGCCATTCGCCGGCGCCATGGCCGACAAGGTGGGCGCCGGGCGGGTGCTGTTGACCGGAATCGTGCTGGTCACACTGGGCACCTTCATCACGCCCTGGATGACCAGTACGACCGGTTTGATCCTGGCCATCGGCCTGCTGTCGGCTGGCGGCGCCGGACTGGCCGGGCCCGCGGTCGTGATGGCCGCGACCAACCGGCTGATTCCGGCGCCACGGCGGGCCATGGCCACCGCCATCGTCAATGCCGGCGGTTCGGCGGGGCAGTTCGTGATGGCGCCCATTGCCGGTGCTTTGCTGGTGGGACTGGGCTGGGCCAACGCCATGCAGGTGCTGGCCTTGTTCCTGCTGCTGGCCTTGCCGGCGGCGTTCCTGTTGCGGGGCAATGCCCTGCAGTCGGCAGTGCCGGGTCAAGTGGTGCTCGGCACCCGGGCGGCGATCCGGGTCGCGCTGCGCGAACCCAGTTACGGTTTGCTGGCAGCGGGGTTCTTCGTGTGCGGCTTCCATGTCGCTTTCCTGGCCACCCATCTGCCGGGCGTGATCGCGGCCTGCGGCCTGCCGGTGGCGTTTGGTGCCTGGTCGCTGGCGATGATCGGCCTGTTCAACATCGTGGGCAGTCTTGGCATGGGTTGGGCCATGGGCCGCTGGCGATTCAAGTCCCTGTTGTCGCTGGTGTATGCGGTGCGGGCGCTGGCCGTGCTGCTGTTCCTGCTGGCGCCCAAGACCGGCACGGTGGTGCTGGTGTTTGCCGCCGTCATGGGCCTGACCTTTCTGTCCACGGTGCCACCGACCGCCGGACTGGTGGTGAAGTTCTTCGGCATGTCCAACATGGCGACCCTGTTCGGCATCGTGATGTTCGCGCACCAGATCGGTGGCTTCCTCGGTGCCTGGCTGGGCGGGCAGGTTTTCGAGGCCACCGGCAACTACGACTGGATCTGGTACATCGATATCGTGCTGGCCGTCGGGGCCGCGCTGATCCACCTGCCGATCAAGGAAGCGCCACTGGCGCGGCCCGCGCCGGCCTGAACCGCCGCTGTCGCGGCCGGCAAGGTTGGCCAGGCGCCGGGCCGAGGATGATAATGGTGCGGCATATCCAACCAACGGCAGACGCCACCAACGCGAATAGGAACCCACCATGATCAAGTCAGGAATCGACCAGGACGCCATCATCAACATGTTTGCGCAAGCCACCGTCAAGCAGGGCGAGGCGTTGCGCAAGGCGGTGAGCGAGGCGACGCTCAAGGCCTTGCAGGGGCGTGAACTGAGCATGGAGAACATACGCAAGGTGCTCAAGACCGTGACGCAGGCCAGCTCGGCCGGGGCGGCGCTCAATCCCGCGGGGCCGGTCGATATCGAGGCCATGCTGGGCAAGGCGTTTTCCGGCATGGACGCGGCCCTGTTGCAGGCGGTACAGGCCAACCGCAAGGCGCTCGAACAGTTCACCACCCAGGGTGTGGACATGCAAGGCAAACAAATGAAGAGCGCGCTGGCCAACGTCGAGAAGATGGAAGACATGTTCTTCGATGCAGTTGGCAAGGCGGTCAAGCAGACCAGCGGCCCCTTGCAGGGGCCGTGGGAACAGGTCTTGTCGGCAATGAAGCTCAAAGGCACCAGCACTGGCAATCAGGCCAGCCAGGCGGTCGAGCAACTGATGGAGCAGTCTCGCAACGCCATGCGCGACAGCCGTGCCAGCAGCGTCAAGGCCGCTCAGGTCATGATGGACAGTTACGCCGCACTCGTCAGTGGCGTTCTGATCGGCATGACGGAAGGATTGTCGCAAGGGGGATCGGGCGGCGCGGAAGAAGGGCGTGCCCGCAAGAAATAGCGCCTGGGGCAACCAAGGCGGCGGCGGTGCATGAACTGGACGTTACGCGCAACCGTGGCTCAGCGTCGCGATGACCTTGGCGCCACCCATGGTGGATAAGCAGCGGCTGGGACTGGCGGCCAAGCGGGGGCGTCAGAGCCGTCGCAACAGGAAACCAGGAAGCGCACCGCGCACGGTTGCCCAGGTGCGCCAGGCAAAGAAGCCGCGGCGCGTCCAGCGCAGCACGCCAGCGGGTCGCAAGACCATGATGGCACCGACGACGGCCGCAACTACCAACGGATGCTCCAGCGCGAAGCGCTTTACTTGATCGACTGCCTCCACGACCCTGTCGCCAACATGCAGCGTACGTGCGATCGGTTGCACCTGCACCGACAGGTTGCGGCGCTGATGCGCGATCCGCTCCAGCAGGCGCCCGCGCAGCAACTGAAGTTCAATCAGGCGTTGTTGCATCGCCGGACGCGGCTTTGAGGCGCCTCAGATCTTCCCGCAACTCGTCAAATGTTGCAGCAAACGACGATTCCGGTCGATTCGCCATCTGCATCAAGGCGCGGTAGGCCAGCACGGCGCAGGCCAGGAAGATGCAGGCGAAGAGCCCGAGAACGCCCAATCGCTGTTCCCACAACCACAGGGTCAGGAGGGCGACCACCAGCAACGCGGCGACACAGGCGCTGAACATCAAGGCCTGCGCCAGCAGCAACATGCGCAAGATGCGCAGCTTCTCGACTTCGACCTCGTTGCCCAGCAGTTCCATGCGCGTGTGCAGCATGGCCATCAGTGAGATGGTCAGGCTTTGCAGGTTGGCAAAGAACCCGTTGCCCCCTTCGTGCTTGGACATGGCTTGAACGCTGCCCCGTCTGGGACTGCGCAGCGCAATCAGCGCCGGCTGACGATCAGGCCGACCAGCAAGCCGACGCCCACAGCAATGCCGATGGCGGTCCAGGGCGATTCATGTACATAGGTGTCGGTGGCGCGCGCGGCGGCGCGGGTCTTGGCGATCAGGGCCGCCTCGGCATCGCTCAACCGGACCTTTGCGCCCTTGAGGCGCTCCTGGATGCGCGCGCGCAGCGCGGCGACCTTGTCCCCGACCTGATCGGCAGTTGCGTGCAGCATATCTTCGGCATCTGCAATGACGGATTTCATGTCGGTGACGATTTGTTGTTGTTCACTGACGTTGGCTTGCTGAGTTTCCATAGCAATGACTCCTTTTTGGTTGCGCTAGGGCCTCACAAGGTTACCAGATTGGGAGGCATTGGCCTACTCTCTCCATACGAATCAAGTTCTGCCGTTCTCTACCGTTGCACTGGCGTGGGCAACGCGAGGCCGGCCCGCTGCACCGCTGCCCGCAGTCGGTCCGGGTAGTCACTGATGAGGCCGTCCACGCCCCAGCCGATCAGGCGGTCCATGTCGGCCGGTTCGTTGACGGTCCAGGGAATTACCTTGAGGCCGAGTTGTTGCGCTGCCTTGACCTTGGACGCGTCGATATGGTTGAAGTTGGGCGACCAGGTGGTGCCGCCACTGGCCTTGACCATGTGGGCTGGCGAGGCATGGTCGCGCCACTGCATGCCGGCGGTCCAGGCGCTGTCACGCACATTGTTGGCCTTGGCGAATTCCATCGTCAGGTACACCGTCTCGATCGCGGGCTCCAGCTTCTGGATCAGTTGCAGGCTGCGCCAGTCGAAGCTTTGGATCATCACCCGGCCGGTCATGCCCGCCTGGCGGATCACCGGCAGCAGCGTCTGGACGAATTCGGCTACGGCCAGCGTATCGTCCGGCCGGTCGGGGAAGATCTTGGTCTCGATGTCGAACCGGACCTTGTCCGCACCCAGGCTCTTGACCAGCGCAAAGACGGACGCCAGCGTCGGTATGCGCTGGCCGTCGCTGGGCTGTTGCGTCGCGAAGCTGCGGCCGTATTCGCTCGACGGGTCGATGCGACCAACGTCATAGGCCTGCAACTGGGCCAGCGTCAGCGACTTGATCAGCGGGCCTTTGCCCTTGAGCCACTGGCCGCTCGCGTCGCGGGTGACGGCCGGGTTCAGCGCCGGGTCGTGCGACACGACCGGTATTGCATCAGCGGTGATGGCGATATCGAGTTCCAGCGTCGAGACGCCCAGTCGCAGCGCGTGCTCGAAGGCTGCAAGCGTGTTCTCGGGCAATAGCCCGCGGGCACCGCGGTGTCCTTGCAGGTCGAACGCACATGCAGGCGCCAGCGCCAGCATGAACAAGGCCGACAGGGCCGCGCGCGCGGCGGCAGCACCACCCACAAGCCAACTGAACGACATGGCGCCAACTCCTGCGAACCACCTCGGACCCGCAGTGCAGAAGACGACCGAAACCCCTGTCACTGCTAGTGGCCCAGGATCTTGGACAGGAAGTCCTTGCTGCGCTCGTTCTGCGGGTTATTGAAGAACTCCGTCGGCGTATTTTGCTCGACGATCTGGCCTTGGTCCATGAATATCACGCGGTCGGCCACCGCCTTGGCAAATCCCATCTCATGGGTGACACACAACATGGTGATGCCCTGGTCGGCCATCTCGACCATCACGTCCAGCACCTCCTTGATCATTTCGGGGTCCAGCGCCGAGGTTGGCTCATCGAACAACATGATCTTGGGCGTCAGGCACAGGGCTCGCGCGATGGCCACCCGCTGCTGCTGCCCGCCCGAGAGTTGCAGCGGAAACTTGCTCGCCTGTTCGGCAATGCGCACCCGTTCGAGTTGCGCCATGGCCTTGGCTTCGGCTTCTTTCTTGGGCATCTTGCCGACCCACATCGGAGACAGCGTCAGGTTCTCCAGCACGGTGAGGTGCGGGAACAGGTTGAACTGCTGGAACACCATGCCGACCTTCTTGCGCACATCGTCGACCGCCTTCACGTCGTCCGTCAGTTCGACGCCGTCGACGATCAGCCGGCCTTCCTGGTGTTCCTCGAGCCGGTTGATGCAGCGGATCAGCGTGGATTTGCCGGAACCCGACGGGCCGCAGATGACGATGCGTTCACCCAGTGCGACGCTCAGGTCGATATCGCGCAGTACGTGAAAATTGTTGCCGTACCACTTGTTGAGCTTGTCAAAGACGATGATGGGTTCTGCCATGGGATGGTTCCTGATAGGGAAGGGGATAACCGGTCGTGGTCGGCGCAGCACTCAGCGCTGCTTGCTCTTGTTGACCTGCTTTTCGACCCATATGCTGTAACGGGACATGGAAAAACAGAACGCGAAATAGATCATTGCGATGAACAGGTAGCCCTCGATCTTGAACGGCCGCCAGTTGGCATCGGAGTTCAACGCCAAGCCGAGGGCACCGGTCAGCTCATACAGGCTCACGATCGTCACCAGCGAGGTGTCCTTGAACAAGCTGATGAAGTTGTTCATGATGCTGGGAACCACCATTGCCAGAGCCTGCGGCAGCACGATCTTGTACTGGGTCTGCCAATACGACAGGCCGAGCGTTGCGGCGGCTTCGATCTGACCCTTGGGAATCGCCTGCAGGCCGCCGCGGATCACCTCGGCCATATAGGCCGCCGCGAACAGCGTGATACCGATGATGACCCGCACCAGCACGTCGATCGAAAATCCGATCGGCATGAACAGCGGAAACATGAAGGAGGCCATGAACAGCACGGAAATCAGTGGAACGCCGCGAATCAGCTCGACATATACCGTGCAAACGGTGCGAATCGCTGGCAGGTTCGAGCGCCGGCCCAGTGCCACGACCATGGCAATCGGAAAGGCCAGCATCATCGACAACGACGACAGCATGATGGTCAGCGGCAGGCCGCCCCAGCGATCGGTCGTGACCTTCTCCAGGCCGAGAAAATCGCCGTACATCAGCGCGAAAAAGAACGCCAGCACCACCAGCCACGCGGGCAGCAGCCACGACTTCCAGAAGGCACGGGTGCAACTTCCGATCAGCATGAACAGCATGGCGGAGGTCGCCAGCAGCGGTCGCCACTGCTCCTCGAAAGGGTAGCGACCGAAGATGATGATGCGGTGTTT
>JAYUQC010000248.1:0-7058 GCA_043759735.1 Rhodoferax sp.
TTCCGTTTTCCGTTCAAGAACTGAGGTGACCCTTGGCTAAAATGGCTTTGATCGAGCGCGAGCTCAAGCGCGACAGACTGGTTGCCAAGTACGCGAAGAAACACGCGGAACTCAAGAGCATTGCCGGCGACGTAAAGCGCAGTGACGACGAGCGCGCCGTGGCGCGCCTTGGGCTGCAAAAGCTGCCGCGCAACGCAAACCCCACCCGTCAGCGCAATCGTTGCGCCATTACCGGACGCCCGCGCGGCACCTTCCAGCACTTCGGTCTGGCGCGCGCGAAGGTTCGTGAAATGGCCCTCGCCGGAGAAATTCCCGGCGTCGTCAAGGCCAGCTGGTAAGCGCGAGGAGACAATAACATGAGCATGAGTGATCCCATAGCGGACCTGTTGACACGCATCCGCAATGCGCAAATGGTCGCCAAGACCACGGTTTCGGTTCCATCTTCCAAGGTAAAGGTTGCGATTGCGCAGGTGCTGAAGGATGAGGGCTATATCGACGGCTTCACGGTCAAGACCGATGCCGGCAAGTCCGAGCTGGAAATTGCGTTGAAGTACTACGCTGGCCGCCCGGTGATCGAGCGCATCGAGCGGGTGAGTCGCCCCGGACTGCGCGTATACCGCGGCAAAGGAACGATCCCCCAGGTGCAAAACGGTCTGGGCGTGGCGATTGTCACGACACCCGCCGGCGTGATGACTGACCGCAAGGCGCGTGCCACCGGTGTCGGTGGTGAAGTCCTGTGTTACGTCGCCTGATGGCGTGGCACTGAGGAGAAACAGAACATGTCCCGTATAGGAAAAATGCCCGTTGTGGTGCCCGCTGGCGTCGATGTGTCGGTGAAGGCCGATCAGATCAGCATCAAGGGTGCCGGTGGTGCACTGCAATTGATGCAGAACGCGCTGGTCAAGGTCACTAGCGACGCAGGCAAGCTCACTTTCGTTCCGGCCAACGATTCGCGCGCTGCCAATGCGATGTCGGGCACCATGCGCCAACTGGTGAACAACATGGTGGTGGGCGTGAGCAAGGGCTTCGAGCGCAAGCTGAGCCTGGTTGGCGTCGGATACAAGGCGCTGGCACAGGGTGCCAAGCTGAACCTGACTGTCGGTTATTCGCATCCGGTCAATCTGGATATGCCTGCCGGCATCACCGTGGCAACCCCGACTCCGACCGAGGTCGTGGTCAAGGGTGCCGATCGTCAGCGCGTCGGTCAGATTGCCGCAGAGATTCGTGCCGTTCGTCCGCCCGAGCCCTACAAGGGCAAAGGCATCCGTTATTCGGACGAAAAGGTCAAGATCAAAGAAACCAAGAAGAAGTAAGGGGCAGCATGATGTTGACCAAGAAAGAACAGCGGCTTCGTCGGTCGCGGCAGACGCGTATTCGTATCGCGACCCAGGGCGTGGCCCGGTTGACGGTGAATCGTACCAACCTGCATATCTACGCCAGCGTGATCTCCGGCGACGGCGGCAGAGTGCTGGCAAGTGCCTCCACGGCCGAGGCGGAAGTCCGCACGGCCTTGGGTGGTTCTGGCAAGGGTGCCACTGCTGCCGCCGCGCAGATCATCGGCAAGCGTGTGGCCGAAAAGGCGAGAGCTGCGGGTGTCGAGAAGGTTGCCTTCGACCGTTCGGGCTTTGCCTACCATGGCCGCGTCAAAGCGCTGGCCGACGCCGCGCGTGAAGCCGGCTTGCAGTTTTAAGCAGATCGGAGACAAAAATGGCACGGATGCAAGCGAAGATGCAGGGCAAGGCTGAAGGGCCTGAGGACGGCCTGCGCGAGAAGATGATCGCGATCAACCGCGTGACCAAGGTGGTCAAGGGCGGACGAATTCTGGGATTCGCAGCGTTGACCGTGGTCGGCGACGGCGACGGCCGGGTTGGCATGGGCAAAGGCAAGTCCAAGGAAGTTCCCGCGGCGGTGCAAAAGGCGATGGAAGAAGCCCGCCGCAACATGATCAAGGTTTCGCTCAAAAGCGGCACGCTGCAGCACCGGGTGACGGGTCATCACGGCGCCGCCAACGTGATCATGATGCCCGCTCCCAAGGGTACCGGCATCATTGCCGGGGGCCCGATGCGCGCCGTATTCGAAGTAGTGGGTATAACCGACGTCGTGGCGAAGAGCCATGGTTCGTCGAACCCCTACAACATGGTTCGTGCTACGTTGGATGCCTTGTCGGTGTCCACCACGCCGGCGCAAGTTGCCGCCAAGCGTGGCAAGAGCGTAGAAGAACTGTTTACCTGATCGACGGAGTGGTTATGACGACGCAACAACAAACCGTAAAGATCCAGCTGGTGCGCAGCCCGATCGGCTGCCAGGAGTCGCACCGCGCGACGGTGCGCGGCCTGGGTCTGCGCAAGATACGCAGTATCAGCGAGCTGAAAGACACGCCGGAAGTGCGCGGGATGATCAACAAGATCAGTTATCTGGTCAAAGTATTGTGACGATGATGGCGCGCAGCGCCGTCGCGATTGCGCGCGGGCAGCACGCCAACTGACAAGGGATGATGATGGAACTCAATGGCATCAAGCCGGCTGACGGCGCAAAGCACGCAAAACGCCGCGTCGGTCGTGGTATCGGCTCGGGTCTGGGTAAAACCGCCGGTCGTGGCCACAAGGGACAAAAATCCCGCGCGGGTGGCTACCACAAGGTCGGCTTCGAGGGCGGCCAGATGCCGTTGCAGCGTCGTCTGCCCAAGCGTGGATTCAAGTCGCATCTGCTCAAGTACAACGCCGAAATCACACTGACCACGCTGGAAGTATTGGGTGCGGCGGAAGTCGACATGCTGACCTTGAAGCAAGCGGGCCTGGTACCCGAGATGGCCAAGGTTGTCAAGGTCATCAAGACCGGGGCCTTGACCAAGGCCGTCAAGCTTGACGGCATCGGCGCGACTGCCGGTGCAAAGCTCGCCATTGAAGCGGCTGGCGGCAGCGTAGCCTGAGTTTTCGGACCCAGGACAACAGGTAGACCCCCGTGGCAACCAACACTGCTCAACTGGCAAAGACCGGCAAGTTCGGCGACCTGCGTCGCCGGCTGATGTTCTTGCTGCTGGCGCTGGTTGTGTACCGCGTTGGCGCGCACATTCCAGTTCCCGGCATTGACCCGGCGCAGCTGCAGCAGTTCTTCAAGGGTCAGGAAGGTGGCATCCTTGGAATGGCCAACCTGATGTCGGGTGGCGCCTTGTCGCGCTTCACGATTTTCGCGCTGGGGATCATGCCCTATATCTCGGCATCGATCATCATGCAGTTGCTCACCTATGTCGTTCCGACATTCGAGCAACTCAAGAAAGAGGGCGAAGCGGGGCGTCGCAAGATCACGCAGTACACGCGTTATGGAACCCTGGGCCTGGCCCTGTTCCAGTCGCTCGGCATTGCGGTGGCGCTGGAAGCTTCGGCTGGCCTGGTGATCTCACCGGGCATGGGCTTTCGGGTGACGGCGGTGTGTACTCTTACGGCGGGTACCATGTTCCTGATGTGGCTGGGTGAGCAGATCACCGAACGCGGGCTGGGCAATGGCATCTCGATCCTGATCTTCGCCGGCATTGCGGCGAACCTCCCGTCGGCGATGGGTGGATTGCTTGAACTGGTCCGTACGGGTGCCATGAGCATCCTGGTGTCGCTGTTCATCTTGGTGCTGGTGGTGCTGGTTACCTATTTCGTCGTGTTCGTCGAGCGTGGTCAGCGCAAGATTCTGGTCAACTACGCGCGGCGTCAGGTCGGCAACAAGGTGTACGGCGGTCAGTCGTCGCACCTGCCGCTCAAATTGAACATGGCGGGCGTGATTCCGCCCATCTTCGCGTCGTCGATCATCTTGTTGCCGGCCACCGTTGTGGGCTGGTTCAGCACCGGCGAATCCATGCGCTGGCTCAATGACATCGCTTCGTCACTGACGCCGGGACAGCCGATTTACGTGATGTTCTACGCCGCTGCGATCGTATTTTTCTGCTTTTTCTACACGGCGCTGGTATTCAATAGCCGTGAAACGGCAGATAACCTGAAGAAAAGCGGCGCGTTTGTGCCGGGAATTCGCCCCGGCGACCAGACGGCAAAGTACATCGACAAGATCTTGCTGCGATTGACGCTGGCGGGTGCCATCTACATCACCGCCGTCTGTCTGTTGCCCGAGTTTCTGATTTTGAAGTACAACGTGCCGTTCTATTTCGGTGGGACATCATTGCTGATCATCGTGATCGTGACCATGGACTTTATGTCCCAGGTACAGAACTACATGATGTCCCAGCAGTACGAGTCGCTCTTGAAGAAGGCCAGTTTCAAGTCTTAGTGGGTGGTGCATGAAAATGCGGCGCTGGTGACGGTTGGGCTGACGCCCTGCGACCAGCGTCAGGCCCGGATTGATTCTTGGGTCAGGTCGGCATATTGGAAAGAGGACCGGGTGGTCGCAGCAGGCGAGACGGGGCAGAGAGTTTTTAGGAGAACCAAATGAAAGTTTCGGCTTCGGTCAAGAAAATTTGCCGTAACTGCAAAATCATCCGGCGCAAGGGCGTTGTACGCGTGATCTGTACCGATCCGCGTCACAAGCAGCGCCAGGGCTGAGATTGCACGAGTTTTAGAGGACGAACATGGCACGTATTGCAGGTATCAACATTCCGCCGCACCAACATTCCGAGATTGGCCTGACGGCTATATTCGGCATTGGCCGCACCCGCGCCCGCAAGATCTGTGAGGCTTGCGACATCGCCTACTCCAAGAAGGTCAAGGACCTGACGGACTCCGATCTGGAAAAGATCCGTGAAGCGGTTGGACAGTTCATCATCGAGGGTGACCTGCGTCGTGAGACCACGATGAACATCAAGCGATTGATGGACATCGGCTGCTATCGGGGCTTTCGGCATCGCCGTGGTCTGCCGATGCGCGGCCAGCGTACCCGCACCAATGCCCGTACCCGCAAGGGTCCGCGCAAGGCTGCGCAGTCACTGAAGAAATAAACGGGATTGAGAGACCACCATGGCAAAACCACAAAATAGTGCGGCATCGCAACGGGTTCGCAAGAAGGTTCGCAAGAACGTAGCGGACGGCGTGGCGCATGTGCATGCGTCGTTCAACAACACCATCATCACGATCACCGACCGGCAGGGCAATGCCCTGTCGTGGGCGTCGTCGGGAGGCCAGGGCTTCAAGGGTTCGCGCAAGTCGACCCCTTTCGCAGCCCAGGTCGCTTCCGAGGTGGCGGGCCGCGCCGCGGTCGAGCAGGGCATCAAGAACCTGGATGTCGAGATCAAGGGCCCCGGACCCGGACGCGAGTCGTCGGTGCGCGCTTTGGCTGCGCTCGGCATTCGCATCAACATGATCGCGGACGTCACCCCGGTACCGCACAACGGTTGCCGACCCCAAAAGCGTCGGAGGATCTGATCCTGCTCGCAGGAAAACGGATTCGACCGGTTTCAACCAAGCCCACCGCCGTCTGCGACAGCTGACGGCTCCCGCAGTTCACTGCGGAAGATGACACAAAGGAAGTTCAAGTGGCACGCTACCTCGGCCCCAAGGCCAAACTCTCACGCCGTGAAGGCACCGACCTGTTCCTCAAGAGCGCACGCCGCGCGATCGGAGACAAGGCCAAGTTCGACTCCAAGCCCGGCCAGCATGGCCGCACTTCGGGCGCACGCACCTCCGACTACGGCCTGCAGCTGCGCGAAAAGCAGAAGGTCAAGCGCATGTACGGTGTGCTGGAGCGCCAGTTCCGCCGCTATTTCGAAGAGGCCGATCGCCGCCGTGGCAACACCGGCGCGAATCTGCTTTTCCTGCTGGAGTCGCGGCTGGACAACGTCGTCTATCGTATGGGCTTTGGCTCTACGCGTGCTGAAGCGCGTCAACTTGTGTCCCACAAGGCCATGACGGTGAACGGGCAATCGGTCAACATCCCTTCCTATATGGTCAAGGCGGGTGATGTGGTCTCGGTGCGCGACAAATCCAAGAAGCAGAACCGTGTTGTGGAAGCCCTGCAACTCGCACAACAGGTCGGCATGCCGGCATGGGTGGACGTCAGCGTGGAAAAGACCGAGGGTACCTTCAAGAAGACGCCGGACCGTGACCAGTTCGCCGCCGACATCAACGAATCGCTGATCGTCGAGTTGTACTCGCGTTAAGCACGCACACAAGAAATCGTTCCTGGCTCGCGGGGCACCGCGGGCCAGGTGCTTCACCAGCCTTACCGATGTAACGAGTCGGGGGTATTGAGAGGAAGTCTGCATGCAAACCAATCTGCTGAAACCCAAAGCAATCAATGTCGAGCAAATTGGCACCAACCGTGCCAAAGTGGCGCTGGAGCCGTTCGAGCGTGGTTATGGCCACACCTTGGGTAATGCACTGCGCCGAGTCCTGCTGTCATCGATGCCCGGCTACGCGGCTACCGAAGTGACGATTGCCGGCGTGTTGCACGAGTATTCGTCGATCGATGGCGTTCAGGAAGACGTCGTCAACATCTTGCTGAACCTCAAGGGCGTCGTATTCAAGCTGCACAACCGCGAAGAGGTCACGCTGAGCCTGCGCAAGGACGGCGACGGTGCAGTCACTGCCGCCGACATTCAGACACCACACGACGTCGAAGTGATCAATCCCGAGCATGTCATTGCCAACCTGTCGCACGGCGGCAAGCTGGACATGCAGATCAAGGTCGAAAAAGGCCGTGGTTATGTGCCCGGTACGATGCGCCGCCAGGGCGACGAGCCGACCAAGTCGATCGGCCGCATTGTGTTGGACGCATCGTTCTCGCCGGTCAAACGTGTCAGCTACACGGTAGAAAGCGCCCGAGTCGAGCAGCGCACCGACCTGGACAAGCTGGTCGTCGAGATCGAAACCAACGGCGCCATTACCGCTGAAGACGCGGTCCGCGCTTCGGCCAAGATCCTGGTCGAGCAGCTGGCCGTATTCGCCCAGCTGGAAGGCAGCGAACTTGCCGCCTTCGACGCACCGGTGCAGCGCAGCTCGCAGCAGTTCGACCCGATCCTGCTGCGTCCGGTCGACGAACTCGAGCTCACCGTCCGTTCGGCGAACTGCCTGAAGGCCGAGAACATCTATTACATCGGTGACCTGATCCAGCGCACCGAGAACGAG
>JAYUQC010000249.1:0-20420 GCA_043759735.1 Rhodoferax sp.
CGCTGCGGCGTTCGCCTTGGGAGCGGCCCTGCGGTCGAACCGACAAGCCTGCGCGCGACGCGCTGCGGCGTTCGCCTTGGGAGCGGCCCTGCGGCTCACAGCCTCAGCTCGAGACCGTCCCAGGCCGAGAGCACGTCCAGCGCGTGGCCGTCACGGTTAATCTGCTCGAATCGCCGGGTTTCCTCCAGGATCTGCGCAATCTGGGTGTCGCTGTAAGCCGGTTCGTGGTGGAACAACACCAGGCGTTTGACGCGGGCGGCCTGGCACAGTTCGACGCCGACGATGTTGCTGGAGTGACCCCAGTCGGCCTTGACCGAAATCGCATCGGCAAGTGAATACATCGCATCGAACACCACTACGTCGGCCTGATCGAAAAACGCTATGAAACGCGCGCGCTCATTCTCATCCTCCAGACGATGCTCGGAATCGGTCGAGTACACCAGGCTCCTGCCGCCGCGCTCGAAGCGCCATCCGTAGGATTCGCCGGAATGGCGCTGCGCCAGCGCAACGACGCGAGTGCCGTCTACGTCGAACGCCTCGCCAGGGGCCACTACATGGAACTCGAAGCAGGCCGAGAACTGCTCGAAACGCACCGGAAACGATGGCTCCGCCTGTTGGCGCCGCAGTGCGAACTCCACATGCGGGTGGCAACTATGGACCACGATGCGATTGCCCGCAATGTAGACCGGCGAGAAGAATGGCAGCCCCATGATGTGATCCCAATGCAGATGGGACATAAATACATGGTAGACCTGCGGCTTGCCGGCGCCGTGCCGGGCCAGCATGTGCTGCCCCAGCGGGCGCACGCCGGTGCCCAGGTCCAAAATGATGTGCTCCTGACCGCCGGTCTCTATCTGCAGGCAGCTGGAGTGTCCGCCAAAGGTACCCGCGACATCGAAGCCCAGGCTGTCCACGTAGCTTTCGACCGCCTCTGGCTGAGCCAGATCGATGCCGCCGGCGCCCTGCAGGGCCCGCACGATCTTGGCGCGCACGTCGAGCGCCGTCAGTGACACCGGAATAGAGCCGCGCGTGCCCCAGCAACGCAGCTTCATGTACCCATCTCGGCCGCTGCCGCGGCGACATCGGGGAAAACCGGCAACACCAGGTTGAAATGGCTGACCTGGAACACCTCGGTCACGATCGACGTCAGTGCCGCAATCGCAATCCGCCCTTGCTGCGCTTTGACCTGCTTTGCGGCCAGCAACAGCACCCGCAATCCGACACTGCTGATGTAGCCGACACCCGAGAAATCGAGCACCAGCGGCGAGCCGCTGGGCGTACACGCGAGCAGGTGTGGCGCAAGCGCGGCCTCGAAGTCCTTCGCATGCGAATGGTCGAGCCGCCCGCGCACCTGCAGCACCCGCGTCGCACCCTGATTGCTGGCAGATACTTCCATGCAAACCCTCATTGGTGGAACCAGTTACCAGTATAGCCATGGCCTGTCGTCAGCCACATGCATCGTGCTGCCCGGCCAGCGCTTGCGGCGACGCGTTTATAGTTCCTGCATGTTCACTTGCAAGTCGCTGACACCATGAAAACCAAAGCCGCAGTCGCCTGGAAAGCCGGAGCCCCCCTGACCATCGAGACCGTTGACCTGCAGGGTCCGAAATTGGGTGAAGTGATGGTCGAGATCAAGGCCACCGGCATCTGCCACACTGATTACTACACCTTGTCGGGCGCCGACCCGGAAGGCTTGTTTCCGGCCATCCTGGGCCATGAGGGAGCCGGCATCGTGGTCGATATCGGGCCCGGTGTGACCGGCCTGAAGAAGGGCGACCACGTGATTCCGCTTTATACGCCCGAGTGCAGGCAATGCAAGTTTTGCCTGTCGCGCAAGACCAACCTGTGCCAGTTGATCCGCGGCACCCAAGGCAAGGGCCTGATGCCCGACGCCAGCAGCCGATTCAGCCTGGACGGCAAGCCGATCCTGCACTACATGGGCACATCCACATTCAGCAACTACACCGTGGTGCCTGAAATCGCGTTGGCCAAAATTCGCGACGACGCGCCTTTCGACAAGGTCTGCTACATCGGCTGCGGCGTGACGACCGGCATCGGCGCGGTGCTGTTCACCGCCAAGGTTGAGGCCGGCGCCAACGTCGTGGTATTTGGACTCGGTGGCATCGGCCTGAATGTCATCCAGGGTGCCAGGATGGTCGGGGCCGACAAGATCATCGGGGTGGACATCAACCCGGCCCGCCAGGACATCGCGCGCAAGTTCGGCATGACCCATTTCATCAACCCCAAGGACCTGGAGGCCGGGGGCGACAATGTCGTTGACCGCATCGTGCAACTCACCGACGGCGGCGCGGACTACAGCTTCGAGTGCATCGGCAATACGACCGTCATGCGCCAGGCGCTGGAATGCACCCACAAGGGCTGGGGCCGCAGCATCATCATCGGCGTGGCGCCGGCCGGTGCCGAAATCAGCACAAGGCCGTTTCAGCTGGTGACGGGACGCAAATGGGAAGGTACGGCATTTGGAGGTGCGCGCGGACGCTCTGACGTGCCACGCATCGTGGACTGGTACATGGAGGGCAAGATCAACATTGACGACCTGATCACCCACACCATGCCACTGGAGGACATCAACAAGGGTTTCGACCTGATGAAACGCGGCGAATCGATTCGCGGCGTGGTCTTGTATTGAATGGCTCTACTCCGTCAAACGGCCGCTGAGCTGCCGGTAACCTGGCTGATTATTGCGGGCCGGGGCCGCGGCCTGCGATATGCCGGAACGTGATCCTTCCCTTGGACATGTCATAGGGCGACAACTCGACGGACACCTTGTCGCCGGCAATGATGCGGATGTGGTGTTTGCGCATCTTGCCGCCGGTGTAGGCCACCAGCTGGTGGCCATTGTCCAGCGTCACGCGAAAGCGTGAATCGGGCAACACCTCGGTCACCAGACCACTCATCTCGATCAATTCTTCTTTGGCCATGGCCAATACTCCCCTGGATTTCCAACAAACTGGATATGCTACTGCGCCTGTAGGAAGCGTCTGCTTGCACAGCCCGCTGTGGCTGGCTATTACCTGGCAGCCAGCGCCCTCGCAGTTGCACTACACGGACAGTCGAACTCCGCCGTGCCGAGGCGGATGCGCTTGCCGCAACCCTCCGTCGAACCTTCGAGTATATAACCCCGGCAATTGCGGACAGTTGCCAACATCGGCGTCAACCTGCGCCGACGTCCTGCAGCAGGCCCGTGCCATGGCCGCCAAGGCCTGGGCCATCTCGTTCTGGCCCTGGCTGCTACCCGTAACGGGCGCTTACAGGTCGTAGTCAATCGGCAGGCTGTAGGTCGGATCCGCATGCCAGGCCCAATAGGTTTGCAGCAGTTTGCTGGTAATGACGCCCGGCTTGCCGGTTCCAATGGTTTGCCCGTCGACCCGGGTGACCGGCAACACGCCGCCACCAGAGGTCGACAGGAAGACCTCGTCCGCAGCGCGCACCTCTTGCACCGGGACCGTCCGGGTCTGCACCGGCACCTTCAGGGCTCGCGCCATCTCGATCACGGTGCGCCGCGAAATGCCCTCGAGCATGCCCGCGTCCGGCGTCGACAATACACCGTCCTTGACGCAAAAAACATTGAACCCCGGCCCCTCGACCACATTGCCGGCGCCATCGACCAGCAACACGGTGTCGGCACCGGCATCCAGGGCACCAAAAAGCCCCATGGTCAGGTCGTTCCAATGGTAGTTCTTGGCCTTGGGATCCACCGACCGGGCGGAAATGCGCTGCACGTCGCTGATCAGCACATGCAGGCCGGATTCGCGTTGCTGCGCATTGGCCAGCCACACATACGGGACGGCAAATGCATAAAAGCGGTTGACCGCCTGGCGCGGGTCGCGCGAGCCCCATGGCGGCTGGCCGCGGGTGCAAATCATCTCGACGTACGAGGCCCGAAGGCCACTGAGTCGTACGCAACGCGCCAGCACGCGGGTGATCTGCGCCGGACTCAGGCCCGGATTCAGGCGCCAGCGCTGGCAGCTCTGCATGAAGCGTTCCAAATGGGCATCGAGCCGGAAGAACGCGCCGTCCCAGACGGTGACCACATCGTAAGTGGCGTCTGAACGCAAGAAACCCCAATCGGTGATCGGGATGGAAGCCTGTGCGATTGGCAGGTATTGACCCGCAACAAATGCAACTCCATCCCCAAACTGCGCCGAACCCACCATGTCGACCCCTTTGAACGCTATGCCGTGCAGTGCATTATGCGGACCTGCGACGCTACTGGCCAGACTGACTGCGCGCGCGACCGGCGGGCGCCGGCATGTGAGAGTAGACACAACGGCCGAAAAAGGCAAATAATGCCTTCGACTTGTCATACTGGCAGCCTAGACTCACTTCTCAAGCCAACTGATACGCGTCCTGCGGGTCATGATTCTCAGGGAAGATCGACGATGTCTGACAACCAACGCCAACCCCGACCGCGCACCCCCGTTCGATCCCATGTGCAATCCACCCTGCACACGGGTCTGGTG
The DNA here is from genome assembly GCA_043759735.1 of Rhodoferax sp. Taxonomy (GTDB): domain Bacteria; phylum Pseudomonadota; class Gammaproteobacteria; order Burkholderiales; family Burkholderiaceae_C; genus CAISIP01. Next base: position 4,485 of record JAYUQC010000249.1, read on the forward strand.
GCCGGAACGCTCCTGCTGATCGTGACCTGGATTGGCGCTTGGGCATTCAGCCTTCGCCAGCCAGTGGTGCTTGCGGCATCGCTGGCCATCGTGATGGTCGGGCTCGCAGCCATCGGCCTGCGCCTGGTGTTTGGCACCAATTTGCAGCCCTTTGCGGGTTCAGGTATGCGGCACGCGGCGCAGCCATGCGAACAACCTGGCGCAACTGAGACGGTCGCCTGGCTGAACGACGCCGAGGCCACAAACTTGCAAGGTAAACGCTGGAGCCTCGACGTATTTGCCAGCATCGACGCACAGCGATTTGCCGCGGTCTGCGAAACCTGGTTTTCCTGGGCCGGATTCGACACCCGTTCCGAATCGCACCGCACCCAGGAAGGTGTGGATATCTGGCTCCACGCCTCGCGCTTGCCGGGTCCCGTGGCCATCGTGCGATGCAAGCATGCCCAGGACAAGCCAGTCGGTCTGCAGGAACTACGCGATTTCCAGGGCGTTGTGGCCACTTGCAAGCCGGCCCATGGCACCTTCACTACCACCTCTACCTACACGCCGGAGGCGCTGCAGTATGCCAAGGAAAACGACATCGAGGTGGTGGACGGCCGGGCCCTGCTGCGCCGGATCCTGACGCGCACCCGTCAAAGCCAGCAGGCACTTCTGGCGGTCGCTTACAACGGCAGGTAGGCTGCGCAGACTCGCTTTGGTAGGCCAGCGGGCGCCCAGGGTCGCGGGCTGAGAACCAGCCGACGATGCGCTACGATGCGGCTCAAACGCATTTCCATCGAACCACCTTGGAGCGCCCATGACCATCAACGTCCATATCGATCTCGGCTACGAATTCAGCGTCAAGGCGCCGGCGGGCGAAGTATTCGAGGTCTTGTCTGACGTACCGACCTCTGCCAGCCACTTCCCCAAGGTACACAAGCTGGTCGATCTGGGCAGCAACACCTTTCGTTGGGAGATGGAGAAGATCGGGCTGGCACAAGTCAACCTGCAGACGATCTACGCGTCGAAATACACCTCCAGCAAGGCCAAGGGAACTGTCGTTTGGACGCCAGTCAAGGGCGAAGGAAACGCACTGGTGTCGGGTAGCTGGAAGATCAGCGACAAGAAAAAATCCACCGACCTTGTCCTGAAGATCGAAGGGGACCTGACGATTCCCTTGCCGGGCCTGATGAAAATGGTCGTGGCTCCGGTGGTAGAAGGCGAATTCGAGAGGATGGTCGAGAAGTACATCGACAACCTGACCAAGCGGTTCGGCGGTGAGGCCTGACCAGCGCTAGGGCGTGACGACACCACGGCCGGTGGCTGCGCCCTGTCGGGTCGCCAGTGGCATCTGGCTGGTGGGGAGTATCAGGACAGCAAGCGCTTGAGTCGTATTTCCTCTACCCGTTTGTCGCCCTTGGCAATCGTGCGCAGCGACGGCATGTCACGTTTGAATCCCGCCAGGTCATGGAACCGCAATGCGCGGTCGCAGGCGAGTTCTATCCAGACCGATACATGGGTGCAGCCTTCCTCCAGCAATCCTTCGCGCGCGGCGTCCCACAAGGCCAGTCCTACGCCCTGACCATGATGACTCTGCACTACGTAGATCGACCAGATCTCACCAGTCGTCGGGGGCGTTCGTGTATCGCGGCTGCGGTCATATCCGACAAATCCGACGATGGCGTCATCGCTGCACGCAACCTGGACGAAGGGTTCGCCATATTCAATGGCGTCGCGCCAAAAACGCAGCCGCCCAGCCGGATTACCGGGGCCGTGGCCCAATGCCGCCGTCGCCCTGGATTCGATCTGTGCGATGTGTCGCGCGTCGTCGGCCGCGGCCGGACGGATAAGGCAAGGGGTCATGTGGCTTCGTGCCCGGGGGCATCCATGAATGGTCTCCCCCCATTGTCGCTGCGCGCAAGCCCTCGCCTGACCGCCTGGCAGCGGGCTGCGTACGCAGAGCCGCCGCGCCATGGCAATACCCGCATTCGGACCTGGCTGTCCCTGGTGCGTCGCGTATGGACGCTTGAGTCGATCTGGCGCTACGGCCATAATCAGCCCTGGCGCCCGTCTGCCATACTATTTTCCCCTTCCAACTATTCGATGAAACTGAGGCAACAATGCATTTGATCAAACTCACATCGACGCTGGCTGCCGTGCTCACGCTGATCGGCTGCTCGTCCATGCCTGGAGCCGGACCGCAGAAAGACAAGACCTACAACCTGACGATTCTGCACACCAATGACCATCATGGCCGTTTCTGGAAGAACGGCGATGGCGAATACGGCATGGCAGCCCGCAAGACCCTGATCGATCAGATCCGCACCGACGTCTCGCTGGCTGGCGGGCACACCTTGCTGCTTGACGGTGGCGATGTGAACACCGGCGTGCCGGAGTCGGACCTGCAGGACGCGGTGCCGGATTTCAAGGGCATGGACTTGCTCGGTTACGACGCCATGGCGGTTGGCAACCATGAGTTCGACAAGCCCCTGGCCACGCTCAGGATGCAGCGCGGCCTGATCAAGTTTCCGATGCTCGCGGCCAATATCTACGAGGGCGGCAAGCGCATGTTCGAGCCCTACAAGGTGTTCAACATCGACGGCCTGCGGGTCGGCGTGATGGGCCTGACCACCGAGGATACCCGCAAGATGGTCAGCCCCGACAACATCAAGAACGTGGAATTCCGCGGCGTCATCGACGAGGCGCGCAAGGTGCTGCCGGAGTTGCGCGCCAAGTCCGATATCGTCATCGCAGCGACCCACATGGGTCACTATGAAAACGGCAACCACGGCACCCAGGCCGAGGGCGACGTGGAGATGGCCCGCGCCGTCAGAGGCATCGACCTGGTGGTGGGTGGCCACACCCAGAATCCGGCCTGCATGAAGGCCGAAAACGTGCTGGATCGTGCTTACGTGCCGGGTACCCCGTGCCAGCCCGACCGCCAGAATGGCGCCTGGATCGTCCAGGCCCATGAGTGGGGTAAATACCTGGGCCGCGCCGATTTCGCCTATCGCAATGGTGTCTTCACGCTGCTCAAATACCAGCTGATCCCGGTCAACCTGATGAAATCCGTTCGCGGCACCGATGGCACGACCACCAAGTCGCCCTACACCGAACTGATCGCCGAAGACAGTGGCATGTTGAACATGCTCAAACCCTATCAGGAATTCGGGCAGCAAAAGCTGCTGGTGGAGATCGGCTCCACCGACGGCAAGCTCGACGGTGATCGTGCCGTCGTGCGCGCCAAACCAGCCTCCATGGCAGTATTGATCGGCCTGGCGATGATGGAGCGCACCAAGGCGGATTTCTCGGTCGTCAATGCCGGTGGCGTACGGGACTCGTTCGCGCCGGGCAAACTGACCTACAAGGACGTGCTCAAGGTCCAACCCTTCGGCAACACCACCGCAACGGTAGACCTCACTGGCAAGGAAGTCATGGACTACCTCAACGCCGCGGCCAAGATGAGCGTGGGCTCGGGTGCCTTCGCGCAATTTGCCGGCGTAAATCTGGTGATCACGGGCACCAGCGTAACCAGCGCATCGATCAAGGGCGCGCCGGTCGACAACGCCAAGACCTACCGCATGGCAATCAACAACTTCATGGCCCAGGGTGGCGACGGTTATCCGAAACTCACGGACCACAAGAGCTATGTGGATACCGGGTATGTCGACGCCGACGTGCTGCGGGCCTATATTACCGCCAGGAGTCCGCTCAAGGCCGCCGACTTCGAGCCCGGCGCAGCCGTCGTACGCCGCTGAACACCTGATGCGTGGCGCTGCGGCAGGAGGTCCGTGGCGCCGTCAATTGAAGTCTTTTCGTTATCCATAGATCAAGGAGAGCACCATGCCCAAGGGCCAGCAACGCAGCAACAAGGAATCCAAAAAGCAGAAGAAGGACAGCGCGCCGCCAAAACCGGTTTCTCCAGACGCGGTGCGCCCGACCATCACAACCGTCGTGCCGGTACGCGGGAAAATCAAGAAATAGGACCCTGCGCGGTGTTCGCACACAACATCTGCTCCAGGCGCACTGTGGGCGCGTCTCTTCCCGTTGCATTGACCGCGCTAGCGCCATGAGCCGCAATTTGCACGAGCACGAGCCGGCGCAGTTGCTGCGCAGTATTTCGGCCCTGGTCGAAAATGACGAGGATTTGCCACCGGCTGCGGCTATAGCTGCGGCTGTGGCCGCGGAGCACGGCTATGAATTGCCGCGGATGATCGAGGACCTGCGCAAGTACCAGGCGGAGCTCGAGATCCAGAACAAGGCGCTGCGATTCAGCCAGCGCGCGGCCGAAGGGGCATCCGAGCGATTCCTGACCTTGTTCTCCAGCGTGCCGCTGGCGCTGATGGTGGTGGACGAGCACGGCCTGGTGCTCGAAAGCAATGCGATGGCGCTCAAGCTCTTTCGGCCACACGAACATGATGCGCCGCTGACGTTCCTGTTGCCACTGGTCAGTGACGCCCATGCGCAGCAGGTTGCCGCCTCCTTCGTGGTCGCCAAGACGGCGGGCACCAGTGAGACCAGCGAGGTGATCTTTCTGGCCGGCTCTGGCGGTACGTTCGCGGGCGACCTGCATGTGGCGCGCATCGACAACTCGCAAGATGAACTGGCCCATTTCATCTGCGCCATCATCGATCAGGGGCCGCTGCTGGCCGAGCGGCGCGCCCTGCAGGAGAGCGCCGCCGAACTGCGCCGGCGCAATGAAGAACTGCACCTGAGCGAAAACCGGCTGGCCGCCATCATCAACTCGTCGCTGGATGCGATCATCTGCGTTGACGCTGGCCGCAGCATCACGATCTTCAACCCGGCGGCGGCCGCATTGTTTCAGTGCCCGAGCGCCCAGGCGCTGGGCAGTCCGCTGGAGCGGTTTCTGCCCGATGCGGTGCAGACGCTGGCCTACAGCCAGTTGTCCTCGCATGCGCAACTCGGCGAAATGGAGGGGCGCACCAGCGGCGGCAAGGCCCTGGCAGTCGAGGTGAGCGTGTCTTTCGAACGCCGGCTCGACGGCGACATTATCACCGTGTTCGCACGCGACCTGACTGCGCGCAAGAAGATCGAGACGCAACGCAATGTGCTCGAGACCCAGTTGCGCGAATCGCAGAAGATGCAGGCCGTGGGTACCATGGCCGGCGGCATCGCTCACGATTTCAACAACATCCTGAGTGCCATCCTTGGCAATGTGGAATTGGCCAAGCAGGATGCCGGCGAAACCTCCCCTGCCCTGACCAGCCTGCTCGAGATCGAAAAGGCCGGTCGGCGCGCGCGCGACCTGGTGCGTCAGATCCTGACTTTCAGCCGCAACGAGACCACGATCCGCAGCACCATTCACCTGACCGAGGTGGTCCATGAAACAGCGCGGCTGTTCAAGGTCACACTGCCACCCTCTATCGACCTGGTGGTGCGCATCGACGAGCATGTGCCACCGGTCATGGCTGACGCAACCCAGGTTGAGCAGGCGTTGCTGAACCTGTGTACCAATGCCATGCATGCCATTGGCAACAACAAGGGCTCGATCAGCGTCAAACTGGGCAGCACCTACACGATGCCACTGCGCAAAGAACGCCGCGGCACCTCGCGTGGCCACCATGTGACGCTGGCAGTGCGCGACACCGGCACCGGCATCGATCCCGAAACCATGGAGCGCATCTTCGAGCCCTTCTTCACCACCAAGCCGGTGGGCCAGGGCACCGGCCTGGGGTTGGCGGTGGTGCACGGCATCATGCGCACCCACCAGGGGTCGGTCGGGGTGCAGAGCACGCCGGGCAAGGGCAGCGTTTTCACTCTGTACTTTCCACCCGCCAAGTCGCCTGCCACGGCAATCCAGACAGAGTTGTCCTTCGCGAGTTCGGTGCACGGAAATGGCAAGCACGTGATGTATGTGGACGACGACGAGGCTCTGGTGTTTCTGGTCGAACGGGTCCTGACGCGCAAGGGATTCCGGGTCAGTTCTTTCACCGATCCGCACCTTGCGTCAATCGCCCTGCGCGAACGCGCAGCGGAATTCGATCTGCTGGTGACCGACTACAACATGCCCGGGTTTTGCGGTGTCGATCTGTTGCGCGAAGCGCGCGAGGTGCGGCCGGACCTCCCGGTGGCGCTTGCCTCCGGTTATGTCACGCCCGAAATCGAGCAACAGGCATTCGCCGAGGGTGCCGGGGCATTGATTCACAAGCCCAACGATGTCGAGGAGTTGTGCGACATTGTGCAAAGGCTGGTGAACGGCAAGCCGGCGCACTGAACGCCGGTGCTGACCATCGTTCATGCCGATACGGCAGTGCTGGTGGTGTTGAAACCCGCTGGTATGCTCAGCGTACCCGGACGCGGCGAAGACAAGCACGATTGCCTGAGCCGGCGCGTCCAGCAGCAGTACGCCGATGCACTGATCGTGCATCGACTGGACATGGCCACCTCCGGCCTGATGCTGATGGCGCGGGGCGCCCGCGCCTTGTCGGTGCTCGGCAAGGCCTTCGCAAACCGGCAGGTTCACAAGCGCTACCAGGCACTGGTGCACGGACCACTGGCCACGACCGACCACGCCAAAGTCGAACACTGGCACCAGATCGACCTGCCCATCGCGGCAGATTGGCCCAACCGGCCCCGTCGCATCATCTGTGCGCACTTCGGCAAGCCCAGCCGCACGCGCTGGCGGCTTTTGGCACAGGATGACGACGGCATCGCACGCCTGGAACTCGAACCCGTCACTGGCCGCACCCACCAATTGCGTCTGCATTTGCAGGCCATCGGTCACCCGATCATTGGTGACACTCTATACCCAGGGCCCGCACTGGCAACGACCACGGATCGGTTGATGCTGCATGCAACGCAGATCGGATTCGATCACCCGCTGAGCGGTCGCCCAATGCAGTTCTCGAGCAAACCTGAATTCTGAAACCTTGCGTGCCAGACCAAGAATTGCGAAGCAATTTTGCTCTGGCACCAACACTTTGTCGGAAGGTCGGCCGCCTCAGGGATGCCTGGGCAACTCCAGCGTCGCTTCCAGCCCAGGGTCGGCATTGCGGAAACGCAGGCTGCCACCATGCGCCTGGGCAATCAGGCGCGCCAGGTGCAAACCCAGGCCCACGCCACCGGTTACCCGTTGGCGCGCCTGGTCGGTGCGGTAGAACGCCTCGCCGAGACTGGGCAGATGTGCGGTGTCCACACCCGGCCCCCAATCACGCGCCACGATCCGCAACGCATGCTCGCCCAGCGACATCGACACAACGGGTGCCCGGGTGCTGCCTCCGTGGCGCACTGCATTGTCGAGCAGATTGCGCAATGCCAGGCGCATGCGTACCGGGTCCACGTCCATCGGTGGCATGTCGCTCGGCAACTCCAGCAGCACCACGGCCAGATCCGGTTGCGCCTGCACCAGTGAGCGCAGCAGCGCGGCCAGGTTGGTCGATGCGCGGCTCAGCGCCGCATGCGAACCAGAAAGCCGCTCGCCTTCCAGCAGGTCGCTGATCAGATCGCGCATCAACGCCAGGTCACGCAGTAGCGCGCCACGGGCAGCCTGGTTGGCGTCGGTCTCGGGCAGCCGATCGACGTAGTCGGCCACAGTGGCGCGACCGCGAGTCGCCAGCCGACGCCAATGGCACGCTGGGTTGCGGCCAGGAAGATCAATGACAGGCCCAGTGCCAGCAGCAGGAATACGGCGAGCAGCTTGACGCGCAGCGAATGGCGCAACGCAGCACCGGCGCGCCGGTGCCAGTCGCGCCGGTGCTGCGACTCAGGCACGGCCAACGCCCAACGCATAGCCAGCGTTGCGCAGCGTCTTGATGCAATCGAGCGGATCGAGTTTCTTGCGCAGACGACTGACCAGGATGTCCACCGCACGGGTGTAGATGTCGGCCTCGTGGCCACGCAAATGGTTCAGGATGTCGTCACGAGAAACCACTTTGCCGGGCTCGCGCGCCAGCAAGGCCAGCAATGCAAACTCGGTGCTGGTGAGCACGATGGTTTCCCCCTGGCGGACCACGGTATGGGTGTCCAGATCGAGCTCCAGGCCATCAAATCGCAGACGTTTTGCGCCACCCTTGACGCGCTGACGCCGCAATATCGTCTGGATCCGGGCCACCAGTTCGCGCGGCTCGAACGGCTTGGGCAGGTAGTCGTCGGCGCCCAGTTCCAGCCCCACCACCCGGTCGGTCAACTCGCCGCGGGCGGTCAGCATGATGATGGGTATGTCGCTGTCCTGGCGAATGGCCACATTGAACATGGCTCTATCGTGCCGACTCCTGACCGATACGTCCTTTCACCCCGGTTTCCCTGTGTTTCGTTTTGTTTCGCCCCGTAGCTGCGCGGCTCCGGCCCACCGGAGTCGTACGGCCCCGACACAAGGGAACTCCGTGGGCCTTGAGCAGGTCCTACGACAATCCATGCGAGGTACGCCATGCCGATTGAATCTCCCCCTGTCAACTACGCACGCCGGACCATCGCCGCGGCCCTGGTGGCGCTGCCGGCAATATGGATCGGACCACGCGCCCAGGTCGCGGCTGAACCACGACTGACGCCGCGCCAGACCGAAGGGCCGTTCTATCCGGTGCAACTGCCCGGCGATAGCGACTTCGACCTGCTGCGCAACGGCGGGCTCGACTACCGCAAGGGCCAACCGGTCTGGATCGATGGCACGGTCAGCGATCCACGCGGAGAACGGGTAGCCGGCGCCCTGGTCGAGATCTGGCAATGCGATGCCAATGGGCATTACGACCACCCCGGCGACGGCGCGCGATCGGACCGTGCCTTTCAGGGATTCGGCAAGGTGATCACCGGGCCGGACGGCCACTACCGGTTTCGCACGATCCGACCGGTGGCCTATGGTGGCAGGACACCGCATATCCATGTCAAGGTCCGCCTTGGCCGCAAGGAACTGCTGACCACCCAACTCTATGTTCAGGGCGACGCCGGCAACGCCAACGACGTTTTGTGGCGCAACCTGCGCGATTCCGATCGCGCCGCGCTGACCGTTCCATTTGTGCCGACTGCTGACGGCGCCAGCGCGACTTTCCCGATCGTGGTCGCAACCTGATAGGGGCTCCAGTCTTCCAAGCGGCGCCGCCGCGCCGGCTTGCCGGTCGAACGCGCCTGTTCTCCCGCTATTTCTTGACGCAGGTCAAACGGATGGTTGACCCCGCGCGCAGTGATTGCGGCACACTGAGGGGCCGGGATCCATGCCATCAGGAGAAGCAACCATGAACCGAGAAGACGTCGTCGTCAGCGCTCTGAAAACCGCCATTGGCACTTTTGGCGGCAGTCTGAACGACCTGCCACCGTGCGACCTTGCGGCCAGGGTGGTGCGCGAGTCATTGGCGCGAGCAATGGTCCGGGACAGGCTGGCGATGCGCCGCTGCCCGTGACGAACACCCGCCACTGGAACCTGGGTGCCAAGCTGGTACTGGTGGCCGCGCCGTTCCTGCTGCTCGCACTGGCAGCGATCGCGGTGACGCTGTGGGTGTCCTGGCAGCTCGAGGGCGGCGCTGCTGCGGTCAACGAAGCCGGCCGCATGCGCATGCAGGCCTACCGCATGTCACTGTCCATCAGCGCAGCGCAGCCGGATCAGGTGCGCGAGCAGGCGCTTGCGTTTGCGCGCGGACTGGACGCCGTGCGTGTCGGAGATCCGGAACGACCGCTGTTCGTGCCCTGGGACGACACGGTGCGGTCACGATTCGTATCCGTGCAGCGAAATTGGGCTCGCTACCACATTCGTTGGGTCGGCGGCAGCGGTGGCGATATGCAGGTTTTGCAATCGGAAACCGCCAGTTTTGTGGCGGCGATCGATGCGCTGGTGCAGAGCATCGAGGCGCACATGTCGCGCTGGACCGCCCTTTTGCATCTGTCCCAGTTGTTCACGATGGCATTGGCGGTGGCGGGAGCATCGGTGCTCGTCTATGCCGGCTATCTGTTTGTGCTGGAGCCACTGGGTTTGCTCAAGCAGGCCATTGGGCAGATCCAGGGCGGCGATCTTTCGGCACGGGTGTACCAGGTCAGCAGCGACGAATTTGGCACCCTGGCCGATGGCTTCAACGGCATGGCGTCGCAGATGCAATCGATGTACCACAACCTCGAGGCGCGAGTCGCAGACAAGACGGCCGAACTGCAGGAGAAGCGCGAGCGGCTCGAGGCGCTGTACGGCGTTACCAGCCTCGTCGCAAAGGCCACTGGTTTGCAGGAACTTGCAACGGGATTCGTGCAGCAACTGCGTCGCGTCGCCAAGGCCGACGCCGTGGCGCTGCGCTGGTCGGACGAAAGCAACGCGCGTTATCTGATGCTGGCAGCCGACGGCCTGCCAACCGAGATGGTTGAGGCGGAGCACTGTGTCCACGCCGGCGACTGCCATTGCGGTAGCGTCGGACCGCAGACCGGCTTGCGTGTGATCCCGATACGATCCATGTCGCCGGGTCGGATGCAGCATTGCGCGCGCGCCGGTTTTGAGACCATCGTGTCCATTCCGATCCGGCTGCACGACAAGCTCATGGGTGAGGTTGACCTCTTCTACCATGCGCAGTACCTGGTTTCGGATTCGGACCGCTCCCTGCTCGAGGCCTTGACCGCGCATCTGGCCGCAGCCCTGGAAAACGTACGCTTGCGTGCGTTGGAACGGGAGGCTGCTGTGTCCGAGGAACGCAGCTTCCTGGCGCGTGAATTGCACGACTCGATCGCGCAATCACTGGCGTTCCTGAAGATTCAGGTCCAGCTGATGCAAGGCGCGCTGGCCCATGACGATACCGCACAGGCCCGGGCTGTGCTCGAAGAGATCAACATGGGCGTGCGCGAGTGCTATGCCGACGTGCGAGAGCTGCTGGTGCACTTCCGCACCCGCGCCAACGCGGAGGACATCGAGCCCGCGCTCCAGACCACCTTGCGAAAATTCGAACTGCAAAGCGCAGTGCCCACCACGCTGCGCATCGAAGGCAATGGCATGCCACTGGCGCCGGACCAGCAAGTGCAAGTGCTGCATATTGTGCAGGAGGCCTTGTCCAACATTCGCAAGCATGCCAAGGCGACCCATGTCTGGCTTGAGGTGCTGCAGCAACCCCAGTGGCGCTTCGAGATCCGCGACGACGGGCTCGGCTTCGACGCCAACCCCGGCATCCACGACGAAACCCACGTCGGTCTGCGGATCATGCGAGAACGCGCAGAGCGCATCAGTGGACAGTTGGAGGTGATAGCCACGGCAGGGCGCGGCACCTCGGTCATCCTGAACCTGCCCGCGGCTCATGGGCAGCCGTCGGCCCAGTCTGGAGTCGTGTCGGAAGGCGAGCTTGCCGCCGTCGTCTGATCGCACCATGTCCAACCAAACACCCGCGGTGATACGCATCCTGGTCGTCGACGACCACACCCTGTTTCGCCGCGGCCTCACGGCGCTACTCACGCGCGATGCGCGCTACAAGGTCGTCGCAGACGCCGCGGATGCCGGACAGGCCCAGCGACGCGCGCTCGAACTGCAGCCCGATCTGATCCTGCTGGACAACCATCTCGGCGGCGTCAATGGTGTAGACGCTATCCCTGCGCTGCGGGAGGCGGCCCCGCAGGCCCGCATCCTGATGCTGACTGTCAGCGAAGATGCGCACGACCTGGCCACCGCGCTGCGCAACGGCGCCTGCGGCTACCTGCTCAAGACCATGGAAGGCGATGCGTTGAGCAGCGCCATCAACCTGGCCATGCAGGGCGAACACGTGATCGCACCCGAGATGACCGGCAAGCTGGTCACGGCCTACCGCAGCGCGGCGAACGGTTTCAGCGGCAGGACTGCAGACACCGCGCCGGCCTCACCGCTGGCATCGCTGACACCGCGTGAGCTCGACATCCTGCGCTCAATCACCGCCGGCGCGAGCAACAAGGAGATCGCGCGCCAGTTCGCAATCGCCGAGACCACCGTGAAGATCCATGTTCAGCACATCCTGCGCAAGCTCGAGGTCAGTACGCGGGTCCATGCGGCAGTTATGGCCACCGGGAGTGGCCTGCTTTGATCCACATCAAGCCAGGCGCAAAAAATATCGTCGCTAGTTCCACGGAACTACGCAGCACGCCAGGCGCATAGTTCGTCTCCCTTGTCCGGCTGCGCCTTCAGGAGGATGGTGCCGCCGCGATGCCAATCCTACAGTGATGGCATGCAACACGGAGAGAACACATGACCCGCAAAGGACAGGCCTTGTCCGTGCTCATCGCGAGTACGCTGGCCTTCACCGTCTGTTTCATGGTGTGGATGATGTTCGGCGTCATCGGCATACCGCTCAAGAAGACGCTGGGCCTCAACGCCACCGAATTCGGGCTGCTGACGGCCATGCCGGTGCTGACCGGTGCGCTGTCGCGGGTTCCACTGGGCATCTGGACCGACCGATACGGCGGCAGGATCGTGATGGCTGCCGTAATGGCCGTGACGGTTCCGGCCATCTGGCTGATGGCCTACGCCACCCAGTTCTGGCATTTCCTGGTCATCGGCCTGTTCGTCGGCCTGGCCGGTGGCTCGTTCTCGGTGGGCACGCCGTATGTCGCGCGCTGGTTCCCCAAGGGCAACCAGGGTTTCGCGATGGGCGTGTACGGCGCCGGCAACTCGGGCGCCGCCGTCAACAAGTTCGTCGCCCCGGCGATCCTGGTCGCCTTTGGCTGGACCATGGTTCCGCAGGTCTATGCCGCCATCATGCTGGGCACACTGGTGCTGTTCTGGATGTTCAGCTACAGCGACCCGGCGCATCTGGTGCCGCCGACCACCAAATTCAGCGACCAGCTCAAACTGCTCAAGGATCCCAAGGTCCTCAAGTACTGCCAGTACTACAGCATTGTGTTCGGTGGCTATGTGGCGCTGAGCCTGTGGATGGTGCAATACTACGTCGGCGAGTACGGCCTGGACATCCGCGCCGCCGCGCTGCTGGCCGCCTGCTTCTCGCTGCCGGGTGGCGTCCTGCGCGCAGTTGGCGGCTGGCTGTCCGACAAATACAGCGCCCACGCGGTAACCTGGTGGGTGATGTGGGTCAGCTGGATCTGCCTGTTCCTGCTGTCGTATCCACAGACCGATTTCACGATCCTGACCGTCAACGGTCCGACCACTTTCCACATCGGGTTGAACGTCTACACCTTCACGTTCCTGATGTTCATCCTCGGAATTTCCTGGGCTTTCGGCAAGGCCAGCGTATTCAAGTACATCAGCGATGAATACCCGACCAACATCGGCGCCGTCAGCGGCATCGTCGGCCTGGCCGGTGGCCTGGGCGGCTTCGTGCTGCCGATCATGTTCGGCGCACTGATGGATCTGACCGGTATCCGTTCGAGTGCCTTCATGCTGATGTACGGCGTGGTCTGGATCTCGCTGATCTGGATGTACTGGACCGAAGTGCGCCGCACCGAACTGATGGGCAAGAACGCCACCGTATTCGCCCTCAATGGTTGAGCAACAAGGAACACCATGACCACTGCAAGCAACACCCGCGCAGCGACAACCGTCGCCAGCGGCGGAGCCGACATCGCGGACTGGCGCCCGGAGGACGAAACATTCTGGGAAACCACCGGCAAGAAGATCGCCTACCGCAACCTGTGGATCTCGATCCCCGCCCTGCTGTGCGGCTTCGCGGTCTGGGGCATGTGGGGCATCATCACGGTGCAGATGATGAACCTGGGATTCCCGTTCAGCCAGGCCGAGTTGTTCACGCTGACCGCGATTGCCGGCATCTCGGGTGCGACGATGCGCATCCCGGCCTCGTTCCTGATTCGCCTGGCCGGCGGCCGCAACACCATTTTCCTGACCACCGCGATGCTGCTGGCCCCGGCCATCGGCACCGGCATCGTACTGCAGCATCCGGAATGGCCACTGTGGTCGTTCCAGCTGATGGCACTGTGGTCGGGCGTGGGCGGTGGCAACTTCGCCAGTTCGATGTCCAACATCAGCACCTTCTTTCCCAAACGCCTCCAAGGGACCGGCCTCGGCCTGAACGCCGGCCTTGGCAACTTCGGCGTGACGACGATGCAAGTCGTGATCCCACTGGTGATGACGGTCGGCCTGTTCGGCGCACTTGGCGGGGAGCCGATGGTGCTGGCCAAGGACAGCGGCTGGATTTTCGGCAAGATCCCTGCCGGCACGTCGACCTGGATCCAGAACGCCGGCCTGGCCTGGGTGCTGTCGCTGGTGCCGCTGGGGATCCTGTGCTGGTTCGGCATGAACAACCTCAAGACCGTGTCGCCGGCCACCGGCAACCCGCTCATGGCGTTTGCCAAGATCACCTACCTGTACACGCTGGCGTTCGTGCCGTCGATCGTGATGCTGTACTTCTACCTGCCGGCACCGACCGGCCTGGGCCTTCTCAACATGTGGGTCGCGATCCCGCTGGACATCATCGCCGCGCTGATCGTGATGAAGCTGGCCGCGTTCGGCACCATGAAGGAACACGTCAAGACGCAATTTGCGATCTTCAGCAACAAGCACACCTGGTCGATGACGATCCTGTACATCGTCACCTTCGGCTCCTTCATCGGCTTCTCGATGGCCTTGCCGCTCTCGATGAAGGTGATATTTGGCATCAGCCATGTGCGCGACGCCGCCGGCGTGCTGCAGCACACGCTGAACAACCCGAACGCACCAGCGGTGCTGGCCTACGCCTGGATCGGTCCATTCGTGGGAGCGTTGATCCGGCCATTGGGCGGCTGGGTCTCGGACAAGGTCGGCGGATCGATCGTCACGCAGTGGGTTTCGGCCGCGATGGTGATCGCCTCGGTTGCCGTCGGCTATGTGATGCTGCTGGCTTACCAGTCGGCCACGCCAGAGCAGTATTTCATGGCGTTCATGCTGCTGTTCATCGTGCTGTTCGCGGCCAGCGGCATCGGCAACGGATCGACCTTCCGCACCATCGGTGTCATCTTCGATCGCCAGCAGGCCGGTCCGGTGCTGGGCTGGACCTCGGCCGTCGCGGCCTACGGAGCCTTCATTGCGCCGGTCGTGATCGGCGCCCAGATCAAGGCCGGCACACCGCAGATGGCGATGTACGGGTTCGCGATCTTCTACGCGCTGTGCCTGATCCTGAACTGGTGGTTCTATCTGCGCAAGAGCGCCTACGTGAAGAACCCATGATCTCAGCCGCCATGCACCTGCGATCCCTTCAAAGCCACGCCCGCGCCAAACCCGTTTCCAGGAGCCACAGATGAGCCATTTTCTCGATCGATTGAACTATTTTTCCCAGCCACGCGAGAGCTTTTCCGGTGAACACGGCGTTACCACCGGTGAAGACCGCACCTGGGAGGATGCCTACCGCAACCGGTGGGCACACGACAAGATCGTGCGCTCGACCCACGGCGTGAACTGCACCGGGTCGTGCTCGTGGAAGATCTATGTCAAAGGCGGCATCGTGACCTGGGAAACCCAGCAGACCGACTACCCGCGTACCCGTTGGGACATGCCCAACCACGAGCCACGCGGCTGCGCCCGCGGCGCCAGCTACAGCTGGTACCTGTACAGCGCCAATCGGGTCAAATACCCGATGGTGCGCGGTCGCCTGCTCAAGACCTGGCGTGAAGCGCGCCTGACGCACGATCCGGTCGGCGCCTGGGCATCGATCGTGCAGGACGACGCCAAGCGGCGCGACTACCAGAGCATCCGCGGCCTGGGCGGCATGGTGCGCTCGACCTGGGATGAGGTCAACGAGATAATTGCCGCCGCCAACGTCTACACCATCAAGAAGCACGGACCGGACCGGGTCATCGGCTTCTCGCCGATTCCGGCCATGTCGATGGTCAGCTACGCGGCCGGCAGCCGCTACCTGAGCCTGATCGGCGGCGTGTGCATGAGTTTTTACGACTGGTATTGCGATTTGCCTCCGAGCAGCCCGCAGGTCTGGGGCGAGCAGACCGACGTGCCCGAATCGGCCGACTGGTACAACTCAAGCTACATCATCGCCTGGGGGTCCAACGTGCCGCAGACGCGCACGCCGGACGCGCATTTCTTCACCGAAGTGCGTTACAAGGGCGCCAAGACGGTGG
>JAYUQC010000250.1:0-6936 GCA_043759735.1 Rhodoferax sp.
CTCCATGCTGCGCATTGCGCAATTCGCCCTTGGGAACGGCCCGGCGGCGCTCATCAGGCATCCTCCATGCTGCGCATTGCGCAATTCGCCCTTGGGAACGGCCCGGCGGCGCTCACGGGAGTGCCTTGGCGCCGCGCGCGGCGGCAGGGACTGCATCCGCAATAATGCCGTGCGCGATGGTACGACCGCGTTGCGACGGGGTCGTCGTCGCGGCGGGGCGGCCAGGCTTGCTCAAGCGGCGTCTCCCAGATAGGCTTCGACCACGCGCGGATCGGCCAGCACCGATGCGGCGTCGCCGGTGACCAGCAGTTCGCCCTGCGCCATCACCATCACCGGCTTGCACAGCGATGCCACCAGGTCCATGTTGTGTTCGATGATCAGGAAACTGGTGCCCTGTGCGTTGAGAGCCGCAACCTTGTCGACAATCTGGTCAAGCAGCGCCGGGTTTACACCGGCGCCAGGTTCGTCGAGCAGCACCAGCCTGGGTTGCGCCACCATCACCCGTGCCAGCTCGAGCAGTTTGCGCTGCCCGCCCGACAGGATGCGCGCCGGTTGCTGCGCCAGTTCGCCCAGGCCGACGAAATCGAGCCAGTGGCGAGCGGCGTCGCGGGTGCGCAATTCCTGCGCCGCGACCTGGCCCGGTTGCAGCCAGTTGGTCCAGAACCGCTCGCCCGATTGCCCTGCCGGCGCGACCATGACGTTTTCCAGCACCGACATCTCGGGAAAGGGCCGTGGAATCTGGAAAGTGCGGGCAAGGCCGGCGCCAAAGCAGTCGGCCGCCGGCTTGCGGGCGATCGGCACGCCGGCAAGCAGGATGCTGCCGGCATCCGGTCGCAAGTGCCCCGCCACGCAGTTGAACAGGGTGGTCTTGCCGGCGCCATTCGGGCCGATCAGGCCACCAATCGCGCCGGCTTTGAGCACGAACGACACCGCATGGATCGCCCGGTTTCCACCGAAGGATTTCGACAGCCCCTGGACCACCAGCAGATCGCCAGATCCGGGTAGTGCGCCGTTCCCGGCAGGATTTTGCATGCGCTGTGTGGTTGGTTTGTGCTGGCATGGGACTATATCCAAACCATTTGTCACTAAACTCCAGCGCATGGATTCCGATCAATTCGCGCTGTACGATCTGCGGGTCGAGGTGGTCGCACCCGCCGGTGTCCGCATCCTGTGCGGTGCCCGACCGGGCGACTGGTTCGAGGTGCGTGGCGAGATGCTGCATTTCCCGCCCGATCAGGGTTTTTCGCTGTATTCGCTGGCGGCGCTGCTGCCGCTGTTGCCGGCCAAACAGCGCGCTACCGACCCCAGCGACTGGATGAGCACCGACGCAGAAGTGGCATGCCCGGACCCGCATTGCCCGTCCCGATTTCGCATCACGCGGCTGGGGCAGCGCGTTTTTCGCCATGGCGACACCACGGCGGTGCCGCTGCCCGACCAGCCCAAGCCATGACGGATCCATCGCCTGCCGTGCAGACCACCGAACTCGCGCCCGGATACCGGATACCGCGCATCATTCGCGGCGGCTGGCAACTGGCCGGCGACCATGGCGCGGTGGACCGGGATCGAGCGCTGCACGACATGGTGGCCTTTGTCGCCGCCGGCCTGAACACCGTCGACGGTGCCGACATTTACACCGGTGTCGAGGACCTGTACGGCGCATTCAACCAGCGCCGCGCCGCGCTGGGTCAGCCGGGCCTGCAGGTGCACACCAAGTTCGTGCCCGATTATTCCGACCTGGCGCGCGTCGATGCGGCCTATGTACGGCGCGTCGTGGAGCGCTCGTTGCAACGACTGCGCAGCAAACGGCTCGACCTGGTGCAGTTTCACTGGTGGGACTATGCGGTGCCGGGCGCGGTGCAGGTGGCGCTCGAGCTGGCCCGGTTGCAGCAGGAAGGTCTGATCGCCAACCTGGGTTGTACCAACTTCGACAGCGTGCAGACCGCCGCCATGCTCGATGCGGGGGTTCCGCTGGTCAGCGTCCAGGTGCAGTACTCGCTGCTGGACCGGCGAGCGCAGCATGTGCTGGCCGACCTGTGCCGGGAGCGGGGCCTGCAGATGCTGTGTTACGGAACGCTGGCCGGCGGGTTTTTTTCCGAGCCCTGGCTCGGGCGGGAGGAGCCGCTCAGCGGGTTGACCAACCGCTCGCTCATCAAGTACAAGCTGGTTATCGACGAATTCGGCGGCTGGGCGGCGTTCCAGAAACTGCTGCAGACACTGCGTCGGGTCGGCCTGCGCCATGGAGCATCGATTGCGACGGTGGCGACGCGCTGGGTGCTGGACCAGCCGGGAGTCGGCGCCGCGATCGTCGGTGCGCGCTACGCCGACCGGTTGGCCGACACGCTGGGCGTGTTCCGGGTCAAGCTCGATGCGCAGGACCACGACCTGCTCGATCCGATATTGGCCGCGCATCCGGGTCCGCAAGGCGACACCTACACGCTGGAGCGCGACCGCAGCGGTCCGCATGGACGTATCATGAAATACGAGCTCAACAAATCCTGATTTCGCCATCGTCATCACTCAACCAACCGGAGATTCGTTCCATGCGCCATTTTTTGTCTGTCACGATGCTCGCCGTGATTGCCAGCCTGTCTCCCCTGTCTGCCAGCGCCCAGGCGCCGGCCTGTAGCCATACCGTGGGTATGGTCGTATCGCTGACCGGACCCGCGGGACGGTTCGGACAGGCTGCGAGCAAATCGGTGGAACTGGCGTTCAACGAGGTGAACAAGGCAGCCGGTGCCACGGGTGTTGCCGGCTGCAAACTGGCGGTGGACCTGCGCGATGCGCAAAGCCAGGGTTCGGTAGCGGTTGACCAGGCGCGCCAGATGGTAGATCTCAAAAAGGTGCCGGCCATCATTGGCGGCATCATCAGTTCGGTGTCGATTCCGATCGTCACGTCCGTGACCGGCCCGGCCGGCGTGGTACAGATCTCGCCGGCGTCTACGTCGCCGACGCTGACCAAGCTGGCGGCCGAAGGCAAGACCAATGGCTGGTTCTTCCGCACGATCACCAGCGACGCGCTGCAGGGCACCGCGGCGGCCAAGTACGCGCTGGACCAGGGCATGAAGACGCTGACGATCATCCATGTCAACAACGATTTCGGCGTCAACATGCTGGCCGAGTTTCGCCGTGCCTACGAGGCGCTGGGCGGCAAGCTGGTCAGCGTGACGCCCTACAACCCGCAGCAGGCGTCCTACAACGCCGAGGTCACGAATGCGCTCAAGGGGGATCCGCCGGCACTGTATTTCATCGGCTATCCGGGTGACGGCACGACGATCGTGCGCACCTGGATTCAGCAGGGCGGCCCGCAGCGGTTTCTGCTCAACGACGGCATGAACGCGGCCGACTTCATCAAGGGCGTGGGCCCGCAGTTCCTGACCAACGCGTTTGGCACCTCGTCGGGCAGCACCAAGACGCCGTCCACCGAGTTCTTTGCCAGTGCCTACCCCGCGATGAGCGGCGGTTTCGATGCCGGCGCGCCAGCGGCCGACCGCGCGTTTGACGCGGCGGCGATCCTGGGCCTGGCGATCGCCCATGCCGGCAAGTTCGAGGCTGCGGCCATCCGCGACTCGATCCGCAAGGTGACAGAGCCCGGCGGTGAGGTGGTCCACGCCGGCCCGCAGGGATTCACCCGTGCGCTGCAACTGATCAAGGACAAGAAGCCGGTGCGGTATGTCGGCGTCATCGGCGCGGTGCAGTTCGACAAGAACGGCGATATCGTCGGCCCGTTCCGTACCTGGCGCATTACCAACGGCGAGGTCACGACGGTCGGGCAGATGACATCCGAGGACGTGCAGGCGATCCAGGCGCGGCTGCCCAAGTGAGCTGCGCGGCGGCCAGCGCGCCGGCGCGGCCCGAGCGCACGCTGCTGGCGCCCGGGCTGGAGATTGCGCGGGTTGTCACCGGCCTGTGGCAGGTCGCCGACATGGAGCGTGGCGGCCAGCTGCTGGACCCGGTGCAGGGCGCCGCGGCCATGGCCGCCTATGCCCGCGCGGGGTTCGATACCTTCGACATGGCCGACCACTACGGTTCGGCTGAGCTGATCACCGGCCAGTTGCTGGCATCGCCCGCCGGGGTGGGCGTAACGGCTTTCACCAAATGGTGTCCGGCGCCCGGACCCATGCACGCCGCCGTGGTGCGAGCCGGCGTGCAGCGCTCGTTGGAACGGATGCGCACCTCCCGCATCGACCTGCTTCAGTTCCACTGGTGGACCTTTGACCATCCCGGCTATATCGACGCGCTGCTGGAACTGGCGCGACTGCGTGAGGAGGGTTTGATCCGGCATATCGGCCTGGCCAACTTCGATACGGCGCATCTGCGCGTCGCGCTGGCCGAAGGCGTCCCGATCGCCAGCAACCAGGTCTGCATCTCGCTGTTGGATCGGCGCGCTACCGAGGGCATGTCCCGGTTGTGCCAGCAGCGCGGCGTGCGCCTGCTGGCCTACGGCGTGCTGGGGGGAGGCTTCCTGTCCGAGCGCTGGGTCGGTGCAGCCGAGCCGCAGGATGTGGCCGATTGGAGCAAGATGAAATACCGGCGTTTCATCGATGCCATCGGCGGCTGGCCGGCGCTGCAGGCGGTGCTGCGCGCGGCGCAGCAGATCGGACGCAAGCATGGCGTATCGGTGTCCAACGTTGCGACCCGCTGGGTGCTGGAGCAACCGGCGGTGGCCGCAACGATCGTGGGCGCCCGACTGGGCGAATCGGAACACCGCGCCGACAACCTGAAGCTGTTTGCCTTTGCACTCGATGACGACGACCGGGCCCGGCTCGACGAAGCATTCGCCGCTACCCAGCGCCTCGGCGGCGACTGCGGCGACGAATACCGCCGCCCGCCATTCCTGACAGCCTCCGGCGACCTGAGCCACCATCTGGATACGGTTGCGCCACTATGGAAATCCGTGCCGGTGCCCGGTCGCACCGAGCGCTGGACCCTGGACAGCGGCAGTGTCTGGGAGCCACTGGCCGGTTATGCACGCGCTGTGCGGGTGCGCGACCGGATCCTGGTCTCCGGCACCACTGCCACCCACGGCAGCGGCAGGCTGATCGGCAAAGGCGATGCCGCGGTGCAGGCGACCTATATCCTGGACAAGATTACCGCCAGCATCAAGGCCCTGGGCGGTCGGCTCGAAGACGTTGTGCGAACCCGCGTCTACCTGAGCGACGCCAACGATTGGCGCGACGTCAGCGAGGTGCATGGCCGCTTTTTCGGCGCCATCCGACCGGCCAATACATTGTTGCAGGTAGGTGCCCTTGTCGGAGATGGATACCGGGTCGAGATCGAGGCCGAGGCGATCGTGGACAACTGATACCGGGTCGCGTTCGTCACTCGAGGTCCGGTCGGACAGAATCGGTCGATACGCTCGGGCAAGCCCTGCCCGAGCGGACCGCATCCCCGATCGACGATTTCAACAGACCGGCCGTCAGGCCCATCCGCCCTTGACTCTCAACCGCCACGCATGCAGCAACGGCTCGGTATATCCGCTGGGCTGCGTCAGCCCCTTGAACACCAGGTCGGAAGCGGCCTGGAACGCTGCGCCCTGCGGGTCGCCTGCCATGCTTTTGTACAGCGTATCACCGGCGTTCTGTTTGTCGACCACCAGGGCCATGCGCTTGAATGTGGCGCGGACCTGGGCCTTGCTGACGACGCCATGGTGCAGCCAGTTGGCCATGTGCTGGCTCGATATGCGCAGTGTCGCGCGGTCCTCCATCAGGCCGACGTTGTGGATGTCGGGCACCTTGGAGCAACCCACGCCCTGGTCGATCCAGCGCACCACATAACCCAGGATGCCCTGGGCATTGTTGTCGAGTTCCTGCTGCTTTTCGGCATCGCTCCATTGTGGCGTTTTGACGACCGGGATGGTCAGCAGGTCGTTCAGGATCGCCTCGCGCTGCTGCGCGGCGTCGGCCGACGCGGCGTCCATTTCCAGCTGCTTTTGCACCTCGGCCACGTTCACCTGGTGGTAATGCAGCGCATGCAGCGTCGCGGCGGTCGGGCTGGGCACCCAGGCGGTGTTGGCACCGGCCCTGGGGTGGCCGATCTTCTGGCGCATCATGTCGGCCATCAGGTCGGGCATGGCCCACATGCCTTTGCCGATCTGCGCCTTGCCGCGCAGGCCGCAGGCCAGGCCGACCATGACGTTGTTTTTCTCATAGGCCTGGATCCAGGCACTGGTCTTCATGTCCCCCTTGCGCAGCACCGGACCGGCAGCCATGCAGGTATGCATCTCGTCACCGGTGCGGTCCAGGAAGCCGGTGTTTATGAATGCGACCCGGCTCGCGGCGGCGGCGATGCAGGCTTTGAGGTTGACGCTGGTGCGCCGCTCCTCGTCCATGATGCCGAGCTTGACGGTGTTCTTCGGCAGTCCGAGCAGGGCTTCGACGCGGCCGAACAGCTCGCCGGCAAAGGCGACTTCGGCCGGGCCGTGCATCTTGGGCTTGACGATGTAGACCGAGCCGGCGCGTGAGTTGCCCCGGCGCTTCAGATCGTGGATCGCAATCGCGGTCGTGATCACGGCATCGAGGATGCCCTCGGGAATTTCCTGTCCGCCACCCCACAGCACCGCCGGGCTCGACATCAGGTGGCCGACATTGCGCACGAAGAGCAACGAGCGGCCATGCAGAACCACTTCGCCGCCTCGCGCGCCGGTATAGCGGCGGTCCGGATTGAGGCCCCGCGTAGTGGTCTTGCCGTCCTTGGTCACCGGGGCCGTCAATGTGCCCTGCATGATGCCGAGCCAGTTGGCATAGGCCCGGACCTTGTCATCGGCATCGACCACGGCGACCGAGTCCTCCAGGTCCAGGATCGTCGACAGTGCGGCCTCGAGTACCAGGTCGGCCACACCGGCCGCGTCACTGGCACCGATCACGGTGCTGCGGTCGATTCGCAGGTCCAGGTGCAGGCCGTTGTGGGTCAGCAGGACGGCAGAGGGGGTCGCGGCAG
>JAYUQC010000251.1:0-6909 GCA_043759735.1 Rhodoferax sp.
AACGATGGGCGCGGACCCGTTGGCAGCAGCGCCGGATCCGCCGCCGCGCGTTGCCGGCGCAGGTCCGTCAGCAGCAGTGTGCCGACGACACCGAACAGCCTGTGTGGCTGAAAGATGATCGCCGACCCATTGGCCAGGGGAACAAGCCCCACCTCACCTAGCGTCGCGGCAGCCGGGTGCTGCGCGCTGGCCAACACGACGGCATATTGCGGCACCCAGCCCGTGCGAGCAAGCTGCTCGGGCTGGCGCTGCCCGATGCGTCCAGCCACCGTCCGCGCGCCCGCATGCGGGCTCGCACCCGAATCCGGGCCACCGCTCGCTTGCTGCGGCCAAATCCAAGCCGATGGCTTCGCCCGGCTGCGCCCGCATCTGGGCGAGCACGCACATGCGGTACTGGGCAACCACGACTCGATCCGCATGGTGCCGGGCATGGAAGCGCGTGGCGTCCCGGTGCTGATGAACGAATCGGTGCGGTGGCACGGAACTGGCCCTGGTCGGCATCGATGACGCGCATTTCTTTCGCACCCACAACCTGCTCAAGGCGATGGCCGGTGTCGCGCCCGACGCCTGCGCGGATCCTGTTGTCGCACACGCCAGTGCCCTACCGGCAGGCCTCGCATGCGGGCGTCAGCCTGATGCTCAGCGGCCACACCCACGGCGGCCAGGTCTGCCTGCCGGGGGGGATTCCGATCCTGACCGACACACCCACGCCGCGCGCCTACGTGCGCGGGCCATGGCATTACCAAGCCATGGCGGGCTACACCTCCGTGGGCTGTGGCGCCTCGGTTGTCGATGTGCGGCTCAACTGCCTGCCGGAACTGACGCTGCACCACCTGTGGCGGGACTGAGCAACTGACAACACTGCCCACATGATGACCACGCCCTATCAGTGCAGTTTGACTCGGTGTGCGGGCCCCAGGGATACTTCAGGCGTGAACTATATCCCGCGCACGGACCTCGGCGGTGTCGCTCCCCGGCGGCCGCGGCGACACCCTGCCGCGTCGGCTGATGACAGGCGACGTGCAGGTGGTGCTGCCCGCCCGGCACATCCCGGTGACCGGACCCTCATCCTGACTGCCCAGGAAGCGCTTACAGTTCCCGCACAAGACATTGGATTTCCCTTGTGGCCAAAGCAACCAGGAGTCACGTATGCGAACCCACCAGGAAATTGATGCGCGCAGCCGCATGCTGCACCGCATCGTGGCGCAGAAGCTGAGGCAAGACCCCGCACTGTTTGAGGTGGCCAGGGCGACGCTTGCGCGATGGCGCACAAGCGTGGGGGCGCCGTCGCAACCCTACCTGTTGCAGTGGGAAAACCTCGTGGAAGAGGGGCTGGATGCCTGCCTGGCGGTGGCGGTCGAAGAATCACAGAGGGCGGATGCATTGCGCCAATGCTCACCGTTCTCCGGTATTCTGACCAACAGCGAGCGCTTCTCGTTTCTCAAGACTTGGAAGCACGACCATGCGGCGTCACGAGCTTGAACACCTCATTCGCGCCGCCGCGGCAGTAACCAACCAGTACGAGATCGTGGTCGTCGGCAGCCAATCCATTCTTGGCGCGGTGCCAGATGCGCCGGAGTTCCTGCTACGTTCCATGGAGGCAGACCTGTATCCCTTGCGCCGCCCCGACCTTGCCGACCTGATCGACGGCGCCATCGGCGAACTGTCCCCATTTCAAGACCAGTTCGGTTACTACGCACAGGGTGTCGGACCTGAAACTGCCGTTCTTCCGGCCGGTTGGGAGGGGCGCCTGGTGAAGATCCAAAATGAGAATACCGACCTCAAGATCGGCTACTGCCTGGATCCGCACGATCTCGCCGCATCCAAGATGGCGGCGGGCCGCGATAAGGACTGGCCCTTCGTCGAGTGCCTGCTCGTGTACAAGATCGTGGATGGCAGCACGGTCCAGGACCGCATCGACGCGCTTCCCGTCTCAGCCGACGCGAAAGGACGGCTCAAGGACTGGGTTTCGGTACGAATGCGGTCTGCCGGCGCCGCAACTTGAATCGGCAGGCGGCACCATTGCGCGTCGGCCGGCGCAGCCCAGCGCACCTGCACCACGATTTCGCGCGGCGCTTCGCGGGCGCGCAGTGCGCGCCTAGAGTGGTCAGGGTTAGGTCATGCCTTTTGCCCCCTTTGCAGGGGGCAAAAGGCATGACCTAACCCTGACAGCTGACCCGCTGCTGACAGCTGACCCTGACAGCTAACCTCTTGACCAGATCGAAATGATGAGCGAAAAACAACCGAAGAAGCAACTGCCAATCGACAGACTGAGAGACAGCGCCGGCTCGCTTGAAATCCGCACTTCGGACGACACCAGCGTGATCTCGGAAATGATTTCGACCGGTGAAAGGCTATTGATTGTGAAGGGAAAGGGCGTCTATGAGGTTAAGCTGGCAGACCAAATCGACCCGGACCGAACGAACATTGGGACGCCGAACACCGTCCAAAGAATTCTTCCCCATGGCGCAGATGACCCTTGGGTAGGGGCAACGCTGTTGACTGCCTATCATCTGTTGAAAGCGTCTAGCGCCCAAAATCACGTTGATGGGGACGCAGCTTTCGCTCTTGCCATTCAGATCGCGAAGGACATTTCGGGCGCTTACCAGTTGCATGATTCGTATGCCACGGTGGAAACTGGGGCTACGGCAAACTTGGACCCGAAGATTGGTTCAAATCGTTCCCTTCTGGTACCCGCAATTGGGAATGTCGAAGCGCGGTGCAATGAATTTTTGCAACGCGTGGATCATGCGCTCCGAGAGCTATTCCGAATCGTCAAGATGTTCTATCCCGATGTTGGCTCGGGGGGCTGGGAAGCGTTGAGGAAGAAGGTTGATAGCGGTCCTCAGGACGTGGATAACTTCCCATCATTCTTAGCTCAAGTTCATCCGTTCCTTTTGTTCATTCGCAATGCCCGGAATTGCGTTGAACACCCTCGGCCCGAGCAGCGTTTGCTGGTTACAGATTTCGCGCTGGATGCCAAAAACGTCTTGCTTCCTCCGATGGTTCAGGTCATACACCCGAAGTCCCCTTTGGACATGACGCCAATGCTAGCGTTTTTTTCCCAATCTCTTCAGAATCTTTCCAGTGTCGTCGAGTTGATGATTGTTTTCCTGTGCGCTCGACACGTTAAGCCCGTTGGGGGGATGCCGATCCAAGTCGTAGAAATGCCTCCAGAACGTCGAAAGTCGCCGCATGTCAGGTACGGATACGGGGCGCTGATCGGAGGCGAGCTTGTTCCATTTTCGTAACTTGCGCGGACTGGCCGCTGCGCATTTGTCAACGTCAAGAATCTGGCCCCCGAATAGACATGAATGTTCAACCACTGATAGCGCAGCCTGAAGGCATCGTAGCCGCCTACGAAGAAATGGTCCCTCGGTCCCGGCACAACGATCTGAGTGATCTCCCGCAACACGAACGTCAGGCTCTCGTCACCCGAGCGGTTGCCGCTGTAAACAGAATCTCAGGCGACCGGTCGGCTTATGCGAAAGAAGTTGGCCGTGTGCTGAAGGACCTATCGAACCTTTCATGCCCATACGTCTTCGATCATTGGCGTAGTCAAAGCGCTGCTTGCAGATGTGAAGGCCGTCCCGATAGTCCCTGACAGCATCGATCCGACGCAATACCAGCAGCTACAGACTTTCAAGAAGTCGTGCCAGGCGCGCGGACTATATGAGTCCTACTCCGATTTGACCGACTTTCGCGTAAGCGCTCTATTGACTGCGTTCTTCCCTTGATGCGTTGAACGCGGTAAACCCATGCATTTCACCAGGAGGATGCAATGGGTACCAAGCAAGGCAAGTGGCATGGTCATTTGAAGGCGGCCGAGACATCAGGCATGAGCCTGAGCGCGTACGCGGCGCATCACGGCATCAACGTGCGCCGGCTGTATGAAGCGCGGTATGAGGGCACCAGAGCGAGGTCGGCCAAGGCGCGGCAAACATCGGCATTCGTGCCGGTCAAACTCAAGGTCCAGTCGTTGGTCAAAGCCGCGCCGCCGGTGCATCATGGCGAGGCCCTTGGTGCCGGGTTCGCGATGCAAGCGCGCCTGGACAACGGCGTGGTGCTGAGCTGGACGTATGACGCTGGCAGCGTGTCGGCGCAGGCCAACTTGCTGCACACGCTGGCGGGGCTGCCATGTTTCGGCTGAACGCCGACCTGGCGGTGTACCTGCACCGTGAGCCCATCGATTTCAGGAAGAACATCAACGGCCTGGCCGCGCTGGTCGAACACGATCTGGCGCTTGATCCGTTTGCCGCTGCGCTCTACGTCTTTGGCAACCGCAGGCGCGACCGCGTGAAGATTCTGGGGTGGAGCCGCAACGGACTCTGGCTGCTGCAAAAGCGCCTGGAGAGCGAGCGATTCATCTGGCCGCGCGAGAACCAGCGTGTCGTTGAACTCACCGTGCAGCAACTGCATTGGCTGCTCGACGGCATCGATCTGGCAGCCCTGCAAAGGGCGTTCCAAGCGGCTCAATCGCAACGAGATGCCGTGCAGGCCCAACGCGATTCGCTGCTCGGCCAGAACCGTCTTCTGCGTGCACAGCGCGACCTGCTGCAGGAGAAACTCAACAAGATGATGCGCAAGGTCTTCGCCGCCAGCAGCGAGGTCATGGGGACGCATCAGAAGGATATGTTCTTCAACGAGGCCGAGGCGCTGGCCGCAGCCACCAAAGCCGCTGCTGCGCGGCATGAGGGCGATGAT
Source organism: Rhodoferax sp. (assembly GCA_043759735.1). GTDB lineage: Bacteria > Pseudomonadota > Gammaproteobacteria > Burkholderiales > Burkholderiaceae_C > CAISIP01. The sequence continues at coordinate 4,705 of JAYUQC010000251.1, forward strand.
TCCGAAGGCACCGATGTGGCAGGCCACAAGCGCGCCAAACGCGGCCGCAAGCCGCTGGATCCGGCACTGCCGCGGCACATCGTGCGCCATGAACTCAGCGATGCCGAGCGGGTCTGTGCGCATGATGGCGCCACCCTGGTGGAGATCGGCGTGGAGGCCAGTGAACAGCTCGATATCATCCCGCAGCAGGTGCGCGTGATCCGCCACGAACGCGTCAAGTACGCCTGCCCGTGCTGCGACCGCGGTCTGCGCCTGGCGGGCAAGCCGGCACAGATCATCCCCAAGGACCTGTTCAGCGAATCGGCGCTGGCCTGGATTGCCACATCCAAATTCGATGATGGGCTGCCGCTGTACCGCCAGGCGGCGCTGCTGGGGCGCTTTGGTGGAACGGACCTGTCGCACAACACGATGGCGGCGAGCATCGTGCGCGTGGGGGCGGCAAGCCAACCGGTTATCAACCTGATGCGTGACCACTTGCTGGACTCACCCCTGGTGTTTGGCGATGAGACCACGGTGCAGGTGCTCAAGGAGGCAGGGCGCGCCGCACAGTCCAAGAGCTACATGTGGGTGCAGATGACAGAGGGTTGCGGTCTGCAGGGAACAGGGCCACCGATCAGGCTGTTTGGCTACTCGCCTTCGCGCAGCACCGAAGCGGCGCAGAAGATGTACGCCGGGCTGCGCGAAGGCAGCGTGTTGATGAGCGACGGCTACGAGGTGTACGACAAGATCGAGCGTGCCCACAAGCTGGTGCACTTGGGATGCTGGGCGCATGCCAGGCGCTACATGGTGGACGCCCTGCAGGTGCTGCCCAAGAACGCGCGCGGGCCCGATCAGCCGGCCGCGCAGTTCGTCGAGCTGATCGCCAAGCTGTACGCGGTGGAGTCACGTGCTCGAAACCTGGAGATGGATGCGCAGCAACGCCGGCAACAGCGGCAGGAGCACAGCGTGCCGGTGATCCAGGCCATCGAGGCTTTGCTGCTGGCCCACCTGCATGCGGTGGTGCCGGGCAGCGCGCTGGGCAAAGCGCTGCACTACCTCAGCTCACAGTGGCCCAAGCTGGTGCGCTACGTTGAAGACGGTCGCTATCCCATCGACAACAATCCTTGCGAAAATTCGATCCGTCCGTTTGTCGTTGGCCGCAAGGGCTGGCTCTTCAGTGACACCGTGGCCGGTGCCAACGCCAGCGCGAACCTGTACTCGTTGGTGCAGACCTGCAAGGCCAACGGCATCGACTCCTATCGCTACCTGCGCGCCTTGTTCATCGCGTTGCCAAACGCCAAGACTGCCGACGACTACGAGGCGCTGCTGCCCTGGCGTGTCGCGCTACCGACGCAGTGACTCCCCCACCGGCGGCCAGCCGCAGCGGGCAATCCCCATCACGTCCGGCTGACGAAATCAAGAGACGGGGTTTATAGAGCGCTTACACTTTCGCACCAAGCTGTACCGCCATTTGCAGCTCAAACTGAATCGCGACCCGTTCTTCCAGCAAGCCGTCGCACTAGGCGGGCAGGCTGAACTCGCAGAGCTACCGTTGATCCCCGTCCTGTCTAAGGAACCAGCCTTCCTGCTCAAGGAGTGCGCCGCCGATCCCAGTGCGACCATCATGAATGTGTCCTACGTCGCCGGGCACGCGATCCAGGTCCGCGGGAAGAACCTCATTGAAGAGGGGAGCGATAGCTCGAGGGCAATCTGGACCAGCGCCCTGTCGGAACTCGGGTCACTCGGCTACATTGAGCCAATGAGCACGAAGCGAGAGCTGTTCAGGATTACCAGAGCTGGCTATGACGCAGCCGACCGACTGCCGTAGGAGGCCAACCCTTCGCTCAAGCGGACACGCACCGGCATTCGATGTCTGTCTGGCGGGCCTGTCGCCGGGTTGATGTCGCCGTCAGCGCATGACCCAGCCGCCACAGACCGGAAACACCTGGCCGACAAAACAGTTGGCGGCGTCGCTGCACTGATAGGCGGCGAATGCGGCGTCCTCGCGCGCGCCGACCAGCCGGCCCAGCGGCACCTCGCGCCGGAGCCGTTCCTGAAACTTCGGGTTGGCCTGCACCTCGGGCGGGAAGTAGGTCGGGTTCTCGACGAAGTTTTGCGCGATCGCATTGACCTGCTGTTTGCCGAGACCGAGCGTGTGCGTTGCGGCCAGCGTCTGCTGGCCGACCGATTGTTCGACGTGTTGCTGGTGCAGTTGCTGCGCTGGTT
>JAYUQC010000252.1:0-53041 GCA_043759735.1 Rhodoferax sp.
CAGCACCGCCGCGAGGTGACGGCCGTCCACGACTTCGAGGCGAAGTCCGGTTCGAGCGTGGTGCGCACCTCCGCGGGCAGCTACGCCATCTGCAGCGACTGGCACCTGGGCGGCGCGCGTATTCGCGGCACCGTCAACGACCAACCCTTTACCGCGCAGGTGGAGCGCGGCGTGGGCCGCAACCCGCTGGCCCTGCGTATCAGCCACAACGGCACCCGCATCAACGCGCTGGTGTTGACGCCCCGCGCCGCGGAACTGCATGCGCTGATGCCGTACAAGGCACCGCCCGACATGAGCCGCTTCGTGCTGTCGCCGATGCCGGGCCTGCTGGTGGACGTGGCGGTACAGCCCGGCCAGAAGGTGCAGGCTGGGGAACGGGTCGCCGTGATCGAGGCGATGAAGATGGAGAACGTGCTGTTCGCCGCGGCAGACGGCGTCGTGGGCAAGGTGCTGGCGAACAAGGGTGACAACCTGACAGTGGACCAGCCGATTGTCGAGTTCGCCTGAGCGCGGACGGGAGCCACCAACCCAGGCTTCGCCTGGCCCCCCGGGGGAGTGCAGTCGTCCTGGGGCGGCCCGTCGAACGACCGAAGACTGATGACAATGGAAAAACACATGCAACGACCGTTCAGGGTACTTGGCATCCAGCAGATTGCGATCGGGGCGACCGACAAGAGCCGCTTGCGCCGGCTGTGGGTCGACATGCTCGGCCTGGAGGTCACCGGCCATTTCGTCAGCGCGCGCGAAAACGTCGATGAGGACATCTGCGCCATCGGCGCCGGCGCGCTGAAGGTTGAAGTCGACCTGATGCAGCCCATGGATCCTGATAAAAAGCCGGCCGTCCACGCCACGCCGTTGAACCATGTGGGACTGTGGATCGACGACCTGCCATCCGCGGTCCGATGGCTGACGGAGCAGGGCGTCCGGTTCGCTCCCGGCGGCATTCGCAAGGGCGCGGCCGGTTTCGACATCTGCTTCCTGCACCCCAAGGCCAGCGAAGAGTTCCCGATCGCGGGCGAGGGCGTGCTGGTCGAATTGGTGCAGGCGCCGCCTGAGGTCGTCGCGGCATTTGCAGCATTGGCGCAACAACCTGCCTAGTCAACAGCACGAAAGCGGCATTATTGGCCACGCGGGAAAGCGTTTGCAGGTAAGGTTACCGGGCAGTTACATCGAAGGCTCCTGGCGCGCAGGCCTGATGTGGGACCGGATCGGTCGACCAGGTGACTGCCTTGGACCGCATCCACGCCGCCGGCAACATGGCGGCAAGGAGACGATTGCTTGCTGCCTACCGATACCGGTAATCCGGCCTATTTCCACAAGGTCGTCGATTGCCAACTGGCCTGTCCGGCCCACACCCCTGTTCCCGAATACATCCGTTTGATAGCCCAGGGGCGGTACACCGACGCCTACATGGTCAACTGGGCGTCCAATGTGTTCCCCGGCATCCTGGGCCGCACCTGTGACCGACCCTGCGAGCCGGCCTGCCGACGATCGCGGGTCGAGGAAAACGGAGGCGCACCGCCGGAGCCGGTGGCGATATGCCGGCTCAAGCGGGTGGCGGCCGACTTGAAACAGGACATCAGCGCCCGGATGCCCGCGATGGCGGAGCCCAACGGCAAGCGCATTGCCTGCGTGGGCGCCGGGCCGGCATCGCTCACGGTCGCGCGCGACCTGGCGCCTCTGGGCTATGCGGTGACCGTGTTCGATAGTGAACAAAAGGCTGGCGGATTCATCCGCAGCCAGATTCCGCGCTTCCGCTTGCCAGAGACGGTGATCGACGAGGAGACCGGCTATATCCTGGACATGGGGGTCGCATTTCGCAATGGTCAGCCGATCGACTCGATGCGCTCACTCATGGCCCAGGGTTACGACGCGATCTTTGTCGGCTGCGGAGCCCCGCGCGGCCGCGACCTCGATCTGCCCGGACGCAAGCAGATCAGCGCGAACATCCATATCGGCATCGACTGGCTGGCTTCGGTGTCGTTCGGTCATATCACCAGCATCGGCCGTCGGGTCATCGTGCTCGGCGGCGGCAATACCGCCATGGACTGCTGCCGCTCGTCGCGTCGCCTGGGTGGCGACGACGTGAAGGTGGTGGTGCGCAGCGGCTTTGACGAGATGAAGGCCTCGCCGTGGGAGAAGGAGGATGCCCAGCATGAGGGTATACCGATCATCAACTGCCATGTGCCCAAGTCGTTCCAGCATGCCGATGGCAAGCTCACCGGCATGGTTTTTGAAGTCGTCAAGTCGATCTGCGACGCGCATGGCAAGCGCAGCCTGATTCCGACCGGTGAGCCGGACGTGCTGATCGAATGCGATGCCGTGCTGATTGCGGTCGGCCAGGAGAACGCATTTCCGTGGATCGAGACCGATTGCGGTATCGCATTCGACCAGGGCGGCCTGCCGGTGGTCGACAAGGGCAGCTTGCAGTCCAGCGTGCCAAACGTGTTTTTTGGCGGCGACGCGGCCTTTGGCCCCAAGAACATCATCACTGCAGTGGCGCATGGCCATGAAGCGGCGGTGTCGATCGATCGCCTGCTCAATGCCGAATCGCTCTACCAGCGACCACCACCGCGCACCAACCTGGTGTCGCAGAAGATGGGCATCCATGAGTGGAGCTTCGACAACGACGTATCTCCGGCGCACCGCTTCAAGGTGCCCTGGGCCAAGGCCGAGCAGGCGCTGGCCAGCATCCGGGTCGAGGTCGAACTCGGGTTCGACGTCGCGACGGCGTTCAAGGAGGCGGCACGCTGCCTCAATTGCGATGTGCAAACCGTTTTCACCCAGGAAACCTGCATCGAGTGCGATGCCTGCGTCGACATTTGCCCGATGGACTGCATCACCTTCACCGCCAACGGCGACGAGGCCGATCTGCGCACACGGCTCAAGGCGCCGGCGCTTAACCTGGCGCAGGACTTGTATGTATCGGGCGCACTCAAGACGGGCCGGGTGATGGTCAAGGACGAAGACGTCTGTCTGCATTGCGGCCTGTGCGCCGAACGCTGCCCAACCGGCGCCTGGGATATGCAGAAGTTTCTGTTGAACACGACCCAGGCCGGGCCTGGCTGTCGCGATCCGAAACCCGCGCACGCCGCTTTGGAGGTCGCATGAAGCCGATCACCGCGATCAACGATTTCGTCATCAAGTTTGCCAACGTCAATGGCTCGGGGTCGGCATCGGCCAACGAGCTTTTCGCCAAGGCAATTTTGCGCATGGGGGTGCCGGTCAGCCCGCGCAATATCTTTCCCAGCAACATCCAGGGACTGCCAACCTGGTACGAGGCGCGGGTGTCGGAGCAGGGTTATCAGGGGCGGCGCGGTGGCATCGACATGATGGTGGCGATGAACCCGCAAACCTGGGATGCCGACGTGGCCGAAATCGCGCCGGGCGGCTACCTGTTCTACGACAGCACAAGGCCGATGCCGGAATCAAAGTTCCGCTCGGACATCCAGGTGCTGGGCATGCCGCTCACCGAGATCTGCAACGCCGTGTACTCCGACCCGCGCCAGCGCCAGCTATTCAAGAACATCGTCTATGTCGGCGCCCTTTCCGTGCTGCTGGAGGTCGAGTCCGAGGTGATCGAGCAGCTGTTCGCAGAACAATACAAGGGCAAGGAGAAACTGCTCAAACCCAATATTCAGGCGCTGCACCTGGGCCGCGACTTCGCGCGCGAGCATCTGCCTGCGCCGCTGGGCATCCGGGTACGGCGGTGTGACAAGGTTGGCGAGCAGATCTTTATCGACGGCAACAGCGCCGCGGCTTTGGGTTGCCTGTATGGCGGTGCGACGGTCGCCGCCTGGTACCCGATCACACCGTCTTCTTCGGTGGCCGAAGCCTTCCTCGGCTATTGCGGCAAGTTCCGGGTCGACAAGCAAACCGGTCTGAACAATTATGCGGTGGTGCAGGCCGAGGATGAAATTGCGTCCATCGGCATGGTGGTCGGGGCAGGGTGGAACGGAGCCCGCGCGTTCACCGCAACCTCGGGCCCCGGCGTTTCGTTGATGACCGAGTTCATCGGTCTCGCGTATTTCGCAGAGATCCCGGTCACCATCATCAACGTGCAGCGAGGCGGCCCGTCCACCGGCATGCCGACCCGCACCCAGCAGGCGGACCTGATTGCCTGCGCCTATGCCTCGCACGGGGACACCAAGCATGTGCTGCTGTTCCCGCAGGATCCCCATGAATGCTTCACCCACGGCGCGGCCGCGCTGGACCTGGCCGACCGCCTGCAGACCCCGGTGTTCGTGATGACCGATCTGGACATCGGCATGAACCAGCGCCTGTGTGAGCCACTGGCATGGGACCCGGCGCGTGAATACGACCGGGGCAAGGTGATGACCGCCGAGGAGCTGGAAGCCGGCAAGGATTTCGGGCGCTACAAGGATGTCGACGGCGACGGCATCGCCTGGCGCACCTTGCCCGGAACCCATCCGACCAAGGGAAGCTATTTCACCCGCGGCACCACGCGCGATCCGTACGCACGGTACTCGGAACGCGGACCCGATTACGTCTACAACGTCGAGCGGCTGCTGACCAAGTTCAAGACCGCGGCCCGACTGGTACCGCAGCCGGTGCTGCGCGCAGCATTGCGCAAGACCCGACTGGGTGTCATATTCTTTGGCTCCACCAGCCCGGCGATGCACGAGGCACTCGATGTCATGAACGATCAGGACATCCATCTGGATGCGCTGCGCTTGTGCGCGTTCCCGTTCCCGGATTCGGTTGCCGAGTTCATTGCGGCGCACAAGACGGTGTATGTCGTGGAACAAAACCGGGACGGGCAGATGCGCCAGCTGATCGTCAATGAGCTGGGCATTGACCCTGCCAGGCTGATCGCGGTGCTGCACTTCGACGGCACGCCCATCACCGCCCGGTTCATCACGCGCAAGGTCACCGAGCATGTGCAACAGGCGCAGTCGGCGCCAGCCAAACGCGCGGCACGGAGCGACAAAAAGACAACGCAGGGCGCAACATGACCTACATACTCAAACCCCGTCTGCACCATCCCTCACTGACGCCGAACAAGGTCGGCTACACCCGGCGCGACTACGAAGGCAAGGTATCGACCCTGTGCGCCGGCTGCGGACACGATTCGATATCGGCCGCCATCGTGCAGGCTTGTTGGGAGCTCGACATCGAACCGCATCGGGTGGCCAAAATGTCAGGCATCGGCTGCAGTTCCAAGACGCCGGACTATTTTCTGGGCGCCTCGCACGGATTCAACACGGTGCACGGGCGCATGCCATCGGTTCTGACCGGAGCCAACCTGGCCAATCGCGACCTGCTCTACCTGGGCGTCTCGGGCGATGGCGACTCGGCATCGATCGGCCTGGGTCAATTCGCGCACAGCATGCGCCGCGCAGTGCGCATGGTCTATATCGTCGAGAACAACGGCGTCTACGGCCTGACCAAAGGCCAGTTTTCCGCCACCGCCGACCAGGGTTCGCGCAGCAAGAAGGGCATCGTCAACAGCGACAGCCCGGTCGATCTGGTCGCCATGGCGCTGCAACTGGGCGCGACCTACGTTGCACGCAGTTTTTCCGGCGACAAGCAGCAACTGGTTCCCATCATCAAAGGCGCAATCGGCCACGGCGGCGCGGCTTTCATCGATGTGGTCAGCCCTTGCGTGGCTTTCAACAACCACGCGGGCAGCACGAAGAGCTACGACTATGTGCGCGAACACAACCAGGCGCTGAGCCGGGTGGATTTCATCACGCCCTCTGCGGAGGTGACGGCCGACTATGCGCCGGGATCGATGATCGAGCTCGAACAGCCCGACGGCAGCACGCTGCGGCTGCGTAAACTGCATCCGGAATATGACCCGACCGACCGACTGGCCGCCATGAACCATGTGCAGACCCGCCAGGCGATGGGTGAGGTGGTCACCGGTTTGCTATATGTGAACCGCGCCGCCACTGACCTGCATGCCGCCTTGCACAGCAGCTCGAAGCCGCTCAACAGTCTGGGCGCCGACCGCTTGTGCCCCGGCACCGCCGCATTGGCGCGGCTCAATAAGTCGTTCCGGTAGGTGGCTTTCAGGCGTGGGGCGCCGACAGACTCCTGGCTGTGGCGCTTGGCGCCAGTCACCCGAGACCTGGCCGTGCGCAGAGGCGGCGCAGCGCAGACGCAATGTCCGCGCCTTGGCCTGCAGGCGTGGCGCAGCGACCGCGCAAGTATGTCCGGGCTCAGCGCTGACGCAATGTTCGCGCCTTGGCCTGCGCGGCGGCAATGATGGCGCGCTTGTTTGGCAATGCCGATGGGGCTGCTTGCGCTGCCACCGATGGTTCATGGGCGCCGACGTCCGCGGCTGGCGCATGCGGCGCGTGAGGTACGGCCATCTGACCGCTGTGGCGCCGGGCCCGGGAGGCCGCGTAGCGCTGCCGCGCCTGCGCGGCCAAATCGGCAGACCAGGCGTCCCACCCGGTGGCGGTGGCGGTCACGTTGACCAGCGCGATGCAATCGACCGGGCATACCGGAATACACAACTCGCAACCGGTGCAGTAGCTTTCGATCACGGTATGCATCAATTTGTTGCTGCCGACAATGGCGTCCGTCGGGCAAGCCTTGATGCACAAGGTGCATCCGATACACCAGGCCTCGTCGATGATTGCCACGGCGCGCGGTGTCTCCAGGCCGTTGACGGGATTGAGCGGCAGTAACGCTTGCCCGGTAATCGCCGCCAGCCGGGCGATGCCTTGCACGCCACCCGGCGGGCACTGATTGATGCCGGCCTGCCGTTCGGCAATGGCCTGGGCATAGGCGGCGCAGTCCGGATACCCGCAGCGCGTGCACTGTGTCTGGGGCAGGGCCGCCAATATCCGGTCTGCCAGCGCCGGCATCGCGGTCAGTCAGGGTCAGGCGCGACTGGCCTTGCGCTTGGGCGCCACACGCGCGGCCAGCGCCTTGGCGGGAGCACTGCGGGCGCGGGGGGCTGCGGCAGGGCCAGTTCCAGCGAGTGCGTTCGCTTTCACCGGCGCCAATGCCGCATGGTGTTCCTGAATGAAACTCTTGACCTGCGGGTAGACCATTTCGCGCCAACGCCGGCCGGAGAAAATGCCGTAGTGGCCGGCACCTTTGACCTCCAGATGCTTTTGGTGGCTTTTGGGCACGCCGCTGCAAATCGCGTGTACTGCCTCGGTCTGGCCGGATCCTGAAATATCGTCCAGTTCCCCCTCGATGGAGAATAGCCCGGTGTTGCGGATGTCCTGCGGGCGGACGCGCTCGAGCCTGCCGTCAGGGGACTTCACGTCCCAGGTTCCGTTGACCAGCTTGAACTCCTGGAACACCACCTTGATCGTCTCAAGGTAATAGTAGGCGTCCAAATCCAGCACGGCGTTGTATTCGTCGTAAAACTTGCGGTGCGCCTCGGTGCTCGCGTCATCGCCCTTGATCAGGTCCTTGAAGTAATCGTAATGGCTGCGCGCATGGTTGTCTGGATTCATGGCCATGAATCCCGAATGCTGCAGGAAGCCGGGATACACCCGGCGACCCGCACCGGGAAAACTGCCGGGCACGCGATAGATCACATTGCTCTCGAACCAGTCGTGACTCTTGTTCGTTGCCAGGTCGTTGACCGAGGTCGGCGACTTGCGCGCGTCGATCGGTCCGCCCATCATGGTCATGCTCAGCGGCGTTGTTTCACCGCGGCTTGCCATCAGCGACACGGCGGCCAGCACCGGCACCGTCGGTTGGCAGACGCTGACCACATGGCAATTGCCATAGATCTTCTGCAGATGGCGGATGAATTCCTGCACGTAATTGACGTAGTCGTCCAAGTGAAAATCACCCTCGGACAAAGGCACATTGCGCGCGTTTTTCCAGTCAGTGATGTAGACCTTGTGGTCACGCAGCATGGTATGGACCGTGTCGCGCAGCAAGGTGGAATGGTGGCCCGACAGGGGGGCCACGACCAACACTGCTGGCTGACCCTTGAGCGTATCGAGTGTTGCCAGATCGTCGCTGAAACGCTTGAAGCGGCGCAGTTCACAGAACGGTCGTGCGATCTCGACCCGTTCATGGATCGCAACTGCCACGCCACGGACATCGACTGTGCGAATGCCGAACTCGGGTTTTTCGTAGTCTCGCAGCAGGCGGTGCATCAGATCGAATCCGGCCGAAGCGCGTTGCGAAAATGGGACCTGGCCCAGCGTGGATAGCGGGTTCGAATAGACCTTCGACGCCACTTTGGCCAGATCGGAAAACGGCTCCATCATGGAGCGCTGGGCCTCGTACAGTTGGTACAACATTGTCTTTGTGCCTTTTGTAACTATGTTGCAGTGCAATATAACAGTACTGGGCTCCGATTTGTTGAAGTGCCATCCCAAGGTTCACCAGCCAGGTGCGCGCCACCATACCCGATGCTCTAAACTCAGTGGACAAGGACTACGCAGATTCCAGCGCATGAGTGTTCAGACAACCGTCGTGTTTGCAGACCTGATGGGAAGCACCGGGGTTTTCGAAACCATTGGCAGCGCCCGTGGATCGCGGGTCGTGACCCAGATCACCCAGTGGATTTCCGAGAACTGCGTGGCCCATCGGGGCCAGGTGATCAAGACGCTGGGCGACGGTGTGCTGGCCGTATTCGCCCATGCGCCCGATGCCATCGACGCTGTGGTTGAAATGCAACGCGACCATCAAAGGCGACTGGCGCAATCCAACGCGGGGGCGAGACTGCCCATCCGCATAGGCGTGGCGCGCGGCGAGGTCGAGTTCATCGACGACGACTGCTATGGAGATGCGGTCAACGTGGCGTCCCGACTGAGCGATTTGTCGGGGCCGCACCAAATCTGGGTCAATCAGCAATCACTGATGCAATCGGTCGAGGGAGATGGCGTCCGATTTCGGCCCCTGGGTCCGATCACGATCCGGGGCAGGGCAGAAGCCTGCCAGGCGTTCCAGATCGAATGGCATGAGAACCTCAGCAGCGATTTGATGACGATGCAGGCCAGTATCGATTCGCAGCAGGATCGACTGGACAAGGCGGTGTTGGGGGGTGAAGTCGAGCTGTCCTGGCTTGATTCGCACAAGCGGTTCAGGTCCTCGCAACTACCGATCCACATTGGACGCGTCAGCCAGGCGGAGTTTGTCGTCAATGACCCAAGGGTTTCGCGCGCCCACGCCCGCATCGACTGGCGCAGCGGCAGCATATTGCTGATCGACGTCAGCACTTACGGCAGCTGGGTTCGCTTTTCGGGCGGTGGCTCGGACTTGCTGTTGCGGCGCGAAGAATGCGTGCTGCATGGCAGCGGGGTGATTGCTCTTGGCGCGTCGTTTTCAGATCTGACAGTGCCGACTGTCAAGTTCACGGTTTCCTGAGTTGCCATTGAATCAGCGGTATCGATGCATGGTCTTTATTAACATAATATACAGAGTGAGTCGACGTCATAAAGTAGTCGGCTCCTGAGGCCTGCGCAGGCGGGGGAGTGAAGCCCACGCCGAAGCCAAAAACGACCGCTGCAGCCATGCCGCCTAGGCGCTGCAGCACAGTCGCCCACGCGCCGCGCGCGTCGTCATCCTTCGCGCGCTCCATGGCCTGGTCGGTTAGGACAATAGCCGCATCAATGCCCAAGGCCTGAGCCACGGTAAGGGCGGTGTTCTCATCTAAAGTTGATTCCCGGCTTCGGTACTTACTCACAGCAGAGCGGGTAAGACGCAATTCCTGAGCGACCCGGTAATCAGATTCCAAGCCTTTGGCGACCTTTACACGGTCGATCCATTCCGATGCTTTCATGTGGCACTCCCATCAGTGGAAGCCTCGATGGTAGTCAACTGTCGCGCGACATGCAACTGTTGATGGAATAGATACGTTGACAACCTGTTGACACGTTGAAGGCTGTCACCTATATTTCACCCGTCTGCCCGGTTCCCTCAAATCTGGCAGGTGGTACTCCCCGGTTTAGCCGGGCAGACACTTTTCGGTGTACCGCCTGTAGGAGTACCAAATGTCCGAACCCACCCCGGCCCCCATGGCCCGAGTCGTCACGGTATTTCGTGGTGATGAGATGGCCCCCCGCATCCGCGTCATCCTGGAAGACCTGGACCGCCTGGCCGCCAGTCTGCACCCCGATCATGGTCTTGGCTGCCTGCTGATTTCGGCCCGCGAGCATTTGCATGATCTGCTGGCCGAGGTGTCGGAATGAGCACCCTTCACGACCTTGACAACTCAGAATTCCTTGAGCGCTACCCGGTCGATATGAACCTGGTCATCGCGCAGGCGCTGGCCGGCAAGATGCGTCGGTGGCATCTTGAGTTCGATTGCGACGGCGCGCCGTTCGTGTGGGACGGCGCTGCAGAGCACGAACAGGAAGCCGTGGCGCTCGGGCGCAAGGCGATCTACTGGGACGGCCGCTACAACGAGGAATCGGCCCGCGTAGCCATCTGCTTGGAGCGCCGGACATGAGCGCAACCGTGCGCCTGCACGCTGGCAGCGCCATCAAGTTCGACCCGGTCAACGGCACACCCACCAGTCCAACGCGTGGCGTGCTGCTGACGCTGGAGGGCAAACGCCACGGCGAACTACTCAATTGCGGACTGATCCCGCTGGACCGCATCGGCGCGGTCATTGAGTCGCTCAGGCTGGTGGCAAGTCAAGTCCAGCCGTGAACTACCGTGACGGGTTAAGCGTCACGGAAAAGCCGGGGGGGGGGGGTAGAGTGAAGCAGGCTGGCGACGGCCTGACGCTCGAACTGCCCGGCCTGGATGCCGTCAAGCGGGGCAGGGGACGGCCACGCAAGGTAGACGCACTCACATCGGCCCAGCGCGCGAAGCGGTACCGCGAAATGCAGAAACTGCGCGCAGCAGCCGACGCCATGGAAGCCCGCTACAGGGCGTTGCGCGGCCGTACAGCGACGTTCCCCGAGGAAGCACTGCCCGATGGTGTCTGCAGGGCGTTGAACCTGCCCCTAGGCAGCAAGGTTAGCGCGTGGGAGTTTCCAGCCAGTGGCCGCCCGTAACACCCCCGCAGCCGGTGCCAGCGGTGGCCGGGCACCGTTCCCGGCAAACATCCGCCTGCCGGACTTTATCCGCCTGGAGGGTGCCGAGCTGGTGGCCCTGCTGCTGGCGCTGCGCAGCTCGCGGGCCATACATCTGTTCCTGCTGCTGATGGTGCAGATGGGGTTTACAGACGGCCACTTTCTCAGCTCCTACGCGCGGCTGATCGAGCTGATGACACCACCTAGACCAGAGCGCGGAATGCGCCGCGCTGGCCCGAGCATGAAGCAGGTGCGCAACGCACTGGATGAGCTGATTTCGGTGGACATGGTGCGCCGTGGCCGCGACAACGAAGCGCAGGGCCAACTACGTCTTTGGCTGGCCCCTAGGCTCAAGCCTAAGGCCATCAAAATTCCCCCAAAAGAGAGCAGCGAAAAACCGCGCCCACGCCATTAGAGGGCAGGGTATAGGGCAGGGTCTAGAAGCCCGCAAAGCCGCATGAATGCTAGCTTTGCGGGCTTCTTGCATTGGATCTAGGGCAGGGTCTAGGGCAGGGGTATCACTGAGTAATGCATTTATTACTAACATGCGCGGATACTGCCTTTTCCCCACACTTGTCCACAGACTTCCGGGGACCATCAATAGACCCCCTGAGGGGGTCGGACGGTACCCCCCAGCGCGCGGGCGTGCTCGATCTTTGGGATTGGCGCAGCAGCGCGCCTAGAGCGAACCCCCCGACCCCCTCTACGCGAGGGGGAGAGACACCCGGTTGTCCAGTCTGAGAGGGCACAGACCGTGCCAGTTTCGGTCAGCGCTTCAGGGCATAATGCGCACGGGAGTGCCACATCTGCCAACACCTTAGGAGTTGGAATCATGGATGTACGCGCATCAGTCAAGGTCATCAACGAAGACCACGTCCGCGCCAAAACGGCCGGTGTGGTGGTGGCCACAGACGGCAAGGCCCCGCCCAAAACGGTGACGGTGAAATTCGACACCGACCAGGCCGAAGAAAGCATGAAGGTTTCCGACCTTCAGGCCCTGGGCAGTAACTGAGCATGGCCACGGTTGCCAAACGGGTAGGCCGTGGCCCCTGCCCCAACTGTGGCGAGTCCGTCACGTTCAAGTGCAGCGCCGGCCAGCTCCTGAACTTCCGCTGCGATGCCTGCTGTTCGACCGGCTACTGTGAGCCGGGCGGCAGCTGCGATGCGGCCTGGTCGAAGACCATCAAGCCCTTTGTGGTCGGAGAGGGCACTCGCCCCGATCTTGGCCTTGAGCCGGTGAAGCCGGTACCGGACTACGCACCGCCCACCCCGGCTGCGCGCGCCAGCAAGGCGTTTTCCATGGCGGACCTATGAAGATCATCAACATGGACGGCTCACCAATGGACCCGCTGGACGCCCTGGCAAATGATGCGGCCGGCATCGACACGACAGGCCTGCCACCTGGCCCGGATGAAGCCGTCAGCCCGGCAGAGCTGACAAATTGCCAGTGCCTGGTGATGGCGTTGCAGATGATCCGCGAGACGCTGTGCGCGATCGCCAAGGTCACCAGCCCGAAGCACTCGTTTGATGATGCCACGATCCAGACCGTGGCCGATGCGGTGGCCCCGGTGTTGGACAAACACGGCATCAACCTGGCGGCCGTGGCCGGTGACTGGATGATCGAGCTGCGCGCCGTCGTGGTGACGGTGCCGATCATCCTGGCCGCGCGGGTGGCGCTGCTGGAAGAAATGCGCGCCATGAAGGCCAAGCCGATCACGCCAGAGCCCGCATCGGCCGCGTGATGGGAAAGGCGTTGACCATCGCCGCGTTCGGTGCGCGCGGTACCGGTAAAACTGCCTGGGTCAAACAGCAGCTTGCAGGCTTGAAGCCGTCACGCTTAATCGTGTGGGACTTCAAGCACGACCCCGGCATGCTGGACATGGGCAAGCCCTACAGCGCGCTGCCCGATTTCATCCGCGCCATGAAGGCCCCGGCGTTTTGCATCCGCTACCTGGTAGCGCACCAGGGCGACATTCACGGGCAGTTTGACGTGTTCTGCAAAGCGGCTTGGCAAGCGGGCAACCTGGTGATGTTCGTTGACGAGCTGCCCGAGGTGACCAAGGCCAACAAGGCCCCGCCCGCCTGGCGCAGGTGCGTGAACGTGGGGCGCGACTACACCGGCACCGATGGAAAACGGCGCTGGCTGTCGATCATCGGCGCAGGGCAGCGCCCGGCCGAGTGCGACAAGTCGTTCATAGCCAATTGCGACGTGGTGCACACCGGCCGCCTGGCGAACGCGGCCGACGCCAAGGCGATGGCCGAGACGTTGGGCTGTGATTTCCGCGAGCTGCTGGCCATTCCTGACCTGGACTGGTTCGAGCGACGGGCCGGTGATGTCTCTTTTTTGCGCGGAAAGCTCAGCTTTACAAAAAATAGTTCAAAAAAGACGCCCGCGCCAAAACAGCCCTTAGGACCTTCGCCTAAGGCGTGAAATTTGCGTGACTGCTTGACGCCGGGTAATTTCGGGCTATCACTTTTTTCAACCCGCAAGGACCGGACCATGGACACCAACAAACTCGTTCCCCTGGGCATCGCGCTTGGCATCTGCTACGCGGTCGCCAAATTCGTTTCGAACCCGATGGTCAAGGCAGCAGCCTATGGCGTCGGGGGCGTGATCATCGCCAAGCAGGTGCCCTACCTGCAAAACGCACTCGCGTAATTTCTGCCGTGATCCTCCTGCAGCGGGGCGCATGCCTCCGTGAGCCCCGGCACCCTCAACAAACCAGGCAAAGGTAACCTGTCATGAACCAATTACGCGTCTGCAACCCGTTTAACAACGTCATCGCCTCGGGCATCGCCAACTGCGACCTGAACAGCCTGCTGGGCACCACGTTGGAGTGTTTGAATCTGAGCCTGGGCGGCACGTTCACCAAGGCCATGATCACGCTGATACAGCTCAAGGCGAACGGCAAGGTGATCTACGAGACCACGGGCACCAACTGTGACTTGCTGCAGAACTTCCTGAACTACGCGAGCGCTGACGCGACGAAGTTGTCGATCAACTTCATGGAGCCAAAGACCAAAAGCATCAACGCATTCCAGGCTGGCGCGATCGACCTGTCGCCGGACTCCGGCATCACCAATTTGCGCCTGGAAGTCACCATTTCGGGCGCTACGGCTCCGATTCTGTCGGCCATCGCCGAGGTGTCCCCGGCCATCGATATTCCGAGCGAGCGGCAATTGCGGTTCCTGATGCTGCGCCGCCATCGCAACACGCAGAGCATCGGCGGGGCCGGTACGTTTTCGCTGCAGGTGCCGCACATCGAGCCATCGGGCGGCGGATCCGTGTTCAAGCGCATCGGCATCTTCTCTGCGCTTTGCGTGGCCATCAAGGCGCAGCGCGAGGGCATCACCGAGTTTGAAGTGACCAAAGCCGAAAACGAATGGATTCAGAAAAAAGCCGGCCGCGCGCCACAGACCAACCTGGTGGTGTTTGACCCCGTGTTGGACGGCATCCAGGCCGGTCGGGTGTGGGACACGCGACCAGCGGTTGGTGTGCGCAGTGCCCAGCTTTACGCCACGTTCTCCGGCGCCGAAACCATCACGATTGAGACCGAAGAATTGTTGCCGTTGAACCAGTACTAGATCGGGCAACCCATGAACAACGACACGCTGGTCGCCGACCAGGCCCAGAGCGCAGACGAGGAACGCACCAAGCGCCTGTTCGTCGGCTTTCTGGCGTCGGTGTTGGGCGTAGACCAGACCATGAACGGTGCAGACAGTGTGCCCGCGCAGCGCACGGGCCAATACATCGTTGGCAACCCTGACGGCACCTACAGTGTCCAGGGCCAAAGCTCCAGCAACCTAAACACGCAATCCACGGTGGCCGGGTTCCCGGTTGGCCTGCTGCTGCTGGCCGGCCTGGCCTACGTCGTGCTGAAGGGGTAGCCCATGCGCTACGGTTCCCGCCACGTCTTCATGGGTGGCTACGAGGGAGAGGGCACCAGCGGCGGCGGCTTCAACGGCGGCGGCGACTTTGCCAATTTTTCCGAGCTGGCCGGGCTGGATGGCCCTGCTGTCGATTCCAACATCGCGCCGAGTGGTGTAAACACTGGCCTGTCGATAGCCGACCAGTACGGTGAATATGGCATTGGCCGCGCTGCATCAGACCTGGCTACCGGCATAGGCCGTGGAGCCTTTGGGTACTCCGACACGGCAGGCACGCCAGCGCAGCAAAACAGCTTTTTGTCGGGCGCTACCAGTCTGACGCCCGCTGAGCAAATTGGGGCGGCGCAGCCTGGCATTTTTTCGCGGCTGGCAAGCGGGGCTCTGTCCCTGCTGGGCCTGGCTAGCGGAACACCTGGTGGCGTCGTCAGTGGGGGCAGGGGCCTTGCCAGTTTGTTATCGGATGCCACGGCCACACCCAACGCGGGCCGGTCGTCAAACCTGGGTTTTGGCAGTCCTGAACAGTCGCTTGGTAGCGCTGTGGATAACGGACTCACCGGCCCGGCCAGCAACGGATTCAGCGGCCCGCCCGATGCACTGGCAGGCATGTCGCCGGCGCTGGCGGATGCCGTCACGGCAAATAGGCCGGGCGTCACGGGTAACCCGGTGGGCTGGTGGTCCAGCCCGAACGGCGCTTACGTCCAGCCGGGGCGGCAGGGCATGGTTGCCCCAGCTGCAGCAGCGCCTGGCGGTGGCACGGCGCTGGCGCTGGTTGGCCTGGCTACCTTGTTTTTGAGTTGATCACATGGCCCGCGCCGCACAGATCTACGACTTCACGCTGACGGCGAACGGAACGTTTGTGTTGCCCGTCGAGGGCAGTTTCTACCGCATCCGCACCAGCACCGGTGCCGTGGGCGTGCGCCGCGATGACGGATCCATTCTCAGCCCGATTTACGAAGGGCAGGGCGAGCAGGACCGAGACTACAAACGGTTGACGATCATTGATCGCTCGGGCGCGGCCAACAGTGGCACCATCATCGTTGCAGACAACTATTTTGTTGATGAGCGGGTGGCTGGGGAAGTGTCCACCATCAGCGGCGGATTCGCGCGGTCCCTCGCCAATGCGGCATACGCAGGTGGAAGCAGCATTGGGCCACTGGCTGGCAATTACTCAGCTTTGCAGCTGTGGAACCCGACAGGCAGCAACAAAAATCTTGTGATCACTGACGTGATTGCGAACTCCTACACTGCTAGCACAAACACCATGTTCAGGTCAGCCAATGCGGCACTGACCGCATTGGTAGGAAACCCGGTGGCAAAGCTGATGGGCGGCGCCGCGTCGGTGGCTGAAATGCGTTCGGACCAAACGCCTGCAATGGCCGGTGTTGGCAATTTGCTGCCATTCGTTTCGGCCAGTACGTCGATTTCGTCGCAATATCGTTTCGATGAACCAATTGTTTTGCCGCCAAACACTGGATTGATAATTTCAGGTTCGATCGTAAATGCGGCGATGATCGCGGCCTTTCAATTCTGGGAGCGGCCACTCACATGACCAACCGCGCCGCTTCGATCTACGATTTCACGCTGGCTGCGAACGGCAGCTTTGTGCTGCCCGTCGAGGGCAGCTATTACCGCATCTTGTCGAGCACCGGCGCCGTGCAGGTGCGCCGTGACGGTGGCTCGGGCCTCTCGCCGCTGCAGGCCGGGCAGGGCGAGCGTGATCAGGAGTTCAAACGCCTGACCATCACTGACCGCACGGGCGTCGCAAACGTCGGTTTGATCATCGTCGGAGACAGTACGTTTGTGGATGATCGCATCACCGGAGAGGTGTCGATAATTGACGGGGAAAAAGCGCGCAGCCTGGCCAGCGCGCTGTACGCATCGTGCCCTGGCATTAACGGCGTTGTTGGTAACTATTCCATTGCACAGCTCTGGAACCCGCCCGGCTCTGGCAAACACGTGATCGTCACGCAAGGCCTGTTTTCCGCATCCTCGGCGGGCGGAATATTGCTGTCCTTTGGCACGGTGGCGCGCACTACTAACGTCACGGCGACGGCGTTGCGCAATAAGCTGGCGAGTGGCGCCGTTGGACTGGGTCAGGTGCGCATCGAAACCAACGTTACGGCACCCTCGGGCAACCTGTGGTCGGCCTACTGCCAAGGAAACACGAACGTACCCTGGTTCCCCAAAGGCCCGATTGTGCTGCCACCGGGTGTCGGCCTGGAGTTCTCGTCAAACGTGGTCAACAGCAGCATTACTACCTCTTTTGAACATTACGAAGAAAACATTTAAGTAGGTAACACATGCCGATTCGCTTTCGCAACCCCAACTTCCGCACGCCCATCGAAGCCAAGGCCACACAGCACGCCCCGGCCGTCGCGGCCTGGTTGGCGCTGCCTGCGCAGGCGAGCAACCGCATGATCACGCTCAACGAGCTGCGCGCCGGTCTGCCCGTCATTGCTGCAGACCTCAACCGCGAAACGTTCAACCAGATCGCCAGCATTCTGGACTTGAGCATCGAAGACCCGAGCGACAACCAGGCGTAACCATGAACTGGCTCTACATCACCGCCTTCGCCGTTGCCGCCTGGTGGGCCGTGACCCGGCGCGACATGACCGGCCCCGACCAGGTAGCGGCCGGTGGCTGGATGCCGTCGTTCGGCTTCGAGCCGGAGGCCGAGCTCGAGCTCGAAGCCGATGGCGCATGGATGCCCACGGCCGACCAGCACCAGGACACTGTGCCCGAGCAGTTGGCGACGCCAGTGGAAACATTTATCGTGACGGCGCAGGCGGCGGCCGAGTACATCCCGGCCGCGCTGGGCTTTGCATTGCCGATGATCGACAAACCGATCCAGGACCGCAACGTAAGCGCCTTCCTGGACATGATCGCGTACGCTGAAGGCACTGGCGGCCCGAATGGCTACCGAACCCTTTTCGGCGGTGGCCTGGTCGATAGCCTGGCTGATCACCCGCGCCAGTATTTCACCTTCCGCAACCAGCGCGGCGAGACACTGCGCACCAGTGCGGCCGGGCGCTACCAGTTTTTGGCCCGCACCTGGAAGGCCCTGGCCGCCAAGCTGCAGCTGCCCGACTTCGGCCCGCAGTCGCAAGACCTGGCCGCCATCGAGCTGATCCGCGAGCGCGGCGCTCTGGGCGACGTGCAGGCCGGGCGCCTGGTTGCCGCCGTCAACAAGGTGGCCCCGGTGTGGGCCAGCCTGCCCGGCGCGGGCTACGCGCAGCCCGAACGCAAACTATCCGCACTGCTAGCCACCTACACGGCTGCAGGCGGCAACATGGAGGCATAGACATGTCCGCAGCCCTTGCAAAACCCCCGCCTGCCGTTCTGGGCATCCTGGCGATCGGCGCCCTGTGGTGGCTCAGCCAGCGCCGCGGCGCCACCGCGCGCACCGGAAATCCCGCATTCGGCACCGAGGCCGCTGTACAGTCGCCCGCCACACGTGCCTACCTGATCCGCTCCAGCGGCACCGCACCCACGGCACCCAACCCGCTGCAGTCCCTGTTATCGGCTGGTCTGGCGCTGATCGGGCGCAACCCGAACGCCACGCCGGGCATCGCTCCTCAAAACGCCGTCAGCGGCTACAGCTACGGCGGCCCGTCCACCGGCGTCTACGGTGCCCCACCGCAGGCCACGCAAGACCTGGTGAACACCTACAGCTACGGCGGCCCGTCCATGGGCATCTACGGCAACACGGCGGGCAACAGCGGCCCGTCTGGCTTGAGCCAAGACTATTACGGCGTGATCACCAGCCCAGACACCTTCACCGGCGACCCGTACAACGACGGGGGGGGCAATTACGACACGGTCGTGGCCAGCCCGCCAAACTGGCAATATGGTCCTGGCGAAGACCTGTCGAACCCGATTTAAGGTGCCGCCATGAAACTTGCGCCCGTCAGTACTGACCTGTTGATCAAACTGGCCCTGGTGGCCGGTGGCATTGCCCTGGCGGTGTACTGGGTGCGCAGATCCACCAACGCCGTATCTGACGCGGTAGGCTCAGCGGCGGCGGCCATCTCCGACACGGTCGATAGCGTCATCGTCGGCGTCAATCCGGCCAACCCTTCCAACTGGGTCAACCAGGCGGTGACGGCGGGCGGCGGTGCCCTGGTATCTGCCACCGGCCCCGGGCGCAACGCCGATGGCTCTTGGACGGTGGGCGGCTGGCTGTACGACATCACCCACCCTGACCCGGCGCACCACGGCGGCACGAGCTCGGGCAGCGCGCCAGAGCTCTCGGGCTGGGGCAGCGAAACGCGGCCCCGTGCCGTGTTTGATTCCAGCACCCAAAAGGCAGTCGATTACGGCCAGCTCTCCAGCCTGGGGGCGCCTTGATGTTGGCCGCACTGTTGCCCGCGCTCATGGGCCTGGTGGGAAAACTCATACCCGACCCGGCGCAACGCGCCGCGGCGCAGGTGGAGCTGATGCGCCTGCAGCAGGCGGGCGAGCTGGCCGAGCTGAACGCGGCCGTCAGCATCATCGTTGCCGAAGCATCGGGCAACTGGCTGCAGCGCTCCTGGCGCCCGCTGATGATGCTCACCTTCACAGCCCTGATCGTGGCGCGCTGGCTGGGCTGGACAGCCCCCGGCCTGCTGCCCGCCGAGTATGAGCATCTTTGGTCGATTGTGCAGCTCGGAATCGGCGGCTACGTCATCGGGCGCAGTGTGGAGAAGGTCACTCCGGGCGTCGTGGCGGCTTTGAAAGGGCCCGGCCATGGCTGAGCTGCTGCCATGGCTCAATTTGCTGCTGCTGCCCGCCCTGGGCCTGCTGCTGAGCATCAATACGCGCCTGGCGCGCCTGGAGTCCGTACAACGGCACCATGGCGCGCGGCTTGAACGCCTGGACGGGATCAAAGCATGAAAACCATCGTACCCAGCGTGCCCGAGATCGGGCGCGAAGCCATCATCGTGATCGCGGGCGCACTGCTGGCCGCGCTGGTCATGAGCCAGTTTCCGCGCGTGCGCGCCTGGATCAAAGAGCAATGGGCCTGAAGCCCGCAACCCGGAGACCCCACCATGAGCAAGAAACGACTTCCCCCCCGGCGCAAAGACGGCACCTTTCGCCGTCGCAAACGCTAAGGCAGTCCGGCCATCGCGCCGGGTCCGCTGCCGGTCCTTAACAATTTGCAGGGCATGAGCCCGTCACGTAAACTCAGCGATAAGAGGTACCCGCCATGAAATCGCTATTGCCCGCAAAGAACGAACCGTTTCGTCTTGAACTGCTGCGCGACCAATTCCGCGTGGTTGATCGTCGCGGCGGTGATCTGGCTGCGCTCAGGAAATCGCAAGCCAAAATGCGCCGCATCCTCAAAGCCATTCCCCCCGGCCTGGTTGACGTGGTCGCGGAAGTGCGCAAAGTGCGCGACAGCGGCGGCTGGCGCGCTTGAACCGCATCGTCCTGGACGCCAACGTAGCGATAGACTGGTTTTGCCCGAGTAAAGAGGGCGCCGCCTACTCGCTGCCGCTGGAGGCATTGTCAGCTGACGGCGCGGTCAAGTTCTTGGTGCCGCTTCATTTTGATGTAGAGGTGGCGCGCATCCTGCGTAAGCAGCATATCAACCGGCCCACCGTGTTCACTCTGGAATGGTTGCGGGCAGCGCTGCAATTGCTGGACATGATGGACATAGAGAGCATCGCTCAGGGCGTGAATTTCACCCTGCTTGGCGAGCTGGCTCAGTCTTACAACCTGGATGTACCCGATGTACCCTACCTGCATCTTGCGCGCATGTTGGAGCTGCCAATCGCCAGCCGCGACCGGGGCATTGTTTCAGCGTGCAAGGCGTGGCACGTCCAGCACTGGCAACCCCTCAAGACCACTTGAAGCGCTGCCACCAATGCGCTGGCTGTTCGCGCGATTGCACTGTAGCTTCAAAAGTGCCGTTCAGCTTGGCTGTGGCGATCTTGTCCGTGACGCTGTAGGCGACCACGTACCTGGCCGCGCGCGGGCTGGCCGGGTCCATGCGCGGCACGGCCACCAACCAGGCGGCTATGTCATCGTGAGAAATGGGGACTTGCCCGAACAGATCGCGCACGGGCTGGCGCATGGTGGGTAGGTCGGGGAGTAAAACCTGACCTTACCCCAAAAAGCGGCCTGTATTGGAAATCTAGCCCGTTGTCTGTGGGATAGCGAACATAGCCATCCAGGCCCAAAAAAGCATTCGCAGCCGTCGCAGACCCCCGGACCAGTAGCCGGTTGACTTTACATAATATACATCGTATCAATTTACGAAATCGCATCCGGACCGGCATCCATAGCCACTTTCACTGCGCCAATCGCAATTGCGAGGGTCTGCCAACGTGCCGCGGCCGGACACGCAGACCGATCGCGCAGTTGATCAAGTCTGCCTGCCTGAGCCAGCGATCTACCACTTGCCTTTGGGTTGCCGAGCACGTACAAATGCCGCGATGATCTCGGCGGAATCCGCGCGGTTGGCTCGCTGCGCGAAGTCGATCGCACCGAGGCCTTGCTGGTTTTTGAGCAATGGATCGGCACCAGCCTCCAGCAAGAGTTTGACGGCGGATGGCGTGCCGTAAAAGGCCGCCATCATCAGCGGTGTTGTGCCATTGGGTGACGCGGCGTCGATATAGGCGCTCTTGTCCAGCAGAAAGTTCATGACCTCGACATGTCCGCGGGTGGCAGCGTAGTGCAGCGGCGCCCAACCGGTTTTGTTGACATCGGCGCCCCGCTCAATGAGTTGTCGGACCGCTTCAAGCTGGCCGCCAAGTGCTGCCAGCATCAAAGGGCTCTCGTCCACCGCATTGCGCGGCTCGACATTGACCTTGTCCCATCGCAGCAAGGCGCTTATCGCCTTGGTGGCGTTCTCGCGCACCGCCAGATGAAGGGCATGCTCCCCTTTTGGATCACGCACATTGGCATCGAAGCCCTGTCGGACCAAGGCCGTGACACTGCCGCCATCATCGGCCCTTACGGCCGAGAAAAAGTCTTCATACGATCCAGCAAAAGAAGATGAAATTCCAATAAAAACAATAATATATAAAATATTCTTAAAGTAATTTCCGTAGAATTTACTTGAACTTGTTTCAACAATTTTTGGCGAAATCATGCCAATACTCCACGAAACAACCGGTCGAAGTTTGCATTGGTAAACCGACCCACCTCGTCGACCGAGCAATTCCTGAGCTCCGCGATTTTCTGAGCCACATGGGGCACCAATGACGGATTGTTTGTTTTGCCCCGATGGGGCGCCGGTGCCAGATAGGGGCTATCGGTTTCGATCAGCAAGCGATCGACAGGCACAAACGCTGCCACATCGCGCAAGTCCTGAGCGTTCTTGAACGTTACGATACCCGAGAACGAAATGTAAAAGCCCAGGTCCAGCGCCGACCGCGCGACGTCCATGGTTTCAGTGAAGCAATGGAACACGCCCCGTGCCGTTGCGCCCTGCCCGTCCGCGCCCTCCTGGCGCAGAATCGCCAGCGTGTCCTGCGAGGAGCTGCGGGTGTGGATCACCAGCGGCAGATCCAGCGCACGGGCGGCCCGGATATGCACCCGATAGCGGTCCCGCTGCCACTGCATGTCAGCGATCGATCGCCCGTTCAGGCGGTAATAGTCCAATCCGGTCTCGCCAATTCCCACTACCCGGGGCAGACGCGCGCGCTCCAGCAGATCGTCCAGAGTCGGCTCGGTGACGCCCTCATTGTCCGGGTGCACTCCCACCGTGGCCCAGAAGTTGTCATAGGTCGTGGCCAGCGCATGGACCTGCTCAAACTCCTCCAGCGTGGTGCAGATGCACAGGGCTCTTTGCACGCCAGACTGCGCCATCGCTGCGCGAATACGCGGCAAGTCCTGTACCAATTCCGGATAGGTCAGATGGCAGTGTGAGTCGGTGAACATGTGCTGGCTCAATTGGATTGCCGCTGGCGCTGCAGGCGCGCCCCGCCGCCCCCCGCGCGGGGTCAGATCGTCTGGGTCGGACGGTCGGAACCGAGTGCAGAGCCCAGGATCTCCTCGATCTTGATCTTGAGGAGCCTGGATTTCTCGTCCCTCGGGAACTGAATTCCGACCCCCTGCGTGCGGCTGCCCGCAGACTTGGCGGGCGTGACCCAGGCCACTTTGCCGGCTACCGGGTACCGTTGCGGATCATCCGGCAATGACAACAACACGTAGATGTCGTCTCCCAGCTTGTATTCCCGTGCGGTTGGAATGAAGATGCCGCCCTCGGAGAATAGTGGAATATAGGCAGCGTACAAGGCTGCCTTTTCCTTGATCGCCAACTGAATGACACTAGGGCGAGGGGAGGTGGACGATGTGCTCATGGCCGCGGGTTCAGACTGGAGAGTTTAGGGCGTTTTTCGCCTGCCCCAGCAATGCTTCATGCATCAACCCGGGATTGAACGGGTGCTCCATTGTCCGCGTGGCGCGTGCGAGGTCACGGCTCCACTGGCTCAATGCGGCAAATGACGCAGGCACCGGCAAGTCCTGCAGCTGAAAAAACCGCGGCTGCGCGCCACAATGGCGCAGCAACATGTCGTGGCAAATCTTGTGCAGCGCCGTGACGATTGCGGCTGCAGACCAACCCTGCATCGCGCCAACATCGCCGCGCTGGATCGCCTTGGGCAGCGCAGACCAGTGGCGCGAGTCCATACCGCTTGCTGCCAGCAGCAAGGCATCGTCAGGCCGGCCACCGGCGGCCCTGAGCCAAATGGCGGCGACATCGGTTTGCAAACCGTGGTGTGCCAGCCATGGCATCAGTTCCTGTGTGGTCGGCCACGCCATCGCATGCGCCAGACAACGGCTGCGGATGGTGGGAAGCAACGGTAGAGCCGCCTCGCTGGCCAACACGAAGCGGACGTCACCGGCAGGCTCCTCCAGCGTTTTGAGCAGGGCGTTGGCCGTGATCGGATTCATGCGCTCCGCGGGATACACCAGCACCACCTTGCCCCGGCCCCAGGCGCTGGTGCGTTGCGAGAACTCGATCGCATCGCGCATTGCGTCCACCCGTATCTCGCGGCTCGGCTTGCGCTTTTTCTCGTCGATCTCGGCCTGCGCTTTTTCCCCCAGCGGCCATTGCCGGTGCAGCATGACCGTTTCGGGCATCAGCACGCATAGATCGGCATGGGTTCGCACGTCGATGGCATGGCAACTGCCACAGTGCCCACAGGCGCCCTGCCCGGTTGGGCTCTCGCACAGCCAGGCACGTGCCAACTCCAGCGCCAGCGTGTACTGCCCAAGACCCGACGGTCCCTGCAATAACCAGGCATGGCCACGTTGCGCCAGCAGCACAGACAACTGACGGCTCAACCAGGGTCCATGATCGGTTGCGCTCATGGCAGCCACCCACGCGCCCGCACCGCGCTCTCGACCTGACTCCAGACGTGCGACCGCGCCCGCGCTGCATCGATGCAGACAAATCGATGCGGCGCAGCGGCGGCGCGCGCCGCATAGGCCGCTCGGACGCGGGTGAAAAATTCCTCGCCCTGGACTTCGAAACGATCCGGCGAACGCACCAGCTCCAGCCGTGCAGCGGCCTGTACCGGTGGCAGATCGAACCACAGGGTCAAGTCCGGTTGCAGCAGGTGGGCATTGCCCGGGCTCGTATCTACTGGCGCCGGATCACCCTGCACCCACTGCTCGAGTTGCTGCAGCACGGCCAAAGGTAGGCCCTGACCGCCCCCCTGGTAGGCGAAGCTGGAGTCGGTGAATCGGTCACTCAGCACCGTTTCCCCCCGCTGCAAAGCTGGTGCAATGGCCCGTACGACATGGTCGCGCCGGGCCGCAAACACCAGCATGGCTTCGGTCAGCCCATCCATGGGCTGGTTCAGAACCAGTTCACGCAGCTGTTCGGCCAGCGGCGTGCCACCGGGCTCGCGGGTCACGGTGACGATGTTGCCGCCACGCTGCAGCAGATTGGACAACGCCGCGATGTGGCTCGACTTGCCAGCGCCGTCAATGCCCTCGAAACTGATGAAAATGCCGCGCTTCGCCATCGTGTCACCGTCGGCGCTGGTACTTGTCGACCGCGCGATTGTGCGCGTCCAGATTGACGCTGAATTCGCTGCTGCCGTCGCCGCGCGCGACAAAGTAGAGCGCCTGGGTAGCCGCAGGCGCAACGGCGGCTTGCAGGGCGTCGCGCCCCGGCATGGCAATCGGGGTGGGCGGCAGTCCGGCGCGGAGATAGGTGTTCCAGGGTGTATCTGTCTGCAGGTCTTTCTTGCGCAGATTGCCGTCGAATCGATCACCCAGGCCGTAGATCACCGTCGGATCCGTCTGCAGCAGCATGCCAACGCGCAGCCGGTTGTTGAATACGCCGGCGATCTGAGCGCGGTCGGCTTCGCGCCCGGTTTCCTTTTCCACGATGCTGGCCAGAATCAGCGCCTGCTCCGGCGACTGCAGCGGCGTGTCCGGCGCCCTGCGCTGCCACGCCGCCTGCAAATGGCGGTCCATTGTGCGCATCGCCAGTGCCAGCAGTTTCAGGTCGCTGGAGCCTTTGGCGTAACTGTAGGTATCGGGGAAAAAGCGCCCCTCAGGATGCTGACCACCACGGCCAAGTTTTTCCATGACGGCCGTGTCAGGCAGGCCAGAGGTATCCAGGCGCAGTTCGGGCGCCTTGGCCAGTGCGTCACGCAGTTGCCGGAAGCTCCAGCCTTCGACCACGGTCAGGGAGCGCAGCGATTCCACTCCCCGCACCAGTTTGCGTAGCAGGCTGCGCGGCGTCGTGCCACGCTCGATCTCATAGCTTCCGGCCCGGATCAGCCGTGCATCACCGGAAGCCCTGAACCACAGATGCAACCACAATGGGGAGACGTCAATACCCGAACGCGCCACGACCTCCGCAACGCCGCGGGCACTGGTCTTAGGATCGATCGACACATCGACCGATTCGCCGGCCATTGGCAGAGGACGGTCCAGCCACCAGAAGGCAGCACCGGCGGCAGCACCGGCGAACAGGACAAAAATGAGCAGCAGACGACGCACGGGCCAATTCAGTCACAAGTTATGGTTGGACGATGATAATTGAGCCCATGCAACCAGAACTGAACGGGCTTGCCCCGCTGCCCCAACTTGGCGTGATCCGGGTCGAAGGACCCGATGCAGCCTCGTTCCTGCACAATCAATTGACGCAGGACTTCGCCTTGCTCGGCCTGTCCGAGGCCCGCCTGGCCGCCTTCTGCTCGGCCAAGGGCCGGATGCAGGCGAGTTTTATCGGCTTCAAGCGCAGCCACGAAGAAATCCTGCTGGTATGTAGCCGCGACCTGCTGGCCGCTGTCCTCAAGCGCCTGTCCATGTTCGTTTTGCGGGCCAAGGCCCGCTTGTCCGACGCCAGCGACACTTATCGCATGTGTGGGCTGGCTGGAACGGCCTTGACGTCGATAGCGCCCGCGATTGCCAAGCCCTGGTCCAAGCAGGATCTGGACGCGGCCAGTCTTATCCACCTCTATCCGGCCGATGGTGTTGCCCGGGCGCTGTGGGTCGCTCCCGCCGATACCCCGTTGCCCGACGCAGATCCGTTGTCGGCCGAACGCTGGCAGCTGGGCGAAGTACAGTCAGGCGTGGCCACGGTGAGCGCCGCGGTTGCCGAGGCGTTCGTGCCACAAATGCTGAACTATGAGTCCATTGGCGGCGTGAACTTCAAGAAGGGTTGTTATCCGGGCCAGGAAGTCGTTGCCCGCAGCCAGTTTCGCGGCGTGCTGAAGCGGCGCGCCCTGCTGGCGCATTGCGCCTCGGACATGTTGTCGGGCCAGGAGATCTATGCCCAGGACGACCCCGGGCAGCCCTGCGCGACGGTGGTACAGGCCGCGCCGCGCCCAAGCGGAGGATGGGACGCGATCGTGTCCGGCCAGGTCAACGCACTGCAGTCAGGCGCCTTGCATCTGGGCGCCGCGGACGGGCCATCGATCCAGGTACGCGCCATGCCCTACCCCTTGCTGGACGATATCTAGGCACTGGCAGCGCAACACGTTTCGCCGCGCGCCGCCGGATCTTCTTGCTACAGTGATGCCTTGATCCTACACCGGTGCACACCATGGCCTTCATCAACTACATAACCCAGATTCAGTTCGAACCCGGCGCGCTTGCATTGCTGCGCCAGGAGTGCGAGCGCATCGGCATTAACCGGCCGCTGATCGTGACGGATCCGGGCATCAAGGCCGCCGGCATCCTGCGCCAGGCCATCGATGCACTGCCGACGATGGACAAGGCGGTGTACGACCAGACCCCGTCCAATCCGACCGAGGCTGCGGTGCGCGCGGCCACCAACATGTTCCACGACAACGGCTGCGATGGCCTGATTGCGCTGGGTGGCGGATCGGCGATCGATTGCGCCAAGGGCGTCGCGATCGCGGCGCGTCACGAAGGGCCGCTCAAGACTTACGCCACGATCGAAGGCGGCTCGCCGCGCATCACTGAGCGCTGCGTGCCGCTGATCGCCGTTCCTACCACCAGTGGCACGGGTAGCGAGGTGGCGCGCGGCGCAATCCTGATCCTGGACGACGGCCGCAAGCTGGGCTTTCACTCATGGCACCTGGTGCCCCGCGCCGCCATCTGCGACCCCGACCTCACGCTGGGCCTGGGACCGCGCATGACGGCGGCCACCGGCATGGACGCGGTTGCCCATTGCATGGAGACTTTCATGGCGCCGGCGTTCAACCCACCGGCCGACGGCATCGCATTGGACGGACTGGAACGGGCCTGGAACCACATCGAGCGGGCCACCCGGGACGGCAACGACCGCGAGGCCCGCCTGAACATGATGAGCGCATCCATGCAGGGCGCGATGGCGTTTCAGAAGGGCCTGGGCTGCGTCCATTCGCTGAGCCACAGCCTGGGCGGCATCGACCCGCGCTTGCACCACGGAACGCTCAATGCCGTTTTCCTGCCGGCCGTCGTACAGTTCAATGCGCAGGCGGAATCAATCCGCAAGGAGCGTCGCCTGGAGCGGCTGGCGCGCGCCATGGGCCTGGCCTCGGCCGACGCCATTGGCAATGCGATCAAGGACATGAACCAGCGGTTGGGGCTGCCAGCGGGATTGGCCGCGATGGGTGTTGTGGCGGAGCAGTTCGAAGCCATCATCGACGGTGCCATGGTCGACCACTGCCACAAGACGAACCCCCGAATCGCAACCCGCGACGACTATCGCGCCATGTTGTTGCAGTCGATGTAGTGCCGCTGGGGCGCGACGGCATGCCACCGGCCGGCGCCGTTCACGAGCCCGCGCATCACAATTGCCTCGACCGAGCCAAACAAAAGCGCCCCTGCGGTGTCAGCAACCGGTCTCGCTGACTTTGCCTGGTTTGACTGGCATTTCGGCCGCAATGTGCACTGTGCCGCGCGCGCGCGCCAGTGCCACCTGGCGCTGACGCTCGGACAGGGCGCGCCGGCGACGCTCGTCCAGCGTGTCGACGCAATGGGGGCATGACACGCCTTCCTGAAAGTGCGGTGAGGCCATGTCATGCGCATCCAGCGGCAAACGGCAGGAGCGGCACAGGCTCAGTGTGCCCCTGGCCAGGCCATGGCCGACCGACACCCGCTGGTCGAACACGAAACACTCGCCGCGCCACAGGCTGTGCTGCGGCTCAACCTCTTCCAGGTATTTCAGGACACCACCCTGCAAATGGTAGACCTCGTCGAACCCGCGCATGCGAAGGAGCGCGGTCGATTTTTCGCAGCGGATACCGCCGGTGCAGAACATCGCGACCCGCGGCTTTTTTCCATCGGTCATGGTCAGCATCCGTCCGGGCTGCGATTGCGCCTCGAGCCAGGCTGGCAACTCGGAGAAATTGCGGGTCTCGGGATCGACGGCGCCGGCAAAGCTGCCAACCGCAACCTCGTAGTCGTTGCGCGCATCGATCACGATCACGTCGGGCTGCTGGATCAGCGCATTCCAGTCCTCGGGCTTGACATACTGCCCGGCCATCCGCGTCGGGTCGAGCCCGGGCACATGCATGGTGACGATCTCGGCCTTGAGCCGGACCTTCATCCGGTGAAACGGTGCCGTGTCGGACCAGGATTCCTTGTGCTCCAGGTCCGCCAGTCGCACGTCGGCGCGCAGCCATGCCAGCACCGCGTGCACCGCGTCCGGCAGCCCGGCAATGGTTCCATTGATGCCCTCGGAGGCCAGCAACAGCGTTCCCTTGACTGCGTGTTCGCGACACAACGCCAGCAAGGGCGCCTGCCAGTGGGCGTGGTCAGGCAAGGCGACGAACTTGTACAGGGCGGCAGTCAGGTATCGGGACATGGCACGGAAGGGAATGCGATGCGCCAGTGGCGCACTGCCTATTGTCGCTCCAGGTCGAACGCGGGTTCGACCTGCGAGGTCAGAGTGGCAAGACCTGCCGGCTATCGGCGGGTTTCAGGCCGCGTTCGCGCATCCAGCGCGTCGCCGTGGGGCCGGCAACCAAACGCAGTGCCTGCATCGTGACGCGCCGCGATCAGGCCAGATGCCGGCTGCTCCAATCGATGGGATCTTGCTGCAAGACCATGTCGATATCGAGCGCCAGCACTTCGCCGACCGAACCCGGAAACGTGACGGCCATCTCGCGCTGATTAAGCCCGCCAAGCTTGCAGCGCGCGCGCCAGGCGGCCAGGTGAACGACGCCGGCCAAAGGTTCGTAGGCGTCATTGAGGAACGGAGCGTCCTGATGGGCGATCGCGTCGACGATCGTCTCGGGAAACATCCATTGCCGGGCATAACCGGCGCCCACCTGCGCATAGTCGAACTCAAAATGCCTGCGTTCCGCCCGGGCGCGCCGTGCATCCAGCGCCGGCACTTCCCGGTCCAGGTCCGCCATCTCGCGCGGCATCGCCATGCGCATGGCCAATTCGCCGACAAAATGGATCAGGCCGGCAGTAAATGCCGCCTGCTGGTTCTGCCGCACCACGCCCGCCAGGGAGCGCGATACCTTGGCCACGTCGAGGCAGAAATCCCAGTATTGCTGGAGGTTGACACCGGGCACGGCCTTGAGCGAGGCCTTGGTGGCCGCGGCCGTCGCGATGGTCCGTACATGGCTCAAACCGACGATGGCCAGCGATTCCGGCACACTGCGCACCTGTCCGGACAACTTGAAGAAACCCGAGTTCGACACCTGCAACAGCCGCGTGGCCAGCGCCGGGTCGGTGCTGATCAGCTGGGAGATTCGCTTGAGGTCGCGCTGCTCGCGTTCGAGTTCGCTCAGCAGCAGAGCCACCACCTTTGGAATACTGGGCAGGACAAACTGTGACGCTAGCAAGTCGCGCAACAACATGGGGCAGACGCTCCGGACAGGACAACAGATACAGGGCGGATTATCAATGCCCAGGCGACGGCTGCCCCAAACCGCCCGCCAGCGGGCATTCGGTCAGCCCTTCGGCCGGGCAAATGCAGTCGCCATGGCTGCCTCGCTCGCCGCGCCCAGCGGCGACGGCAAGCCCGCGATCGAGGACGTGTCGGGCCTTTTGGAGTAAGTAATCGAGCCTGGCGCTGACCAAGAACCAGCTGGCAAGAAGGCGGCGAGTTTGCCATAGTGCGCAAGCTCGGCCGCCATGGCGACAGTGTCACAGGAGGCAAGGCATGTCTGGAATCCGAAAACTACCGGCCGCGGCCGGCGGCTGGCTGCTGACGATGGCTATTGGATCTGCAGCGTCCGGTCCCGTGATGGCCGGCAGTTGCCAGGGCCAGTCCGGCGCTACGGTGACGCCCGTTGTCGAGCTATACACCTCACAGGGCTGCAGTTCCTGCCCCCCCGCCGATCGCTGGCTGTCTTCGCTCAAGTCGCGCGGCATGGCGTCGGGGGATGCGGTCATCCAGGCCTTCCATGTCGCCTACTGGGACTACATCGGCTGGGCAGACCCGTTTGCGGCTCCCGTGCATACCGTGCGCCAGCGCCAATTGGCGGCATGGAATGGCCTGCGCGGCATTTACACGCCGCAAGTGGTGTTGAACGCGCGTGACTGGCGCAATTGGCGGCCGGGCGTTGCCGAACTGCCGATGTCACCGGAGCCTGCCCGCGCCAGCATCACGCTGCGCCAAAGCGGCAAGGACCAGTTCGAGGCCACGGTGGTCGTACAGCCCGACGCGCCAACGGCGTGGGCGGCCTACTGGACCGTCACCGAGAACGCGCACCGGACCTCGGTACGGGCGGGCGAAAACTCCGGCGAAACGCTGCGCAACGACCATGTGGTGCGCCAGTATGCCGCGGCGGGCCAGTACCGCAGCGAACCGGGATCGCCACAGACGCTGACTCTGCATGCCGTGCCGGCATCACCGGGCCACGGTCGCACCATCAACCTGGTGGTGTTCGATCCGCGCAACGGCAAGACCGTCCAGGCCGTCTCTACACCCTGCTGACACGCGCCGCCCGCGCCCCTCGGCGCAGGCGCAACCTTGCCATCGGTTTGCATCGTGAACCGGGCCAGCACGCGCCCGGGCTGCACGCAGCCGCCTGCCTTGTAGGTTGACTTCCTACAGATGGTCTAGACAAACGGCGACTTAGCAGGATCGGCCCGGACGCCTACATTTATTTACAAAGGCGTCAACGCTTTGGCTACCGTGTCTCTCCAACCCTTCCCTTTCCTAGGACCTCATCATGATTTTGCCGTCCCATGTCGCTCCGCCAGCGCGCCACATCCCGGTTTCTGATTTGCCGCCTGCCGTACAGATCCAGAGCGAGCCCAAGATGGTCCAGGAGCGCCTGCCGTTCACGGTGCGTGTCGTGCGCAACGAGTCCGACTTGCGCAAAGCGGTCAGTATTCGCGCGGCTGCCTACGCGCGTCATATGCCGGAATTCGGCGAAAAACTGCGTGTCCCGGAATCCATCGATGCGGAGCCGGGGGTCGCCGTCCTGCTGGCGGAGTCCAAGCTCGACGGTACGCCCATGGGCACATTGCGCATCCAGAGCAACGCATACATGGCATTGAAGGTCGAACAGTCGGTGACGCTGCCACGTTGGCTGCGCGACCGGCCATTGGCTGAAGTAAGCCGACTGGGCATCGTGGGCGGAACGATCGGCCGTCTGGTCAAGATCGTGCTGATCAAGGCCGCATTCCAGTATTGCGAGCAGGACGGCATCGACTGGGCCATTGTGGCGGCCCGCGCGCCGCTGGATCGCCAATACGACCAGTTGCTGTTTGAGGACCTGTATCCGGAGCAGGGATTCATCCCGATGCGCCACGGCAACAACATTCCACACCGGGTGCTGGGTTTCGAGATCGAGACCGGCCATCAGCGCTGGAGTGACGCGCAGCATCCACTGCTGTCGTTCTTCAGCTACACCGACCACACCGATATCGACGTGCGCGTCGAGCGCGAGATGAGCTTTGGTGGCTTGTTTCCGGATGCTCCATTGATCAGGGTTAACCCTCCCATGGGACGTCACCCTGTCTGATTATTGCAACGACTGATCCGTTTGGGCCGTTGTCTTCGGCCCCGCTAAGTGATAGCAATTCTCTTTGCCGGCTTGAGGGCGTAGACTAGCGCAGCTTGGATCGGTTCCAAGGTCTACAAGGACGCATGGCAGAGCGGATGGACTTGCGGAACGGATTGTTGGGACCTCGCGTTCGCGCGGGAATGGATGCGCTTTTGTGGGCGATGTCCATCTACCTGGTGCCGATCGCCATCGGCCTGGTGTCCGTTGCCGCTCTATTTCTGTGGGACGACCATTACGCAGGCGGCAGTTCGCAGACGATTCCGATCCAGGTGCTGCAGGACCCGACGTCCATCCTGGACGAACGACAGGCAGCCCAGCAGGTTGACCGGCAACCGGTGGTCGAGCGCTTCGATACCAAGCGCTCCGAACTACCGGTCTGGTTCATTTTTTCAGCGCCTGGCAATTCGCAGAACCTCAACGGCGCAACGATCGAGTTCCCATCGCGCCATGCGTCCGCCGTCAGTTGCTGGGATCGTAGCGCACTAACGCCTCTGGGCGAGGCAACCCGCAGCGCGGCCAAAGGCCAGATTTCCCTGTCCAAGGCGGGCTTTGCACTGCAGCTGGATGGAAATTCCACCAAATCCGTGTTGTGCCGCGCGAGCTTTGTTGGCCCGGCAACCCTCAGCGCCGCCTATTGGTCGACCGAAGCCTGGCGCCAGTCGGCGCATGAGTTCCACCGCAATTCAGGGCTGCTCGACGGTGGACTGATCGTGCTGGCAGTATTCGTGCTGATGACGGCATGGATCAATCGGCAGATCCTGTATGTGCTGTTTGCCGCCTGGCTGGTCGTTACCTTGCGCATGAGTGCGATCTCGGCGGGCTGGGACATCCAGTGGTTGGGCCATGTCGTTCCGGCCGAGTGGCTGTCGATGGGACGCGCAGTCACGGTCTCGTTCTATGCCCTGCTCACGCTGACGTTGTACCGAACATTGTTCCGCGAGGACCTGGCCAAGACGCGCTACGACCGACCACTGCAATACATACAGTGGATATGCCTGCCATTCCTGCTGACCTCGGTGTTCCTGCCCTACAAGGTCTGGCTGCCGATGATGTGGGTGGTCGCCGGTTTCGGCCTGCTGCTGATGACTGCCAGCCTGTTCAACATGCTGACGCGCACCCGCTCACGGGTCGCGATGTGGTACGGCGCCTCGCTCGGGGTCACGTTCCTGTCCAGCCTGACCGAGATTTTCGCGGCTGTCTCCGGGATCAAGGAATTTGTTGTCGCCACCAACTTCGTGACGGTTGCCTTGTCGTCCAGCCTGCTGGCGGCGCTGGCAATCGCCGAGCAGATGCGGCTGGAGCACCAACAGCGGCTGCAGATGCAGGCCGAGCTGGAACACAATTTCAACGCCATGCCGATCGGCCTGTTCAGCCTGGACTTGCAGGGACGTTTCATCAGCGCCAATCCAGCCTTGCAGGCGATGCTGGGCAGGCAAGTGCTGACGCAGGGCCACAACAGCTGGCAGCAGTATTTTGACCAGGGCGCCTGGACGCAGCTGCACCATTTCGTCTACAGCCGGGTCGATGGCGAACTCGAGATCAAGGGCAAGCGCGGCCCGGACGATGGCGAGCAACGCAAGTACCTGGTCAAGGCGACCCAGGCCAATGACCGCATCGAAGGCTCCTTGCAGGATGTTACGGAAAAAGCCCGCGCGGCGGAGGACCTCAATTTCCTGGCCTATAACGACCCCCTGACCAAGGTGCTCAATCGCCGCGGTATCGAAAACGCGTTTGTCGAAGCCAGCGCGCTGGCGCCCAAAGACCGACCGTTCGCCCTGGCCTACCTGGACCTGGATCGCTTCAAACTGATCAATAATCTGTTCGGCCACAGTGCAGGCGACGAGGTGTTGCAGCAGGTTTGCAAGCGCATCACCGATGTGGTATCTGGCTCGATCCGCATCGGGCGGGTGGGTGGTGACGAGTTCGTGATCGTCCTGCCCGACACCAAGATGGCACTGGCAGCGCTGGTCTGCCAGGGCATGGTGCGCAGCATCGGCAGCACCCCGTTTCGCGTCGGCGAGAAGGCCTTCACCGTGCGCGGATCGATCGGCCTGATCGAGGTCCGGCCGGGTACCTCCATCAAGGACGCGCTTTCCACCGCGGACCGCGCCTGCCGCGACGCCAAGCGCGGACACCACGATGGTTTGGTGGTCTACGACCGCAACGCCGATGCGTTCCGCCAGCATGAAGCCGAACTCAAACTGGTCGAACTGCTGTCCTCTGGCGCCGCCACCGACGGCCTGTTTCTGGACATGCAGCCGATCATGTCGCTCAAGGCACCCACCGAGTCGCTCAACTTTGAAGTGTTGTTGCGCATGCGCGGCAGCGATGGCAAGCTGGTTCCGACGGACCGGCTGATCGCGGCGGCGGAAAACAGCGGGCGCATGGGCATGATCGACCGCTGGGTGATGTCCACGACGCTGGCCTGGCTCAGCGAACACCAGCATCGCCTCACCAATACGCGGTTCGTCTGCATGAACCTCAGCGGCTCTTCCCTCAATGACGAGAAATTCATGCAAGACGTGTTTGCGATGCTGGCCGCCAATGCCGATATCGCCCGCCATCTGTGCATCGAGATCACCGAGAGCGTTGCCTTGCACGACCTTAACAACACGCGCCTTTTCATCGACCGGGTCCGCAGTTTCGGTGCCAAGGTGGCGCTGGATGATTTCGGCGCGGGTTACACCTCGTTCTCGTACCTCAAGGAGTTGCCGGCCGACCTGCTCAAGATCGACGGCAGCTTCATCGTCAACATGAACAGCCATCCGGCCAACGTGGCGATTGTGGAGGCCATCGTCAACCTGGCGCGCAACCTGGGCATGCAGACCATTGCCGAATGGGCGGAGGACACCGCAACGGTGCAGACCCTGACAGAAATCGGCGTCAACTATGTGCAGGGCTATGTCGTGGCGCGGCCACAGTCGCCCGAGGTTCTGCTCACTGCGGAGTCATCGGCCAGCTTCATTCAGGACGAACAACTATTGCGTTTCACCAGTATCCTGGGCAAGTCGGAGGACATACGGGCGCAGGTCGATCTGTTCGACCAGATGGGTTCGCGGCAGGTCCACTGACCCCGGGTCTGCGGGCGCCACCGCGGCGGCCTCTTACGCGCTCAGGTGCCGCGCAAGGCCTTGCGCAGTTCGACGCCCAGCTCGGGCTTGTCGGCAAATGGGTCGGTCGGATTGCGCGCCTGCACGATGTCCTCGAGCCGGGTCTGCACCGACTTGATCGCCCTCGGGTGGCTGTAGATGTAAAACCGGTTGGCCGCAACCGCGTCGAACACCCGTTGGGCGACGTCCGCCGCGGACACCTTGCCCGAACCTACGGCCTTGTCGCTCATGGCCCGACCGATCAACTGGCTGCGCGTCGGCTTCGCGGCTTGTTCCTGAAGCTCCGTCGGACGGTTGCGATGGCTCTGGCTGATGCCTGTCGGCACAAAAAACGGGCATAGCACGCTGGCGCTCACCTGCTCGGTCACGAGAGACAAATCCTGGTACAGGGTTTCGGTCAGCGTGACCACCGCGTGCTTGCTGACGTTGTATACGCCCATGTTGGGCGGAGACAACAAACCGGCCATGCTGGCCGTGTTGACGATGTGTCCGCGGTAGGCCGGATCAGCCTGTGCCGCTTGCAGCATCATCGGCGTGAAAACGCGCACGCCATGCGCGACACCCATGACGTTGACGCCCAATACCCATTCCCAGTCCTTGACACTGGTTTCCCAGATCAACCCACCAGCGCCCACACCGGCGTTGTTGAATACCAGGTGTGGCGCGCCAAACCGCTTGGCCACGGCCCGGCCCAGCGCCTCTACCGCATCGGCCTTGGACACGTCCAGCTGAAAGGCCAGTACCTGGGCTCCCGCGTCCTGCAGCTCGCGACTGGCCTTGTCGAGCGCATCCTGTTGCACGTCGGCCAGCACCAGGTTCATGCCGAGCCGGGCGCCCAGGCGGGCGCACTCGAGGCCGAAACCCGAGCCTGCGCCGGTCAATACCGCTGTCTTGTTCCTGAAGTCTTCAATCACGGGTTCTTCCTTGGTTCAGGGTTGCCGCACCATTTCCAGATGGTCGATACCGTCTTCGACATAGGCGATGCCGGTGTCTTCAAAGCCGTGTCGGCGGTAAAAATGCTTCAGCCGGGCCTGGGCGCCGATGCGTATCGGCTGGGGGCCCCAGCGCTCGTGCACCAGGTCCATCGACTTGTCCACCAGGTGATGCCCCAGCCCGGTGCCACGGCTGTCCAGCCGGGTCGCGATGCGGCCGATACTGGCCTCGGTGAACGTGATGCCCGGTGCGAAGCAGCGCGCGTAGGCCAGCAAGATGCCGTCGCGCGAGCCCAGCAGATGGACCGCCTGCGCATCTGCGCCGTCCATGTCGTGGAACAGGCAGTTCTGCTCAACGACGAAAACTGCGCTGCGCAGCTGCAGCAGGGCATACAAGTCATGCACATGCAGTTCGCCAAACGGCGCGCTGCGCCACTGCACGCTGGAGCTCGCATTCATGTGGACGTCGCCGCCCTGAGCACATATCCGATGCGCGGGAAATGCACATGTACGGTACCGGCGCGCGGATCGAGGCGTCGAATCGTGAAGTGCATCCGGGTCGCGGCGACCAGTTCACCTTCGGTCGGCTCTGGTCCGAAACTGTCACTGCAGACGCTGACCCGCGATCCGAGTGCAAGCCGGTGGTCGTCCTGGAACGTCGCCTCTGCGATCGGCGATGGAGTCGACTGTGCGGCCCATGCGATCGCGGCTTGGGCGTTCGAGCGGGTGCTGGTGCCATGCCCGATGGCAGCCATCCGGTCGAGCCAGGCAAGCACGGCCGGGGTCGCATCCAGCACCTCGGCCATCACGCTGGTCTGGGTGCGGGTGAACCACAGCGCGTGGTAGACGGCGAAGTCGGCCACGCAGGGTACGTCGCCCAACAGGTAGGGAGTTTCGCCCAGCATGTTGGCCAGCCGACGCAGGTACGAGCGGTAGGCTCCGAGCGCATCGTCGGGCCGAATGCGTGGTACTGCAACGCGCATGCTGGCGCGGTCCTGGCCGAAGGCCTTGGCGGCGTCCGGCCCTGCCGCACCGAACATCTGCGCTGCGCCCCTCGGGGACAGGCTGTGCGCCATGGCCGTCCAGAAAAGCATGGTGTCCGCCCATTGCGCGAGTACCCGCGCCATGCCCTTGTTGTGGACGGGGTACAGCGTCGGATCGGGTTGCCGATGCTCCAACACATCACAGATCAGCGCGGTGTCGCAATAGATATCG
Source organism: Rhodoferax sp. (assembly GCA_043759735.1). Taxonomy (GTDB): domain Bacteria; phylum Pseudomonadota; class Gammaproteobacteria; order Burkholderiales; family Burkholderiaceae_C; genus CAISIP01. The sequence goes on from JAYUQC010000252.1 coordinate 37,488, forward strand.
GCGCCAATTTGCAGGACCGGTGTCTTGCGGTATCCGCCGGTCAAGGCCAGCAGGTCCGGCTTGGGCATGACCACCGGTATGTGCACCGATTGCCAGGTCAGTTGCTTGTACCCCAGTACCAGCCGGATCTTCTCGGCGAACGGTGACATCGGGTAATGGTGCAGGATCAGATCGGACATGGTGAACCTCAAAGCTCAGCGACAGGAACGTGTGGCAGCCCGGCTCAATGGGGCCGGGCGCGCGCAATGATGGCGTCGACATCGATACGGGCGTCCAGCGTACCGAAAACATGGCCCCAGTTGCCGGCCAGGCGGGAATCGCAGAATGCGCCGAAAACGAAATCAGGCGCGGATTGGGCCAACAGGCTGGCCTGAAACACCAGCGCGATGTCCTGGGCCAGACGCCGGGCCTCGATCTCGCTATCCATGGCATCGATGCGGGACGGCAGCGCCGCAACCAGCCGGTCCAGTGCCGGATGGGTACCCCGCGCCGGAGCGCATTCATGCGCTAGCGCGGCAGCGGCATCGGACTTGCGCAGGGCGCGCAACAGGTCGATCGCCATGATGTTGCCGGCACCCTCCCAGATGGAATTGAGCGGCATTTCCCGATAGATGCGCGCCATCACGCCTTCGCCCCCCTCCTCCACATACCCATTGCCACCCAGGCACTCCATTGCTTCCTGCGCAAAGTGGCTGCCGCGCTTGCAGATCCAGAACTTGGCCACCGGCGTCAGCAGCCGCGCCATCACGCGCTCGTGCGGGTCATCGGGTTGGTCCATTGCGCGCGCCAGGCGCAAGGCCAGCGCGCAGGCCGCCTCGCTTTCGAGCGCCAGATCGGCCAGCACATTGCGCATCAAGGGTTGCTCGACCAGACGCTTGCCGAAAGCCTCGCGCTGGCTGGTGTGGTGCAGCGCAATCGACAGTGCCTGGCGCATCAGGCCGCTGGTTCCAAGGGCGCAGTCCAGCCGGGTCATGGAGCCCATCGCAAGGATCTGGGCCACGCCGCGCCCCTCTTCGCCCACCAGCCAGGCGCTCGCGTCCGAAAACTCGACCTCCGAACTGGCATTGGCCTTGTTGCCCAATTTGTCCTTGAGCCGCATGATGTGGATCGCGTTGACCGACCCGTCCGGCAGCACCCTTGGCAGGAACAGGCAGGATAACCCCACCGGCGTTTGCGCCAGGATCAGGAACGCATCACACATCGGGGCCGACATGAACCACTTGTGGCCGGTGACCTTGAAGCGCGCGCCCCAGTTGTCGGATCCATCGGCCAGCGCCTGCGTGGTGTTGGACCGAACATCCGACCCGCCCTGCTTTTCGGTCATGCCCATGCCCATGGTCAGACCGGCCTTGTCGCGCCAGACTGCGGGAGCGCCGTCATAAGCGCGGCTGGACAGGCCTGGCGCCCAGTCGGCGTGGATGGCTGCATTGCTGCCCAGCGCCGGCATGACCGCATAGGTCATCGAGATAGGACACAGCACGGACGGCTCGAGTTCGGTGAACAGCATGAATCCGGCAGCCCTGTGCAGATGGGCATGGCTGCCCGCGAGGGCGGACCAGGGCGTGCCGTGCAGGCCCGCGCCGACGGCAGCAGCCATCAATGCGTGGTAGCTGGGATGGAACTCGACCTGGTCGATGCGCCTGCCGGCGCGGTCATGGCTGCGCAACTGGGGACCATGCAGGTTGGCCAGCCGGGCATGGGTCTGCATGTCGGCCCGGCCCAGCAACTGGCCCAGTTCGGCCAGCGGCGCGGTATCGAGTGCCGGCGCATTGAATGCCAGTGCCGCACGCATCGCCTGATGGCCGGCGAACAGGTTGTAGTCCACTAATGTGGTGGGCTGGTTGAATACGGCGTGCGTGGCCATTTCCATCCTCCTCACCGACACCGGTCAGTGATTCACACCAGTTTGACCAGCTGTTTGCCGAAATTGCGACCCTTGAGCAAGCCCAGGAAGGCCTGCGGCGCCGCCGCGATACCTTCGGCAATGCTCTCGCGGGGGCGCAGCTTGCCGCTGCCCACCAGTTCGCCCAATTCCTTGAGCGCCGCAGGCCAATGCTCCATATGCTCGCTGACGATGAAGCCCTGCACCTTCAGGCGGTTGCTCAGGATCAGCTGCGGATAGGCCAGCGGCACCGGAGCACCGTCATAGCCGGCAATCATGCCGCACAGCGCGATGCGCCCGAACGCATTCATGCGCGTCAGCACCGCGTTCAGGACCATGCCGCCGACGTTCTCAAAATAGCCGTCGATGCCATCCGGACAGGCAGCCTTGATGGCCTTGGACAACGACGCCGCGTCTGCATGCTGTTTGTAGTCGATGCATGCGTCATAACCCAGCTCTTCGGTCGCATAGCGGCACTTCTCGGGTCCGCCGGCAATGCCCACCGTACGGCAGCCACGGGCCTTGGCCAACGCTGCAAACGCACTGCCCACCGCGCCCGTGGCCGCGCTGCACACGACCGTCTCACCGCTCTTGGGTGCGCAGATCTGCACCAGACCGTACCAGGCAGTGACACCGGGCATACCCACCGCGCCCAGATAGTGGCTGAGCGGCACGTGGCTGGTGTCCACCTTGCGCAATGCGCCAGGCTGGTCGGCCTGGACCACCGAATACTCCTGCCAGCCGCCCATGCCGACGACCTTGTCACCCACAGCGAATTTCGGCGAGCGCGACGCCACAACCTCGCCGGCGGTGCCCCCACCCATGACCTGGCCCAGGGCCTGCGGTTGCACATAACTCTTGGCGTCGTTCATGCGTCCGCGCATATAGGGGTCCAGGCTCAGAAAATGGTGGCGCACCAGTACCTGACCCTCGACAAGGGCGGGCGTCTCGCCGCGGACCAGTTTGAAGTTGCTCTCGCTGGCCTCGCCGGTCGGGCGGTTGTCGAGATGAATTTGTTGATTGACGGTCATGGGGTGCTCCTGTTGCAAATGGTTGATCGGTCGGTGGTCAGATGCGCGGCCCGAACGACATCGGGGCATGGAACTCAGCCACCGGTGACAATCGATACGCCGCCGTCCACCGCCAGACACTGCCCGGTGATGTGCTTGCCGGCGTCCGACGCATACAGCAGCGTGATGCCCTTGAGATCTTCGTCATCCCCCAGGCGGCGCAGTGGCGCATGCGAGGCAAGGGTGTCGGCGCCGTATTCCCGAAACGTGCCAGCCGTCATCTTGCTGGGGAAAAAACCGGGGCATACCGCGTTCACGTTGATGTTGTACCGGCCCCATTCGGCCGCCAGTGCGCGGGTGAAGTTGACCACGGCACCCTTGGAAGTGTTGTAGGCGATGGTCTGGATTTCCGGCGGATTGCCGCCCAGCCCGGTGATCGACGCCACATTGATGATGCGCCCGCTCCTGCGCTCGATCATGCACTGCTTGCCGACCTCCTGGCACAGGATGAAGTAGCCGCGGATATTGAGGTTCATCACCTTGTCCCAGGCCGAGACCGGATGGTCCTGGGCCGGCGCGCCCCATGCTGCGCCCGCGTTGTTGACCAGGATATCGATCACGCCCATGCGCTGCAAGGTTTCGTTGGCCAGGCGCCGGATGTCAAGCTCGTCGGCGCAGTCGGCCGCGATCCAGCGCGCATCGATGCCCGCCGCCTGCAGCTCTGCGCAGGCCTGCTCCAGGTCCGCTGCCTTGCGCGAACTGAGCATGATGCGTGCTCCGGCCTCGCCCAGGGCCTGCGCCATTTGAAGGCCCAGGCCGCGCGAGCCGCCGGTCACCAGCGCGGTCCTGCCGGTAAGGTCGAGCAATTGTTGTACCGAACGTGCCACTGTCATCATTCCTGTCGAGGGTGGTTGCGCCTAGTGCGCGTCGGGCCTGTGCGCCGGTTTCGTGCCCGGATCGGGTCCCTCGTGCAGGCGCGCGCGTGCGGCGACCAGGACCACACCGGTCACCACCCCCAGCCCTGCGGCCAGCAGCAGCCATTCGCCATCGCTGTCTCCACCGCGGCGCATGAACCAGCCCACCAGACCCGCCAGCAAGCCACCATAAATGAAAACCCAGATCAGGGTCTCCAGCCGTGCAAGCCGGGTATTCGTGGTTCCGTTGTATTTCTTGAAAAACGACATCAAAAAGCCTCTTCGGGCAGATCTGCACAGGTCATGTCGCGCTGTTGTACAGGCGACAGCCAGGCGTCGATCTTGCCCAATTCATAGTGATAAAAATAACGCGTGGCTCCGATTGTGCCTAGCAGGGCCGGGTCGCCTTGCGAGGCAGCAGGGCGGGCCAGGGCTGCGGTCGCGACATCCAGCCAGATCCAGGCCAGCACGCCATGTCCGAACGCCTGCATGTAAGGTACCGCATTGGCCAGTGCCGGCCCCGGTTCACCAGTCGCCCAGGCGGCATGGGTGGCCTTGTCGATCCGTTGCCAGGCCGATTCCAGCGCCGACGCGAAGTCCGCGAGTTCGCTTCGTTTGCGCGCACCCGCCACCGTGCGGGCGATGCGTGTCGTCAGCAGGCCCATTGCGCGGCCATTGTCCATGCGCACCTTGCGCCCAAGGAGGTCCATGCCGTGGATGCCGTGGGTGCCCTCGTGGATCATGTTGAGCCGGTTGTCGCGCCAGTATTGCTCCACCGGGAAATCGCGGGTATAGCCGTAGCCGCCATGAATCTGGATCGCCAGGGAATTGGCCTCCAGGCACCATTCGCTGGGCCAGCTCTTGGCAATCGGCGTCAGCACATCCAGCAGCAATCGCGCGTCCTGGGCGGCTTCGGGCTCGCCGGTATGGTCTTCGTCGACCAGCCGGGCGCAATACAGTTCCAGGGCCAGGGCCCCTTCGCAGTAGGATTTTTGCGCCAGCAGCATCCGCCGCACATCGGCATGCTCGATGATGCGCACCGGTGGGGCCGCGGCGTCCTTGCCCCCCACCCCGACCGGTCGGCCTTGCGGCCGGTTGCGGGCGTATTCAAGCGACGCGTAGTAACCGGCCAGACCGAGCATGACCGCGGCCGTCCCAACGCCGATCCGGGCCTCGTTCATCATGTGAAACATGCAGCGCAGCCCCTCATGCGGCTGACCCACCAGATAACCGATGGCGCCGGGCCTACCGTCAACTGGGTACTTGCCCTCGCCAAAGTTGAGCAGCGTATTGGTCGTACCGCGCCAGCCCAGCTTGTGGTTCAGGCCGGCCAGCGCAACGTCGTTGCGCACCCCGGTCAGAAGGCCGTCGGTATCCACCAGCTTCTTGGGCACAATGAACAGCGAAATACCGCGCGTGCCGGGAATCAGCTTGCCATCTCGGCCCGGAATCTTGGCCAGTACCAAGTGCACGATGTTCTCGGTCAGCTCATGCTCACCCGAAGATATCCACATCTTGTTGCCACGCAAACGGTAGCGTGGACCCAGCGGGTCATCCTGCGCACCTTCGCCATCGGGGTCGGCACGGGTCGTGATATCCGACAGGCTGGAGCCGGCCTGGGGTTCGCTCAGGCACATGGTGCCGGCCCAGCGGCCGGAAAACTCGTTGGCCGCAAAAACCCGCTTCTGCATCGCGGTGCCATGCACCAGCAGCAAGTTGGCATTGCCCACGGTCAGCAGATTGCTGCCGATGCTGACCGAGGCCAGCGCAAAGAATGCGTTGGCGCTGGCGTTGAGGGTATAGGGCAACTGCATGCCACCCATGGCGTAATCCTGCGCAGCACCCAGCATGCCGGACTCGACGTAGGCCTTGTGTGCATCGTGGGTGACCTGCGGCAGGATCACCTTTTCGCCATCGAAACGGGGTTCCTGGGTGTCGACCAGGCGGTTGAAGGGCGCGTATTTTTCGCGCGCAATCCGCTCACAGGTGTCCAGAACGGCATCAAAGGTCTCGCGCGAATGGTCGGCAAAACGCGCACGCCGGCACAGGGCTTCGGCATCGAGCCACTCGTAGAGCAGGAACTCCAGGGTCTGGCGAAACTTCATGGCTACTTCGAGCCGATCGGCCGGTCGCTCAAAGAACCTCGAATACGCCGGCAGCACCCATGCCGCCACCAATACACATGGTCACGACGACCCGCCTGGCGCCGCGGCGCTTGCCCTCGATCAGCGCATGCCCGGTCAAGCGCTGGCCACTCACGCCATACGGATGACCGACCGCGATCGCGCCGCCGTTGACGTTGAGCCGGTCGGCCGGAATGCCCAGCTTGTCGCGGCAATACAGCACCTGCACCGCGAAGGCTTCGTTCAGTTCCCACAGATCGATGTCCTGCACCGACAGGCCCAGGCGCTTGAGCACCTTGGGCACCGCGAATACCGGGCCGATGCCCATTTCGTCCGGTTCGCATCCTGCCACCGCGAATCCGAGGAAGCGGCCCAGAGGCTTGAGGCCCTTTTTCTGGGCCAGCGACTCGTTCATCACGACGCAGGCGCCGGCGCCATCCGAGAACTGGCTGGCATTGCCGGCGGAAATAAGGCCGCCGGGAATAGCCGGCTTGATGCCGCTGATGGCTTCCTTGGTGGTGCCCTCGCGGATGCCCTCGTCCTTGCTGACCGTCACCTGGCGGGTGGTCAGACCCATGACCTTGTCCACAACCCCTGCGGTTACGGTGATGGGCGCGATCTCGGCGTCAAACATGCCAGCGGCCAGCGCCGCGGTGGCCTTTTGCTGGCTGCCCGCGCCGTACTCGTCCATCGCGTCACGGCCGATACCGTAACGCTTGGCCACCTGCTCGGCGGTCTGCACCATGTTCCAGTAAATCTCGGGCTTGTTCTTGGCCAGCCACGGATCGGCCAGCATGTGCTTGTTCATCTCCTGCTGGACGCAGGAAATGCTCTCCACCCCACCAGCCACATAGACGTCGCCCTCGCCCGCAATGACGCGCTGCGCCGCCATTGCGATGGTCTGCAGGCCGGACGAGCAGAACCGGTTGACGGTCATGCCCGAAACGGTAATCGGGCAACCCGCGCGCAGCGCGATCTGGCGCGCGATGTTGGCCCCGGTTGCACCTTCCGGATTGGCGCAGCCCATGATCACGTCCTCGACCTCGCCAGCCTCGATTCCGGCGCGCTGGATGGCGTTCTCGACCGCATGACCGCCCAAGGTGGCACCATGGGTCATGTTGAAGGAACCTTTCCAGCTCTTTGCCAGCGGCGTACGGGCGGTGGAAACAATGACAGCGTTACTCATGGTGAACTCCTGGTTAGGTTGGTTGTCAGGATGCCTGCGCACCCATGGTCAAAAGGCGATGGTAAAAACGTACCAGTTCGGCCAGGTTGTCGACCGAGATGCGTTCGTTCGTGCCATGGAAACGGGACAGATCCTCAGGCCTGGCACGCACCGGCGAAAAACGAAAGATATGGTCGCTCACACCTTCGAAGTGGCGTGAGTCGGTGCCCCCGATCATCAGTCCCGGCGCCACCACGGTGCCTGGGAAAACCTCGCGTACCGTGCGGTTGATCAACTGGTAGGGCGCGGAATCGGTCGGCGACACCCTGGAAGCCTCGGACGCGCCCGCCAGCGCCTGCAATTCGAACTTGTCATGGCCTACCGAACGTGCGACCTGCCCCTTGAGCCGCTCCATCATGCCGGCCCCACTGTCGCCGGGCAACATGCGGTAGTTGACGGTGGCCTCGACCTGGCCGGGCAGGACGTTGTCGGCGTTGCCGGCACGGATGACGGTCAAGGCGGTCGTCGTGCGCATCAGTGCGTTGGTACTGGGGCTGGCTTCGAGCTGTTTTTGCACGATGGGTCCGAGCAGCCAGAGATTGGACATCGCCACCCGTAACGGCAGGCTCATCTCGGGCGCTACGGTGGCCAGCATGTCACCCGCGATGCCCCGGATTGCGGCGGGCATCTGGTCGTTGTCGACGGACTGCAGTGCCGCGCTCATCATCGCGATGGCACCGGTCCCCGGGGCTGGCGGCATGGACGAATGGCCCGGCGTGGCCGGCAGTTTGACGACCACCGACAGATAGCCTTTTTCGGCGATGCCGATCAAGGCCACCGGCTTTTTCATGCCGGGCATGAGGCCATCGGTGATCAGCAGACCCTCGTCGATGACAAAACTCAGGCGAATGCCGCGCTCCTTGAGCAAGGCGGCGATGCGCGCCGCGCCGCGCTCACCGGACACCTCCTCGTCGGCGCCGAACGCCAGCATGATGGTCCGTTTGGGCTGGAACCCGGCAGCCGCCAGCATCTCGACCGCTTCCAACTGCGCGATCAGATTTCCCTTGTCATCCCAGGCACCGCGGCCCCAGACAAAACCGTCCTTGACCGTGCCGGAAAACGCGTCGACGCTCCACTGCGACTCGGAGCCAGGCGACACCGGCACCACGTCCTGGTGCGCCATCAGCAGCATCGGCTGCAGCCCGGCATCGCTGCCCTGCCAGGTGTAGAGCAGGCTCAGGTCGCCGACGACTTCGCGCTTGAGAACCGCATGGGCCTTCGGGTAGCGTGCCTGGAGCATCGCATGCAGTTGCTGGAACTGGTCGGCGTTCAGCGACGGGTCGGTGCGCGAGGAAATGGTGCGCGCACGCACCGCCTCGCCCAGCCGTTCGCTGGCGGCCACCTTGTCAACGGCCAGTTCGACCAGCGGCGGTACGTCCAACTGCCGCGAGCCTTTGCGCAGTGTGTTGACCGCCAGCAGGGCCACCAGCAAGAGCAATGCCGCCAGCAACCACAACGCCAAGCGCCTGATCATGGATAAACCCCTGTCATCGTGCCCGCGGGTGCGGATCAGCCAAAGTTCTTGCCAGACGCAACCAGACGACTGATCAGTGGCGCCGGTTTCCAGAATTCGGCGTCATCCAGCGGGTTGGCGGCAAACCGGCTCATCGCCTGCACCACGTTGAACAGGCCGAACTGGTCGGCGTAGTTCATTGGGCCGCCGCGGTGCATCGGGAAGCCATAACCCGTGATGTAGACCATGTCGATGTCGCTGGCCTTGGAGGCGATGCCGTCTTCCAGAATGCGAGCACCTTCGTTGACCAATGCGAACACCAGGCGTTGCACGATTTCGTCGTCGGAGATCTTGCGCGGCGTGATGCCGATAGACGCGCGGTGCTCCTCGATCATCTTGACCACCACGTCGGACGGAATCGCATCGCGTTTGCCCGGCACGTAGTTGTACCAACCGGCGTTGGTTTTTTGCCCGAAACGCCCCAGTTCACACAGCTTGTCGGCGGTGCGGCTGTATTTCATGTCGGCACGCTCGGTTGCACGGCGCTTTCGGATCGCCCAGCCGATGTCATTGCCGGCCAGGTCGCCCATGCGAAACGGCCCCATTGCGAAGCCGAATTTTTCCACCGCCTTGTCGACCTGGGCCGGCGTGCAGCCTTCGTCGAGCAGGAAGCCGGCCTGGCGGCTGTATTGCTCGATCATGCGGTTGCCGATGAAGCCGTCGCACACGCCCGAGACGACGGTGGTTTTCTTGATCTTCTTGCCCAGCGCCATCACGGTGGCCAGCACATCCTTGCCGGTCTTCTCGCCGCGCACCACCTCGAGCAGCCGCATCACGTTGGCCGGGCTGAAGAAATGGGTGCCGATGACGTCCTGTGGGCGCTTGGTGAAACTGGCGATCTTGTTCATGTCCAGCGTCGAGGTGTTGCTGGCCAGGATCGCACCGGGTTTCATGACCTCGTCGAGTTTCTTGAACACGGTTTCCTTCACGCCCATGTCTTCGAAAACCGCCTCGATCACCATGTCGGCATCCTTCAAGTCGGAGTAGTCGAGCGTGGTGCTCAGCAAGGCCATGCGCTGGTCGTACTGGTCCTGCTTGAGCTTGCCGCGCTTGACCTGGGATTCGTAATTCTTGCGGATCGTGGCGATGCCGCGATCAAGCGCATCCTGCTTCATCTCCAGCATCTTGACCGGGATGCCGGCGTTCAGAAAATTCATCGAGATGCCGCCGCCCATGGTGCCGGCACCGATGACTGCCAGCGATGTGACATTGCGCCGGGGAGTATCAGCCGGCACATCGGGAATCTTGGACGTGGCGCGCTCGGCCATGAACAGATGGCGCAGCGCCCTGCACTCGGGGGTGAACATCAGGTTGGTGAAGATCTCGCGCTCGCTCGCCAGTCCCTGGTCGATCTTTTGCTTGGTGGCCGCCTCGACCGCATCCACGCACTTGAGCGGCGCCGGGAAGTTCTTCGACATGCCGCCCACCATGTTGCGTGCGAACTGGAAATAGGCGTCTCCCAGCGGGTGTTTGCAGGGCAGGTCGCGCACCAGGGGCAGGGGCCGGGCATCCGCAACCGAACGGGCCAGCGCCAGCGCATCGTCGAGCAGCGACTCGCTGGATGCAGCCATCGTGTCGAACAACTTCTGACCCGGCAGGCTGGCCAGCAACTCGCTGTTTTGCGGCTCGCCGCTGACGATCATGTTCAACGCAACTTCGACACCCAGAACCCGCGGCAAACGCTGCGTGCCGCCCGCACCGGGAATCAGGCCGAGCTTGACCTCGGGCAGCGCCACCTTGCAGCCCGGCGCGGCAATGCGGTAGTGGCAGCCCAGTGCCAGTTCCAGGCCGCCGCCCATCACCACCGAATGCATCGCGGCCACCACTGGCTTGGTGGCATTCTCGATCGCCTTGATGACGCTGAGCAGATTGGGTTCCTGGATCGCCCTGGGCGAGCCGAACTCCTTGATGTCCGCACCGCCGGAAAACGCCTTGCCCGCGCCGGTGATCACGATCGCCTTGATCCGGGCATTCGCCAGGCCACGCTCGAGACCCTTGACAATGGCACGTCGCGTATCGAATCCCAGGCCATTGACCGGCGGATTGTCCAGGGTAATGACCGCTATGTTGCGGTGGACTTTGTAGTGTGCGCTCATGTTTGCTTCCTTGAGAAAACGGATCTCGGCCATGGCACATGCCGGCTTGCGTCATGCCATATCAAGAAACGAAGTGTGCGTCTGAAAAAGAACGACCGTTCTTTTCAAATCATTGTATGGGCTGCCATGCGTTGCCTGCCAGCGCTTTGTCCCAGCGGGGACAATCGGCTAGACCTCCAGCCATTCCTTGCGCGTCTGATCATCGGCGCGCAATTGCCCGGGCGTACCTTCGAACACGATGCCCCCGTGGCCCATCACCAGGATGCGGTCCGAAATCGCCATCGCAATGGTCAGCTTTTGCTCGATCAGCAGCACCGAGACCCCGCGTTCCTTGAGCAGGCGCAAATACTCTCCGACCAGTTCGACAATTTTCGGCGCCAGGCCCTCGGTCGGCTCGTCGATGATGATCAGGTCGGGATCGCCCATCAGGGTGCGGCACAAGGTCAGCATCTGCTGTTCGCCCCCCGAAAGCACTCCGGCAGCTGTGTGTTGCCGCTCCTTGAGCCGCGGGAACAACCGGTACATGTCGTCGAACGACCATCGGCTGCCGGCCGCGGCGTTGGCGCCGCTTTTCTTCTGACCCAGCAACAGGTTCTGGTGCACGGTCAGCGTCGGAAAGATGTCGCGGCTCTCGGGAACGTAGCCGATGCCCATGTGCGCCACCTCAAAGGTCTTTTTGCCTTCCAGTGACTGATCTTTCCAGAACATCGTGCCGCGCCACTCGACCAGGCCCATGATGGCCTTGGCGGTGGTCGAACGTCCGGATCCATTGCGTCCCAGCAGCGCCACGATCTCGCCAGCCTGCACGTTCAGGTGTACACCGTGCAGCACGTGGCTCTTGTCATAGAAGGCATGCAGGTCCTGGATTTTCAGCATGGCTAGTGACCCTCCGCCTGGCTAGCGGCAACTGGAGAACCGAGATAGGCTTCCTGCACCAGGGCATTGGCCCGTACCGCCTCCGGGCTGTCGAATGCGAGCACCTCGCCGTAGACCAGGACGGCGATCTTGTCGGCCAGACCGAAGACGACGCCCATGTCATGTTCGACCGTAAGCAGGGTCTTGCCGACGGTGACTTCCTTGATCAGCCCGACAAAGCGGGTCGTCTCGCTCTTGCTCATACCCGCGGTCGGCTCGTCGAGCAGCACTACGTTGGCGCCGCCGGCGATCGTGATGCCGATTTCCAGTGCCCGTTGCTCGGCATAGGTCAGGTTCATCGCCAGCACATCGTGCTTGTGGTCGAGCTTGATCATCGCCATCAACGCGTCGGCGCGCTGATTGGCGTCATCGAGATCGGCCAGGAACTTCAGAAAGGTGTACTTGTATCCCAGGCTCCACAAAACGCCGCAGCGCAGGTTCTCGAACACGCTGAGCTTGGGGAAGATGTTCGTGATCTGGAAGCTGCGCGAAAGTCCAAGGCGGTTGATTTCGAAGGCCCGTTTGCCGTTGATGCGCTGGCCATTGAGCAGTATGTCGCCGGCACTGGGTTCGAAGCGGCCGCTGATCAGATTGAACAGCGTGGACTTGCCGGCACCGTTGGGGCCGATGATCGCAATCCGCTCGCCCGGTTGTACCGACAGGTCGACGCCGCGAATGATCTCGGTCCTGCCGAAATTCTTGCGCAAGCCCTTGAGTTCGAGTGCGGGAGCGTTGTATGGCCCGGCCATTCAGCTTGCCTCTTTGTGTCGGATCTGATGCTCGATACTTTGCTGCACAGTGCTCCATTGACGCGCGAAATGGCGCCGCGCCAGTTCGAACAGGCCCAGGCCGACCAGCATGACCAGCGCCGAGGCGACCCAGCTGCGCATCCCCGTCGCGTCGAGCGTCACGCCCATGAACGGCAACGCATTGCCGAGCGCCACGTTGAGCTGCAGGTGGTAGAGCATCTCGATCATCGCGGCCGCTCCGGCCAGGGCGATCAGCGCCGTGCCAAACAGCGCCAGGTAAGGCCACAACAACGATCGAAGTTTGCCGAAGCTGGCCACCCGCGCGTTCATCATGATCAAGCTGGCGACACCCCCCGGCGCGAACATCACCATGAACAGAAACACCAGGCCCAGATACAGCAGCCAGGCACTGGTCAGTTCGCTCAGCATCACAAAGGCGAGAACCATCAGGATCGCACCGATGATCGGACCGAAGAAGAACGTGGCCCCACCCAGGAACGTGAACAGCAGGTAGGCGCCGGAGCGGTATCCGGAGACCACCTCCGAGGTGACGATCTCGAAATTGAGCGCCGCCAACCCACCGGAGATGCCGGCGAAAAAGGCCGCGATGATGAAAGCCAGGTATCGCACCTTCTGGGTGTCGTAGCCGACGAATTCCACGCGCTCCGGGTTGTCGCGCACCGCATTGAGCATGCGGCCCAGCGGCGTGCGGGTAAACGCGAACATCAGCGCGGTGCAGACAAAGGTATAGACGGCAATCAGGTAATACAGCTGCAACTGCGGTCCGTAGGTGATTCCGAACGGCTCCGAGCCCGCCACCCGATTGCCGGAAACACCGCCCTCGCCGCCGAAAAATTCCGGGAACATCAGTGACATGGCCCACACCAGTTCGCCGACCCCCAGCGTGATCATCGCAAACGGGGTGGCCGATTTCTTGGTGGTTACCCAGCCGAGCAGAACAGCGAAAAACATGGCGCCGATGCCGCCTGCGACCGGCACCAGGCTCACCGGCAACGGCATTCCACCGCTGACCAGGTTCAGGGTATGAATGGCCAGGAACGACCCCATGCCGGAATAGGCGGCATGGCCAAAACTGAGCATGCCCCCTTGCCCAAGAAGCATGTTGTAGCTCAGGCACACAATGATGGCGATGCCCATCTGGCTGAGCATGGTCCGGCTCAAGCTGCTGGTAAACAGCATGGGCGCGACCAACAACACCAGAACAAACAAGGACCAGATGATCCATCTGGCCCGCGACGTACCGGAAGCAGGGCTTGCCTTTTTGATCTGGGCCATGATTCAACCCTCCCTGGAGCCCAACAAGCCCTTGGGCCTGAAGATAAGCATCAACACCAGTAACAGGTAAGGCAGGATGGGAGCAACCTGGCTCACCTTGAGCTTGAGCACGGCGTAGCCAAATGTCTGTGGGGACAGTAGCACGCCCACCATCTCGAACGCAGACAACAGCGACGCATCGATTGCTACTGCCAGCGTCTGCAGCACGCCGATCAACAACGAGGCCACGAATGCACCGGCCAGCGACCCCATTCCGCCCACCACCACCACAACGAACACGACGCCACCGACCGACAGCGCCATGCTTGGCTCGGTCACATACGCATTACCGCCGATCACACCGGCCAATCCGGCCAACGCGCAGCCGCCGCCAAACACCAGCATGAATATCCGCGGTACATTGTGGCCAAGGGACTCGACGGCATGGGGATGGGTCAACGCAGCCTGGATCACGAGTCCGATGCGGGTGCGTGTCAGCAATAGCCAGATCGCCACCAGCATCAGCACGGCGACCAGCATCATGAAGCCGCGGTACATCGGGAACTGGGTGCCGAACAAGGTGAACAAAGGACCATCGAGTACCACCGGTACCCGGTAGTCCATCGCGCTACGACCCCACACCAGTTGCACGACTTCCAGAATGATGTAACTCAGACCAAAGGTGATCAGCAACTCAGGCACGTGGCCGAATTTGTGCACCCGGCGCAGACAATACTTCTCGAACAATGCGCCAACCACGCCCACCAGCAAGGGCGCCAAGACGAGTGACGGCCAGAATCCGACCAGGCGACTCACGCTATAAGCGAAATAGGCGCCCAGCATGTAGAACGAGGCATGCGCAAAATTGAGCACGCCCATCATGCTGAAGATCAGCGTCAGGCCCGAACTGAGCATGAACAGCAGAAGGCCGTAGCTCAGGCCGTTCAACAGCGAGATGGTAAAGAATTCCATGCGATCCTAGGGCCGACGACAGATGACGATTGACTTCGCGCGGGACGTTTAACGACACGCAACAGCCGCATGACTCCCGGCAATTGTCATCGCGCGCAGGACGAGGTCATGCCGCACTTGCGGCGCCATGCGCCGCAAGTGGGATCAGCCGCCGGGCCGCTTCATCTGGCAGGACGTTGGTGTCGAGGCGACAAAGGGCTCGAGCTGCTTGACCACGGCGAAGTTGTAGCCGGTGTTCTCTTCGCTGTACGGATCTTTCGCAGTCGCCTTGACCCACTTGCTGATGTACATGTGCTGCTGCAACTGGTGGTCGGCCTTGCGCATCTGGGCCTCGCCGCTGATGCCCTTGAACTTCATGCCGCTCATCGCCATCGCAACCTTCACCGGGTCGGTGGACTTTGCATTGGCCATGCCCTGCGACAGCATCGCCAGCCCCAGGTAGGTCTGGAAGGTGTAGAAGTCGTCGTTGAACTTCTTCTTGAACTCGTTGCGCAGTTCGCGCAGTTCACCGGTGAAATTCGAGTGGCTGATCGCCACCTGATTGACGTTCATGTCCTTGCCCTGGGCCAGCGCGGTGGGCGTGCCGGTGACGCCGGCGTAATAGGCATAAAGCGGCATGTTCATGCCGGCGTCGTTGAGCGCCTTGACCAGCAGTGTCATATCGGTGCCCCAGTTGCCGGTGACGATGGTGTCGGCGCCGGAGGCCTTGATCTTTGCCACGTAAGGAGCGAAATCCTTCACCTGCCCCAGGGGGTGCAACTCGTCGCCGACCACCTTGACGTCGGGGCGCTTGCGCGCGATGCCTTCCTTGAAGTACTTCGCCACCTGCTGGCCGTGCGCATAGTTCTGGTTGATGAGATAGACGTTCTTGACCTTCGGC
>JAYUQC010000253.1:0-52999 GCA_043759735.1 Rhodoferax sp.
GGACGGATCGCCAAAGGACATCACCGACCTGGACGACGACACTGCAGCCGCGATTGAAGGCGTCGAGGTCATCGAGCAATACATCGGCAAGGGTGAAGACCGCCAGTTCGTCGGCACCATCAAGAAGTACAAGCTGACGCGCAAGACCGCAGGGCTGGATATGCTGATGAAGCACCTGAATGGCTACCGGGAGAACAACGCAGCAGCAGGGGAAGGCGCAGTCAATGCCATGGTGACGTTCTTGGATGGCATGCGCCGATCTGCCCTACCCGTGGTTTACGACGTGCCGCGCGATGAACATCTGTAGCCCGACCATCGCGCGGCGGGTGTTCCAGATGCCCGGCTTGGAACAATGTTCCAAAACGTCGCCGGGCAACAGTTCACCGGAAATCTTGGAACATTGTTCCAAGAACGAGGCCAGCGCCGGTATCGATCCGACCTTCGTGCCGACCAACCCGGAAGAACTACAGGCGTGCCTCAACGACCCGGTTTGGCGGGTAAGTTCTGGCGCAATCTACAAAATTATGGTGAAGGCGCCCGATGGGGACGGCAACTCTGTCGTGCCGTTCATACCGAATCGGGCGCAGCGCAGGCTGATGGAGCGCCTGTGGCACCGAAACATCATTCTCAAGGCAAGGCAGTTGGGATTTTGTGTCGAGCCGTCAACGCGCGTTCTGACGGCCGATCTGCAGTGGGTTCGCATCGACTCGTTGCAGCCAGGAGACGAGGTTGTTGCCGTTGACGAGCAGCCGCCAGGAGGACGCGGTAAGGCGCGGCGCATGCGCACAGCCACGGTGCAAGCGACAGCGACTGTGCATCGCATGGCGCATCGGATCACGTTCGATGACGGTAGATCGGTCGTTTGCACAGACATGCATCCATGGCTGACGCGCAAGGCTGGAGACTGTGCGCAATGGCGCAGCCTGAGTGGTCAGGGCAATCAGGTCGTCGGCCGCATCAAGGTCGGCACGCAGGTCCGATGGGTCGCCAAGCCGTGGGATGCGCCGACCGTGGAGGATGGATGGTTCGGCGGGATGCTCGATGGCGAAGGCTGCATGTCCAAGAGCAATACGTCGGCTGGTATCAACGTGAGCCAGCGCGAGGGGCCGGTGTGGGATCGTCTGGTGCGGTACTGCGAGGACCGTGGGTACAGCCACTGCATCGAGAGCGACAAGCCAGAGCGACTGAGCAAACACGGCACGGTGCCTGTGCCAAAGATTGCGTTCGGGCGCATGGATGAAATGTTCCGCGTGATCGGGCAGACACGGCCCACGCGGTTCATCGGGCGCAGATTTTGGGAGGACAGAGAGCTACCGGGCAAGCGCAATGGCGATGTCGGATGGGCCACCGTCACCAGCATCGAGCCAGTTGGCGATCAGCCGATGATCGACCTGCAGACATCGACCGGCACCTACATCGCCGAGGGTTTCGTGTCGCACAACACGACCCTGGTGGCGATCCTTTGGCTTGACCACGCCCTATTCAATCACGACCAGCGCTGCGGCATCATCGCGCAGGACCGCGAGGCCGCTGAAATCATCTTCCGCGACAAGGTGAAGCTGGCATACGACCGCCTGCCCGACTTCGTGCGCGCGGCAAGGCCGCTCAAAAGGGATAGCGCATCTGAGCTTCTCTTTGCCCACAACAACAGCAGCATCCGGGTTGCCACGTCAATGCGCTCGGGAACGATCCACCGGCTGCACATCAGCGAGTACGGCAAGATTTGCGCCAAGTACCCCGACAAGGCGCGCGAGGTATCCACTGGCTCCCTGCCTGCCGTGCCAACGGACGGCATAGCGATCATTGAGAGTACCGCCGAGGGTCAGGAGGGCGACTTCTTTGACAAGACACAGGCCGCTATAGCGCAGGCGCAGTCGGGCACGCCACTGACGCCCAAGAGCTTTCGGATGCACTTCTATGCGTGGTGGCAAGAGCCGTCCTACACCATCGCGCAGGACGTGGTGATGATTCCCAAGGACCGCGATTACTTCGCGCGGGTCGAGGCCGACACCGGGGCCGTGCTGACAAACGGACAGCGCAACTGGTACGTCTCCACCCGCGACAGCGAGTTCTCCGGCGACCCCGAAAAGATGTGGCAGGAGTACCCCTCAAGCGCCAAGGAGGCGTTCCAGGTATCGACCGAGGGAACCTACTACGCCGTGCAACTGGCGCAGGTCCGCAAGGATGGGCGCATCTGCAAGGTGCCATGGCTCCCAGGCGTTGCGGTCAACACCTTTTGGGACATTGGCAACAGCGACGGCACGGCCATCTGGTTTCACCAGCGCGTCGGGTTCGAGAACCGCTTCATCAACTTCATCGAGGGCTGGGGCGAGTCCTATGCGTTCTATGTCAACCAAATGCAGGCAATGGGCTACGTATGGGGCGAGCACTACCTGCCACACGACGCATCGCACAAGCGCCAGCAGGGGCACCGCACCGCATCACCCGAGGACGAACTGCGCGAGTTCTCCATTGGCGGGACGTGGCGCATCGTGCCCGTTGTGGATCGGGTTATCAACGGCATTCAAAAGACCCGCGATGCGTTCGGATCGTGTTTCTTCGATGAGGAAAAGACCGCACTTGGCATCGCGCACCTGAGCAACTACCGAAAGACATGGAGCAAGTCCAAGGGCGCATGGCAGGTCGATACACCGTCCAAGGTCGATGGGCACTCGGAGGCGCCTGACGCGCTGCGCCAGTTCGCGCAGGGCTACGAGGCACCCAGGCTGATCGAGCGGGCACGCAAGACAAGTAACTGGAGGACAGCATGAGACAGACAGGAACATCAATACAGGCCGGCATGGCGGCTGCACTGATCGGCATGGCATTGGCGGGTGGCATGACCGCTGGCAACGGTAGCGTGCGAACGGTCAGTGCGCAGGAATCGACCAATGCGACGCAGCAGCAGCCTGCCAAGCCCGTGCGCGCTTCGACAAGTTTCGCCTCAGTGATGCACCGCGTCATGGGCGGCTACGGCAGTGGCAGTCGTGGCTGGCAGCGCGCACGCGGGCCGGGCTGGACGAACGCGCATGCACGCCGAGTGGCCCGCAAGGCCCGAAGTGTCCGGGCGCATCGCGCAAGGAGCAGGGCATGAGCAGCATTCTTGGCCCAAAGGGCTCCAAGTGGGTGGAAATCGGTGGCGACAAGTCCTGGGGGCGCCAGCGCGTGAAGGGCGACATCTGCGTGTCCTTCCAGTGGCTTGACATCCCCGGAAAGCGAGAGCCGCAGCCGTGCATGGTGCTGTTCCCAGTTGTGCTCAAACTCGATGGCGGGGCCTACGCCATCCCGCAGGACAACGCGCACGAGTATGGCGACAGCAAAGGCAACCCGACACCGTACCTGATGACTGCGGCGATGAACGCGGCGCAGACCATGGGATTCTTCCCGGATCAATCGACTTGCTTTCGGATCGTGGACATCATCATCGATGCCCTGCCCGAGCTGATCCGCATGCCAAGCGAGCCGCCTGCGGCATACGCGCTCGACTTTCGCACGACTCACGGCATCGAGGCTACCGCCAAGGTGTCCGGCCAGATCGTTCACCAAGAGGTAATCTGACCATGTTCGGACCAGACAAAGACACGCCCGCTGATGTGGCAAAGCTGCCCGAGCAACAGGTGCTCAATCCCGATGCGACGACGGGGCGGGCCGGCGAGGAAACACTCAAGCGCCACGCCACGCTGATCCAGGCCCTGCGCGACGAGCGCGACCTGCAGGGCGAGGAGCGCATGCAGATGGCAATCGATCACGACTACTACGACCACCTGCAGTGGCGCGAGGAGGACGCGGCGGTGCTCATGGAGCGCGGTCAGGCCCCGTTGGTGTTCAACGAGTCACGACAGACCATCGATTGGGTGTGCGGGGTGCAAAAACGCATGCGCATGGACGATGAGGTACTGCCGCGCGAGAAGGGCGACCAGCAAAGCGCCGAGGTCAAGAGCGTTGTCTTCAAGTACGTGAGCGACTCCAATCTGGCGCCATGGCATGAGTCCAAGGCGTACAAGTCAGCAGTCATCGGCGGGCTTGGGTGGTTGGAGGAAGGCATCAACACTGACCCAGGAGCGCCGCTGATCTACTCGGGATCGGAGGACTGGCGCAACGTGTACCGCGACAGCCGATCACGCGACTTCGACCTGAAATCGGGCCGGTATATGTTTCGGCGCAAACGCACCGATCTGGACTATGCCATCGCGCTACTGCCAAAGGCAAAGAAGCATCTTGTGCAGCAAGCCGGCGTCGATGAGGACGTGAAGGGCGACGACATCTGGTACTTGGGTGAGCGACTCACGGGATCATCGGACATGATCGGCTCCAACGGATACCTGCCAAGCCGCTTTAGTGATCGCAGTGCCTACATCGGCGGTTCACAGACCATGGATCATGGCCGGCGCCTGTCGGTTGACCTGATCGAGGCATGGTATCGCGTGCCCCAGGCCGTCGAGGTCTTCGCACAGGGACCGCTGCGCGGCAAGGAGTTCGACCCCAAGAACCAGGGGCATGTCCAACTGCAGACAGATCGGTGGCGCATGTACCCGGCAGTGACGATGCGCATGCGCGTGATGCTGTGCACCGAGTCAGCGCCGATGTGGGACGGCAAGAGCCCGCTGCGTCATCAGAACTTCCTGCTTGTGCCGATATGGGGCTACCGCAGGGGCCGCGATGGCATGGCCTACGGGCTCATGCGCGGCATGCGAGACATCAACGACGACATCAACAAGCGCGCCAGCAAGGCGATCTATGCCGCGTCCAGCAACCGCATGACCTACGAGAAGGGCGCGTTCGCCGACCAGGAAGAAGCCCGGCGCGAGGCGGCGCGCCCGGACATGGCGCTGGAAGTCTCGCGGCTTGAGGCGGTGCGGTTCGAGAAGCCCACAGCCGACATGCAGGCCAACCTCGAACTCCTGTCGTTTGACCGCGAAATGCTGCGCAACGTGGGGGGCGTGACGGATGCCAACCTCGGGCGCGACTCCAACGCCATCAGTGGAAAGGCCATCGGGTTGCAGCAGGATCAGGGGTCGCTTGCAACCAGCGAGCTACCCGACAACCTGCGCCTTGCCAAGCAGCTTGCCGGCCGGCTGCGCCTGTCGCACATCGAGCAGTTCATGACCGAGCAGCAAGTGATACGCATCACCGGAGAGGGAAAGCCGATCAATTGGGTGACGATCAACGAGCGGCAGGAGGACGGCAGCACGCTCAACGACATCGCAGGGCAGGAGGCCGACTACGTGATCGGCGAGCGCGACTACCGCGAGACATACGCACAGGCCGCGATGGAGCAGATGATGGAGTTGCTGGGCAAGATCGCCACCTATGCCCCCCAGGTCGTGATGAATGTGCTCGATCTGGTGGTGGACAGCGCGGAGATAAAGAACAAGGACGAATGGGTCGGGCGCATCAGGAAGATCAACGGACAGCGCGATCCAAAAAAACCGCCAACGCCCGAGGAACAGGCCAAGGCGCAGAAGTCCGAGGCCGAGGCCGAGCGCGCCAATCAGATTCAACTCGAAACGCTGCAGGCCGGGCTGGACAAGCTGCGCGCGGAAATCGGCAAGCTGGGCACCGACGACATGCTCAAGCGCGTGGAGGCGATGTTCACCGCGCTCCAGGCCGCACAGGTGGTAGCACTCACGCCCAACGTAGCCCCGATAGCCGACACCATTGCGGCGGGCGCAGGCTTTGAGGACCAGCAAGGGCAAGACCCCAACATCCCTCAGCCAGCGGCTCCAGTGGCACAAGTGCCACCGCCAATGCCGGATATGGGAAATCCCATGTCCGAGCCGCCACAGGGCATGGACCCTGCCATGGCACCCCAGGCACCGCCAGACAGCACAACCGGGCTGCAGGGCATGCAACAAGGCATCGAAACCCCCACCGCCGCCGACAACGGCCCGGCCATGTAACCAAAGGAGAAAGCTATGAGCGCCAGCAAAGGAGATTTCGTCGTCAACATCCGCATCGTCGTGAGCGGACTGTCTGAGCAGTCGTCACCGACCTCGCATGTGAACGACATCTTGCAGGAACTCGTCAATCGGCGTGACTTCAGGCACGGGCAACTCGCGCGAGGCGTGTACCTGAAGCACTCAACCGACTACGACAGCGTGAAAACGACCTTGGAGGTCGATCACGCAAGGCTGCAAGACCCACTGTAATCCGCTCCCCTCCCGATAAGGACTAACACCCATGCTGCAACCACACCAACAGCGCGCCCTAATCGAGCGCGACGAACTGGAAACCAAGATCGCCGCACTCGGGTCGTTTATGAAGACGGCCACGTTCCTAACCGGCGTGGTGCCGATAGACGAGCGCGAACGCTTGGTGCGCCAAAGAACGCACATGCAGAGCTATTGGGGAGTCCTGTGTGAGCGCATCGCAAACTTCACCCCGTAACCCCGTAACCCCGTAACCCCGTCCCCTCAACCAACCGAAAGAGCGCAATGGAAATTTCCGATATTCTCCCCGCCGACCTGACCAACCTCCAGGCCCAGGGCTACACCGAGTCCGACCTGTCCATGCTTGCCAAGAGCGAAGTCCAGGCGCTGTTGGACGTGCCAGCCGATGACGCAGGCGAGCGCAGCAATGCCGACCACGACGCCGCTGCAGCCGAGCAGGACGCCGCTGCCAAGCCGGCTGTGGCCGGCAATGAGTCCAAGGATGCCGCTGCCGAGCCGCCAGAGCCTGTTGCACTTGTGCCGCAGTTCAAGGTCGATGTGCCTGCCGACGCCAAGGAGCAGATCGCAACCCTCAAGGGCGAGGAAAAGGCCGCATTCAAGCGCATGATGGACGGCGAAATCGACGCCGACGAGTATCAGGTGGTGCGCGAGCGCACCGAGGCTGCAGCCGACGAACTCAAGACCAAGGCGCTGACCGCGAGCATCTTTGAGCAGGCCAATCAGCAAACGGCCGAGCAAACAGCCCAGGCGCAGTGGAATGCCGCCGAGACTGCCGCGTTCAACGAGTTCACCGCCGAAGGGCTGGACTACCGTGCCAAGCCGGCGCTGCTGGCCGCGTACAACCACAGCCTGCAGGCGCTTGGCAAAGACCCCAAGAACGAGAAGCGCGACGCGCCATGGTTCTTGGCCGAAGCTCATCGGATTACCAAGGATGCGCTGGGCATAGCCCCTACCGCAAAAAAAGTTGACCGCGACAG
Source organism: Rhodoferax sp. (assembly GCA_043759735.1). GTDB lineage: Bacteria > Pseudomonadota > Gammaproteobacteria > Burkholderiales > Burkholderiaceae_C > CAISIP01. Next base: position 7,148 of record JAYUQC010000253.1, read on the forward strand.
CCGAAGTGTGGTTGACCTATCCGATTTGCCGCCGACACTTCGTAGCGTACCCATCGCGGCGACCGGGGCAGTGAACTCCGACGAGTTTGCGCACATGCGTAATTTGGAGGGGCTTGAATTGGAGCGAGCGCACGCGAGACTGACGAACGATCAACGTGATCGGTGGATGGCAGAGTGACTGACAGCCACACATGGTTTGGTGAGATTCGCCCCGGTGAGCAAATAGCCATCGATGGCGGCGCGATCCGGCTGCGTGTGGAGGAAAAGTCCGGGCAACGCGCCCGGATTCGACTGGAGTTCACGAAGCCTACCACCGTGCAGCGAGTGGAGCCAGCAATGGCGAAATTCGCAAAGGCGGGAGTCAAGTAGGCGGTGGGAATAGTCCGGTGGGACTTGAAACACACATCGTTGGCCGCGCAGTAGTGCAGCCCTGTGGAAATCTAACAGGAGCATTATTGTGCAAACCAAATTTGGGGTCAACGACCCGCAAGAAGTAAAGAAGTGGGGCACTGACCTCGCCGTCGCCATCAACCGGGAATCGTATTTCTCGTCCTCGATGGCATCCGAGAGCAAGCGAGCCCGCACCCCCATCCAGGTCATCACCGATCTGGAAAAGGACGCCGGCCTGGAGGTCACTGTTGACCTGTTGATGCCCATGTCCATGGAGCCGGTCGTTCAGGCCAAGCTCGAAGGCCGGGGCGCACCGCTCAAGTATTTCACCGACAAGCTGCGCATCGATCAGGTGCGCGGCGCGGTGGGCGCGGGCGACCGAGTGACCTCCAAGACGACTTTGCGCAACCTGCGCGAGGACGCCAAAATCGTCATGAAAGATTGGTGGAGCCGGCTGCAGGATGAACTGCACTTCCTGTACCTGTCGGGCGGCTTTGGCTCGAACTCGGGCTTCCTGTGGACCGCTGGCAACGCCATGTTCACGGTCAACGCCTTCACGGCGCCGGACTCGATGCACCTGATGTATGGCGGCGACGCCACCAGCAAGGCAACTGTCGGCACCAACGACGGGTTTGATCTGCGCCTGATCGACAAGGGCGTTGCCAAGGCCGAGACGATGGGGGGCGACGGCACCAACGAGTTGTCGATGGTGCCAGTGAACGTGGACGGCAAGAAGTGCTACGTGGTGCTCATGCACACGTTCCAGTACGACGCCATGAAGTCCAACGCCTCGACCGGCCAGTGGCTCGACATCCAAAAGGCCGCTGCCGCTGCCTCTGGTTCGAGCGCTTTGCTGTTCAAGAACTCGGGCGGCATGTACGCCGACTGCGTGATCCACAAGCACCGCAACGTGATCCGCTTTAACGACTACGGTGGCGCCGCGGTACCGGCTGCGCGCGCGCTGTTCCTGGGCTCGCAGGCGGGTGAAATCGCTTACGGCTCCAGCGGTGGCTCTGGCACCCGGTATCGCTGGACCGAAGTGATGACCGACCACGAAGATCAGGTGGAAATCGGCACGCACTGCATCATGGGTGTGAAGAAGTCCACCTACAAGAGCAAGGACGGTTCGGTGGTGCGTGACTTTGGCGTTATCGCCATTGACACGTACTGCGTGGACCCGAACCCTTGATGTGACAGGCACCCCTTGACCGGGGTGCCGTCCATGTCCCTCAACCCCATTTTGATTGGAAATTACCGTGGCAACCATTAAAACCAAGTGCTTCAACGACGTGAAGCCCCTCGTCCTCCCATCCGACGCCAAACCCACCTGGGTGTCTGTCGATGTGGAGTTCCCCACGGCAGCGCCGATTGCCGCCGACATCATCAAAGTGTGCAAGATGCCCGAGGGATTTCGAGTGCTCGATTGGGCGCTCATTTTCCCGGACATCGACGCCAACGGCGTGCCGACCCTGGCGTTCTCGTTTGGCGTGTCCAACGCGACCGTTCTGGTCCCCGATGGCACCGACATCGGCGCTGCGCTGCAGATTTGGGGCGCCGCACTGACTGCCGGCCAAGCAGTGGCCCCGGTGCGCAACGCATCGACCAACTGCGCCCAGGATGCCATCAAGAGCACGGCAACTGTGCCCGGTGATCGTGAAATTATCCTCAAGGTCACGACCGCTGCTGCGACTTACGCGGGCGCCGCCAAGATCGGGCAAGTCCTGATGCTGGTGCAGGGCTGATAGCCACGCGATAGTGATGCAGGGGTAGGCCCACAAAGCCTACCCCTCTTTTTGTTTCATTCCCAGGAGCGTCATAAATGACAACCACGATCCAAGCCTACCGCCGCAACAAGGAAGTCTCCCAGGTCGCAGCGGGCATCAAACTGGTGTTCAAGCCCAACGCAAGTGGCGATGTGGTATGCGATGTGTTTGACAAAAGCGCCGTCGATTGGCTGCTTGGCGAGTCCTCGGCGTTCCGGCTGTATGGGGCTCAGGCGCGGGCCAGCGTATCGGCCGTTCTGACAGAGCCCGTGGCAGAACCCCCACTGCCTCCCGAATCCGACGAGGCATCGCCATACGTCATCAAAGACGCCGATGGCGCCGTTGTCCTTGATCTGCGCCCCATGGCCGACGATGTGTTGCATGAGTTCTGTAAGGTCAACGGCATCACCGTACACCACGCCTGCAAGGGCGACACGATCCGCGACAAGATTGTGGAGTTCCTCAAGTCCGAGGGATAAACCGTGCCGGGCACCATACTCGTTCGCGAAGTGCTGCGCCGCGTGAGTGCGACGCTGATGGACAGCGACCCGCAGTTCACGCGCTACCCCGAGCGCGATGCCGTCGATGTGCTCAACGACGCGCAGCGTGCCATCTTCAAGTACCTGCCCGCCGCGTGCTCACGCATCGATGCGATCAAACTTGTCCCAGGCGCGCTGCAGACCATCGAGTCCATCCCAGCGGCCAACTGCAAGCCCGGCGACGGCAGCACGCCCGTCGTGCCGATCATCGGTTCGCTGCTACTGGACGTGTTATGCAACATGGGCGCAGCCGGCACGACGCCGGGACGCGCCATCCGGCCAATCTCGGACGGGCGCGACGCGATGGACGCGCTGAACCCGTCATGGCAGATCGAGGCCGACACGGTTGTGACCGGCTTCTTGTTCGATCCGCGCATGCCGCGCCACTTTCATGTAACGCCCGGCGCGCACGCAAGCACCGCCGTGTGGGTGCGCGTGGGCTACGTGGCCGCGCCGCTGGTAATCCCAAACACCGGAAGCCCTGGGGCCGAGTTGTATCTGGCGGGCGGCGCAAGCACTGCAGCAATCAGCGTGCACGACGAGCATGTGGACGATCTGGTTGACTACTGCTGCGCGCGCCTTTTGATGAAGAACGCGCAGTTCGCCGCATCTATCGGGCTGTCGCCGGCCACCTTCGTTGCGCTGTTCACGGCCAGCCTGAACGCCAAGGCGACCGCGATCATGGGCTACAACCCCAACCTCAAGCACCTGCCGTTCGCACCGGCACCCATGGGAGCGGCATCGTGACACTTGACGACTTCACGCCCTACATCGCGCCGCGCGCCAAGGGATGCCCGGACGCCACGATCAAGTTCAATGTGCGCCTTGCCGTGATCGAGTTGTGCCAAAAGGCGCTCTTGTGGCGTGAGTACCAGACATCGGTTCCAACCGTTGCCCTGCAAACTGCCTACGCCTACGCGCCAGTGGCCGGCCAGCAGATCGTGCGCCTGCTGAGCGCGCAACTCGCGGGCGAGGATGTGCCGCTCGTTGATCCGCGCGTTGGCAAGGCGCGGGACGACGCCGGCTACCTGTCCAACTACATCTACGGCTCCCTGGCCGGCTTTGAGCTTCGGCCGGCCCAGGTTGCCGCTCTGTCCATCATCACCTACGCCGCCGTGGCGCCGACGTTTGCCGCAACTACCGTGTCCGATACGTTCTCGCGCTACATGGAGCACATCGCGCACGGGGCGCTGTCGCGCGTCCTGGCCGACAAGGACAAGACCTGGAGCGACATGGCCGGGGCCACCATGCACAAGTCACAATGGGTTGACGCCATCGAGAGCGCCAAGACCGATGCCTTCAACGGCTTTGCGCGGGTGACGCAGCGCACCGCAAAAGTCTGGTTCTAGGCCATGGCCGCAATCAGGCTCGGCCCTTTCCTGGGCGCCAATCTGGCGCTGCACCCCAAGCTGTTGCCGGCCAATGTGGGCGTGGCGTCCACCAATCACTGGCCCAGCAAGGGCGATCTGCGGCCGTGGAAGATTCCGCTTGCCGGCACCACCATAGGCGCCGGCAAGAAGACCATCTTCATGCTCGGGCGCGATGCCACGCCAGACACGATCTACTGGCTGGAGTGGGCGACGCTGGTGCATGCGGTGCGCAGCTTTCGCGCCAGCGACACCACCAAGCGCACCTACTACACAGGCTCTGGCCCGCCCAAGGTCACGGACAACCTGATCGGCTTGGCCGGCACGCCGTACCCCACCGCCTACCGCGACCTTGGCATCCCAAGGCCGCTCACGCTGCCCATCATCACGCAGACCACTGCCGGCACGGGGACGGACGAAACCCGCTACTATGCCTACACCTACCTCTCCGATTGGGACGAGGAGGGGCCACCTGCCGTGAGCGCGGCGGTGACGTGCAAGCCCGGTGCCCTGTTCAACATCACCAGCTTGGCGGCGCCACCATCGGGGGCCGGCGAGACGCGCGGCATCAACCGAATCCGCATTTACCGCACCGTGTCGGGCGAGACGGGCGCCGCGTTCTTCTTCCTGCGCGACATCACGGTTGCCATCAGCAGCACGGATGACGCGCGCGCGGTGGGTGTGGACAAACTGCCATCGACCTACTACGACAAGCCCGCTACCGACCTCAAGAGCCTGACCGGGCTGTGGAACGGCATGATGGCAGGCATCACCGGCAACGCGGTGCGCTACTGCGAGCAGTACAAGCCGCACGCATGGCCCGCGTCCTATGAAACGCTGTGCCTGGATACGCCCGTGGCCCTGGCCGTGTTCCAGAAAAACCTGCTGATCCTCACCACCGGACGGCCCAGGCTTGTATACGGCACGTCGCCCGAGGCGATGGACGACACGCCGGTTGAGTTTCTTGCCGCCTGCGTGTCGCCGGCCTCCGTGGTGTCGTTTGGGCACGGCGCTTGCTGGGCGACATCGGACGGCCTTGCCTATGTCGGCACCAACGGAGCGCCGCGCCTTCTCACCGAGGGCGTGATGCTGCTGGACGACTGGAAGGCGCTCACGCCGGCAACCATGGTTGGCACGCAGTTCGATGGCAAGTATTTTGGTTTCTATGACTCAGGGGCCGGCGTGCTCAGGGGCTTCGTGATCGACCCGCTGACGCCAGAGGCCGGCATCCGGTTCCTGAGCGCGGGCTACGCGGCGGCGTACTTCGATGCGCTGTCCGAGGAACTCTACGTGCTCGACGGCACCGGAGTGAAGCGCTGGAACGCGGGCGCGTCCAACATGACAGTCACGCACCGGAGCAAGGTTCACCGGATGCCGCGCCCGGTGAACATGGCTGTTGCCAAGGTGATCGCGGACACCTACCCATGCACCTTCAAACTGTACGCCGACGCACGCGCCGCGTGGGCAAAAACCGTCGCAAGCAAGGAGCCATTCGCACTCCCATCGGGCTACCTCGCTGAGAATTACCAGATCGAGGTCGAGACAGCAAGCGACATCACGGGCGTGGTGGTTGCCGACAGCCTGGAGGAACTGACCGCATGAGCGCACTCAAGGACATCCCCCAGCTTGCCCGCGACCACGGCAACCTGTCGGCGGTCATAGAGGCTGTGCGCGAGGTTCTGCAGACATTTCGCGGCTACCGTGGCAACGCTCTGGACAAGGCACTCACGCTGCGAGGCGCAATCGACACCGGCATTTTGCTGGACAACGGCACGTTTGCCGGCAGTGCGGTCCCAGGCCCGATAGGCCCCGCTGGACCAGCCGGACCGTCCGGGGCCACTTACACGCCGGACCTGACAGCGCCGCCTACCCCGACAGGACTGGCAGTTACGGCTGGCCTGACAAGCATTTTTATCCAGTGCGCCACCCCGGTCTACACCCAAGGCCACGGACACGACCGCACGGTAGTCTATGGGGCGCAGTGGCCTGGAGGCGCTGCGCCAACATTCAGCGCTGCCGTGGAATTGTTTGAGTTTCAGGGGACGTTTGGCGCATACCCGACCGAAACAGATACGCGCTGGTGCATCTGGATCAAGTGGCTGTCGCTGGACGCTGTATTGTCAGCCAGCCCTGCGGGCGGGACCAACGGTGTTCAGGCGACAACGGCACTGGTCAACTCCTCAGACCTGGCTGTGGGCACCATTGCCGCTGGCACAGCGTTCATCACAGACGCAAAGATTGCCGATCTGAGCGCCGGCAAGCTGACGGTGGGCGATGGCACCGTAGGGGGAAACCTGAAAAGCAGCAACTATGTCGCTGGCACGTCGGGCTGGCTGCTTACGCCTGCCGGGTATCTGGAGGCGCAAAACGCGGTGCTGCGTGGCACGGTGTATGCCAGCGCCGGACTGATCGGCGGTATCACCATCGCATCGGATGCGATTCGTGCTGGGCAGACTGCCTATAACACCGGATCGGGATTTTGGATAGGAGCAAACGGCAATCTATCGGTCGGAAACTCTGCTGGCAACCATTTGACGTGGAATGGCACCAACCTTGTCGTTGTGGGTGGTGGCACGTTTTCGGGCACGCTGTCCGCTGCCACCGGCACCTTCGCCGGATCGCTGTCGGCCGCAACGGGCTCATTCGCTGGATCGCTGTCCGCTGCCACCGGCACCTTCGCCGGATCGCTGTCGGCCGCAACGGGCTCATTCGCTGGAGCTTTGAGCGCTGCAACGGGGAGTTTTTCCGGGGTGCTCACTACTGGCGCCATCAACGCGGTGAGTACGATCAACATAGCTGATAACGCCGTGTCCGTAATGAATTCGGCCAGCGGCGCCGGCACTTGCAGCACCACTCTCAACGTGCCAGCAAACCAAACCATGAGGATTGTCGGCATTGGCTACTTTGAAAAGTACTACCTAGCGAACTCGGGGAGCATTGTAAATGGCACGCCCGTTGTGACCATCGATGGTGTGGCTGCTTCGAACAGTATCTATGGTACTACTCAAGGTGTTGGCCTCGATGGCTCCGCCTACGTTACCTCCGGCGCAGTATTTATCAACTACTTGGATTGCGCTGGCGGCGCCAGCGGCAGGACGGTCACTATCTCCTTGAGCGGCAACTACAACAACGCGGGCACCAACAAGATCATTGCCATGGGGTTCATGCGATGAGCATCGAATTTACCGTGTACGAAAAGGCAACTGGCAAGGTGCTTTACGGTGGCACTGCTAGCGACCCTTCTGTGTTTGCCAGTGCTGCCAATGACGTTGTGCAAGGCCAATCGCATTCCGAAGGGTACTTTTCTGTTGGCACTCACTACAGTATTCCAGAGCGAGCATCCGCAAGCCACATCTTCGATTGGGCCGCAAAGCAGTGGATAGACCCACGCACGTTGCCAGACCTCAAAGACGCAAAGTGGAAAGCCATCAAATCAGCGCGTGAAGCTGAGATTGCGTCCAATCTGGTTACGCAATACGGCACATTCGATGCCGATGACAGGGCACGCTCAAACATCACCGACGCCATTTTGATGCTGCAAACGCTCGCGTCCGCTGGCCGGCCGACGACAATCGATTTCACTCTTGCCGACAACTCGACGGTGACGCTCACAACGTCCGAATTGGTGACGGTTGGCCTTTTTCTCGGCCAAAAGGTGCAAATAGCCCACGCCACGGCGCGCGCGCGGCGCCTGGACATCAACGCGGCCACCACGGCGGCGCAACTGGAGGCAATCACATGGGCCGGTATCTGATTCACATCCTGATCGCGCTCGATCAGGTATTTACGGCGCTCCTGGGCGGCTGGCCCGACGAATCCCTGTCCTCCTACGCCTACCGGCTTGAGGCCAATGGGCGGGTATGCGGCAGGCTTTTCCGACCGGCAATTGACGCAATATTCCTCACTCTGTTCGGCCAGTCAGAGCACTGCCGCCTTGCAAACGAATCCGAGCGCTATCGGCGCCAGTTTCCGCCAGATTTGCGATGACGGGGGACAAGTTCGGGTTTACAAGCCCGGATCGTCGGGTACGGTACATGCTACCCAGCGTGAGCCTCATCCGTGCCCAACATCACACACCTGCGCAAGACCATCGGTAGCTATCTCGGGGCGATCCTCACGCCTGAGATTGCCATGGCCATCGAATTGGCCGCGCACCATGTCGATGACAACAGCATCGATCCGGCGCAGTTTGGAATGCTGGTGTACAACGGCTACCGGCTCCAGGCAGAGCGCATGCAAGACATCATGCCCGATCTGCACCTGTTGCACATGGAGCACTGGCATGAGACGGAGAAATATCGCCACGGCCTGAGCCTGCGGCCCGATTACGCGGCGCTGCTTGCCGACGAGAAGGCCGGGCGGCTGATCCAGTTCACGGTGCGCGACATAGTGCTCAACGAGTTGCTGGTGGGAAACCTGCGCATGTACGTTCTTCCATCGCGCCATACGAGCACGCTCAAGGCGGTGGAGGACACGCTGTATCTCTCGCCAATAGCGCGCGGCGGCATGACGGCAATCAAGCTCATGCGCTTTGCCGAGGCTTCGCTTTTGTCCATCGGGGTGCGAGAGATTGAGGCGGACTCCAAGCTGGCAAACAACGCCGATGTGCTGATGCGACGTATGAAGTACGCGCCCGTTGCGATCAAATTTTCCAAAATCTTCAAGGAGCCTGACCATGTTGCTTAAGTATGCAAACGACTCCATGCCGTCAATTGCGATGTTGCGCGCGTGCGTTGCCTATGATTCCGACAGCGGTGTCTTGATATGGAACCGTCGCCCGATTGAGCACTTCACCAGCGCCCGTGCTGCAGCTATCTGGAATACAAAGTACGCCAGCCAGCCAGTGAAAAAGCGCAGCCGTGGGTATGTGATCGTATGCATCACCGTGGATCGCAAGGAGCACGGTTGCCGTGGACATCGTGTGGCATGGGCACTGACGACGGGGGCTTGGCCGGACCACTTGGTTGACCATGTGAACGGCGTGCGTGACGACAACCGATGGGCCAATCTTCGATCTGCCGATGACACGATCAATCAGTGGAATAAGAGCTTCTGCTCCCGCAACAAATCCGGCTTCAAGGGAGTGCATCGGCACTCTCAAAATAGCAACTTCGTAGCGCAGATCAAGGTCGGTGCGAAGGTAACTCATCTTGGCTGCTTCGAGACGCCCGAGGCGGCGTATTCGGTGTATCGAAAAAAGGAGCTAGCTGCGCGCGGCGAGTTCGCAAGGGGCGCAACATGAAGTCGATTCTTGACCTGATTGGACGCTCGCTATTCGCCTACATGATCCGTGTCGGGTTTATCCTGCGCTGCGCTGATGCACCCGACATGACCGCCATGAACACGGCGGCTGCGGCATCCGCAGAATTGGGCAAGGAAGCGCTGGCGTGGTACAAGCAGCAAGATGCAGCGGCCAAGCCTGGGCGAGACTTGCTTGGCGCAAAAGCGCTCGAAGTGGCCGACCAGCAACTGATCGCCAGCAAGCAGCAAACGGAGCTTGCGAAAGATTACTCCGACTACAACAAGAGCACGTTCCGACCGCTGGAGCAGGGCATCGTCGCAGATGCCAACGCCTACGACACACCAGAGCGCCAACAAGCCGCCGCAGATGCGGCCATGGCCGATACGAACATCGCTTTTGCCAACACCAACGACGCAACCGCGCGTCGGCTTGCGGCCAACGGCATCGACCCAGGCAGCACGCGCGCCATGTCGGTGATGTCGGGGCAAGGCGTCGATCAGGCGACCGCCAACGCAGGGGCCGCATACAAGGCGCGAAAAGGTGTGGAGACTGTCGGGCACGCGAGGCAGATGGATGCGGCCAGCCTGGGACGCGGCCTTTCCAGCAACCAAGCAACCAGCGCCGGCCTTGCGCTCACCGCAGGCAACAGCGCAGTGGCCAACACCGCAGTGCCGGTGACGGCAGGAAACCAAGCGACGGCGCTTACCGGACAGGGATACGGCACGGCTCTGCAGGGCCAAAACATCGCCGGCAACCTGTACGGGCAAGCAGCCAACGCCGGCAAAACCGATGACAGTGGGATTTGGGGCGCTGTCGGAACGGTTGCTGGGGCAGCGTTGATGGCCTCCGATGAGAACCTCAAGACAGGTGTTGCCCCGATCAGCGACGCCGATGCGCTGGAGGCCACCAAAGCCACCGAAGTGTCCAAGTGGAAATACGACCCGGCCAAGATGGCTGCACAGGGCATCGATGTGCCGCCAGAGCAACAGGGCGAGAACATCGGACCGATGGCGCAGGACGTAAACGCCACCATGGGCGAGGAAGCTGCGCCGGGCGGCAAGAAGCTCAATCTCATCACCATGAACGGCATCAACATGAAGGCCGTGCAGGCGGTGGACAAGAAGGTTGAAGGGCTGGCAAAGCAGGTTTCAAGTCTTGCATCGCTGATCCGTGGCGGCAAGGTTCAGGCAGGAGCGCAGGCATGAGCAAGGCAGCAGCATTCATCGCCGGCTTCGGCACCAGTTACATGAGCGGCATGCGCCAGAAAAAGGAAGACGCGCGGCAGGAGGCGCGCGACAAGCGTGACACCGACATGTACGAGGAAAACAAGGCCGACCGAGCCGAGGCGCGCTCCGAGCGTGATCGCGCGCGGGCCGACCGCGAGGCGATCCGCAGTGCTGGTGCACCCGTGGACGTGCAAACGACACCAGGGCAGGCAATGCCGGCCGAGGCCGGCAACAGCGCTGGGGTCGCGTCAGGCAACCCCACGACGGTCGGCTACAAGGTGGGCGCCAATACGTTCGCACAGCGCGGCGCAGCCGACATGGATGCAGCGGCGCAGAACACGCCCGAGGCAACCCGCAGCCGCGTTACCGCTGCCATGATGGCGCAGGGAAACGTGCTGGGCGCGGACCAGCTCAACACCAGCGGCATGCAGCAAAAGGCCGCTGGCATGGCGATCAAGAAGGGCGAGCGCGAGGAAGCCAACGCGGTGTTCGACCAGGGGATCAAGACTGCGCTGCAAACAGGCGGGCCACCTGCGCTGGCAAAGTTCATGTCCGAGTCCCAGGCAGACGGGCAGGGCGGCAAGGTGCAGTTCCAGGCCGTGACGGCGCCGGACGGAAAATCCTGGCAGATGCACCGGGTAGGCGATGGCGGCGCAACCCAGCCGTTCGGTCAGGTGTTCCCATCGGACGAGGGCGGCATGGCAAGCGCAGGGATGATGCTCTCGCGCACCGTCCCGGATTCGGAGAAGGTCAAGCACCTGATGGCCGTCAAAGAGTCTGATCGCAAAATCAAGCACGACGACGGCACTCTGGCTGTCTCGCAGCAAAACGCCGACTCCACGGCGCAGAACGCGCGGACCAACGAGCAGTATCGCAAGGATCAAGTCAGGATGCAGGAGCGCCAGATGGCGATGACTGCGGCCCACCAAAAGGCGGTGCTGGCAGGCAAGGCGCAGCCCGGTGGTCCTGCGCAGATCAGCCTCAAAGACATGCGCGACTTCGAGGGCGACCTGGACAAGTACATCAAGGACCAGTTCCCGGTGAAGGACGGCGCCGACGCATCCGAGCGCGCCGGCATGAACGCGCAGGCAACGTCCAAAAAGGCGCTTGGCTCCGCGCTATTCCAAAGCAACGCGGCCATCGGAATCCCGCTCACCGCAGGCACCGTGCTGCAGGCCATGGAGCTTGCCGCCGACCGAAAGAATGTGCGTGTCGTGCAAGTTGGCGGCGCCGCGCATGAGGCGGTTGTCGTGAACGGGCAGGCAGTCATCACTACCGGGCCGCTGCAAAAGAAGGCGCCGCCGCCCGTCGCTGCCGCACCGCCAGTGGCCGCGCCGCAAAATGCCGCAGCGCAAGCCGCAGCCGGTGTGCAACAGCCTGCACCGCAAGCCGCCGCGCAGCCAGCGCCTCCGCCCACCGTGATGCAAGGCATTGAAGCCGAGGCCAAGGGGGTCGTTGCCGCGCGCCATCAGGAAGTGCTCGCGGCCCAGGCGCAGCTTGCCGCCGTGGCGAAGTCCGGCGACCCGCAGGCCCTGCAGCGCTACGCACAGATTATGCAAGCCGCCATCAAAGCCCGCGACCAGGCGGCACAGCGCCTGGGCAATGCCGCCCCAGCGTTCATTGCAACCCTCCCGCAGCAATAGGTCAACATGGCAACCAAACCAAAGATCGGCATCCCTGTCAATAGCGTCGGGCTTGTTCTCACCGACGAGAGCCCGGACGACTACGTTGGCACGCGCTACATTCAGCCCGCCGTTGCGCCAGAGCCGATCCCCGAGTCTTCCGGCCTGATCCGGCGCATTGCAGGCGATGGCATCATCACAGCGGTGAAGGGCGCCATCGGCGTGCCCGAGGCCGCTGTCGGTCTGGCCGATATGTTGTCTGGCGGGCATGCGGGCAAGGCGCTGGAGAATGAGGGCGGCGCCATCGGCTTTCGGCCCAAGGAGGCCAAGGAGTGGCTCGATCAGTTCTACTCGCCCGAGCAGCGCGCGGCGTTCCAGGCGGTGCGTACTGCCGCCAACCCCGAGGATTCGCTGGGCCGGCGCGTGCTCGATACAGGCGCCGCCGCGCTGAGCAACCCATCGACCATTGCGCATGCGGTGGGCGAGTCGCTCCCCTCCATGTTTGCGGGTGGTGTCATTGGGCGCGCGGTCATGGCCGCAGCGCCAAAGGTGGCCGGCTTTGCAGCAGGGGGCATCGGCGAGGGCGTCGTATCGGCGGGCTCCACGGCTGAGCAGATTCGACAAGGCACCAAGGACGGGCTGATGACTGGCGGGCAAAGCCTCGTCGCTGCTGGATCGGGCGCGCTCACCATGGGCCTTGGCATCGTTGCCGCAAAAGCCGCAAAGTCCATGGGCGTGGGCGACATCGACACGCTGATCGTGGGCGGAAAGAGCGTGGACCCGGCGCTGCAAAAGGGCTTCGTTCGCCGCGTGGTGGAGGGCGCATTCAGCGAAGGCGTGCTGGAAGAATTGCCGCAGTCCGTACAGGAGCAGGTAGCGCAGAACTTCGCCCTGGGCAAGCCGCTGGACGAAGGCGTCGATCAAGCCGCCGTCATGGGCATGCTCTCGGGCGGCGCCATGGGATTCGGCGCCCAAGTCATTCGCAGGCAACCCGAGGTCGGCCCGCTCTCGCGCGCGGCCAACGCGGCACCGCCGCCCGATACCGCCGCCAACGCACCGGCATCGCCTGCGCCTGCGGCCGATCCGCTGTCGCCAGAGCGCACGCAGAGCTTGCTCGACCACGCCAACGCGCGCATGCGAGTGCTCGACGAAAAGGCCAATGGCGTGCCCGAGTCCAAGGAGGTCGGCGCGGACGGCAAGGAAGTCATCACACCCGAGCGGCTCAAGGAGTTCCTGACACCCGCCGAGACGGCCGAAATCGAGTTCTTGAAGGCGGCAGGCGGCGACGCCGATGCGCTGGCGCGCGTCTACCCCGGCGTCACGGCGCCACTGGCCCCGGTCGATGACCAGCAGATCATCGGCAAGATTGAGCGCGATGCCAAACGCGAGTACGGCGGCGCAGCGGGCCGCGCGCGCGCCGGGATCGAGGCCGATGATGGTGACGGCGTTGTCAGCGGTGCGCCAACTGCGCCAACTGGCCCAGGAACTCCCACGGGTGGCACGCTTGCCAACGACGACGAGGGTGATCTGCCGATGGCGGATCAGGACGACATCACCGCGCCAAGCGGCAACCCGTTCAAGGAGCGCTTCGCCGCCAAACGCGCGGCCACGCGCCAGCCAGACCCCGAGGCATTTACCATCGTGCGCGTGCAGGGCGGCTACGTGCTGCGGCGCATAGCAGGAGTACCCAATGACAAGACAGCCGATGCTCCCGCCGTGGTTGCTGAACCCGGTACTGGATCAGGCGATCAGTCTGGAGGAGGCGCGCGAGATTCAGGAAATAAGCAAGGATCACCCGGAACACTCGCTGGTGACGCTCCCGCCACACCTGCTGGACGCGGCGATACGACTGAACCTGTGGGTGATGCCGGTGCAGGCACCGAGGCAGTAGCGCCGCCGTCCGAAGAACCAACACAAATTTCGGAGACATCTGGAACAATTAAAGGGCAAGAAAATGGCAGCGAAGTTCGGGACCGAGGCGCACGGCCTCAGCAAGACGCCGATATACAAGATTTGGCAAAACGTGAAGGACCGAACGAGCAACCCGAAGAACCCGTACTTCCACAACTACGGCGGGAGGGGGGTAACGATGTGCAAGGAGTGGATGGAGAGCTTCCAGAGCTTTCTGGCAGCGATAGGCCCGAGACCGAGCCCACTTCACACGCTGGACCGCAAGGACAACAACCTACCGTACCAGCCGGGCAACTTGCAGTGGGCGACCAAGAAGGAGCAGGCCAGAAATCAGCGGAAGAACGTGCTGATGACGCTCCAGGGCAGGACTCAGCCGCTGGCGGCATGGGCAGAGGAAATGGGGCTGGTCCCATCGACCCTGCACTACCGGATTCACCAGGGCGGGATGACGCACGAACAGGCGCTGACGACGCCGCAAATGGGCGGTCGCCGGTCGAGGAAGACGACTCAGGCGGCAATCGCCAAAAACCAAGAGCACCAACGGGCGGTGGGACCGTAGCAGAGCCAACGCCGCCCACCGATGGTGGAAGAATTACCACTGCGGAGCCGCCGACAAGCGGCCCAGGCACCCCAACTGGCGACAAGAAACCCGATGCGCCAGCGGCTGAGCCGCCGACACCGACAGGCCCCGGCACGCCAACGGGTGATGCAACAGAGCCTGAGCCGCCGAAAGCTCCAAAGAAAGAGCGACCGGAGGACGTTATCGAGTTGCGCAAACGAATTTCCGTGCTCAACTCCTTGCTTGAGTGCATGGGCTAAGGGCAGTAGTGAGCGATCAAAAAGACCTGTCGGCGCTTATCTCCGCAGTGGAGTCCAGTCTGGCCGATATGGTCGGAGCCCTGGAGAAATCCGCTGGCGCAGATCGCATGCAAGGCGTTGAGCGCTTGCTTTCGGCCATAGAGACAGGGATTGCGGACCTCGCCGCAGGCGCTGAGCGCAAGATTGATTTTGACCCGCTGATCGAGGCGATCCGGGCGTTAAAGCCGACCATCAAGGTAAGTGTGCCGCCAATATCTGTGAACGTGCCTGCCACCGTTGTGAATGTCGCTGTGCCTGACATGCGCGGCGCGACATGGAAGGTGCAGATTCCGGGCATCGACGGCAACCCAGCAAGAACAATGACGATTACCAGAACCGCATAGTAAAGCAAAGGACTAGACCATGGCGCTCGATTCGACCAAATGGCAAGTGATGACGGACAAGAAAATCCGCTATATCGGCGGCGTTCACGGCAACGCGGCCGCAAATTACGTATCGGTAATTGAGCTACACCGCTGGCTGCAAGACCTTGCAGACGACGCCAGCGTGGCCAATGACGACTACATGGACATTACGACGGTAAACCCGTCCGACAAAAAGTTCACGACGATTATCGAGTTGCTCAACGGCTACTACCTTGATGATGTGTACGCCACAAAGGCCAGCGAATTCATCTTTGGTGGATCGATCATTCAGACCAACGGTGGCGAGGAAATCTACGACGGTATCAGCGTCGTCGCAAACCGAGGCGTGATCGTCAGCGTCTTGCAAAACGGCGCGGTACTGCAAACAGCAAACAAATTTTGGAACAGCACGCCAAGTGGCGAGGTCTTCGCAGGCATCAATGCCGACCCTGCGAACGGCGTGGCAATGCGCTTCATGGTTAAGGTCAAGGCGGCTGGGGCGGCAATCGACAATGGGGCGCTGATTTTCACCACCCGCGAGTGGGGCAAGACCTTCAGTGAGTTCCGCATTCCGGCGACGGGCCGGGGCGTGAACGTCGTGCCGCTGACCTACGCGGACGATCTGAACAACACGACGGCATCCGCTACCGTTGCAACCTGGACGACGATTGCCAACGTGACTTCAGGGTTTAACCTGATCGACGTGAATCAAGACACCACGAACGAGAAATACTACTCGAAGTGGAATCGAGACACCTTCACGATCAACCAGTTCTACGAACGGATGAAGTACCTGACGCGCAACGGGGCGACGACGGACGACCTGTACGGGCTGGATGGTGAACTGTTCCGAGGCATCACGCACTTGGTTGACATTGGAGTTCCTGCTGGAGGCGCGTTTGTTGAGGGCGGCGCTACGTCGTTGTCCTGGGGCGCGGGAGCCACGGCGGGGACGGGGAAGATTCTCGCCAACGACACCACCGACAACATTTTGTACATCCAGTTGCTGACGGGTGTTGCGCCGGGTACAACCATTACTGTGACGCAGGGCGCAGTCAGCGCGACCACCGCATCTGCCGCCACAGAAAAGCCCCTGTCAACGCCGTTTTGCGGCGCATCGACGGGCTCATCGTTAGTGGGCTCCTACGGATTCTCACTCGAATACGCAGATTTGGCTGTTAACGACAAGATCACAGCACTGGACGGCACGACGCGCCAGCCACCGAACAACGTCGTGTTCACCGTCAACGGCATTTTGACAAGCTGGCGCGTGCTGGTCGCCCCGTACAACGCAGGCAACATCCAATACGACCAGTTGAGCAACACCGGGTTGCTCAACGGCGCCGCTGTAACCGCCGTCGTCGTGGACGAGGCGATCCCGGCCAATACGCCATCGACCGGGACGATCCGCATCAGGCGCGTTGACGGGAGTTTCACCCGACACCCGTACAGCGCCGTGAATACCGGCACCAAGACCTTCACGATCACCAGCCACAACTTCAGCACGAACAATGCTGCCATCGGCGCCGATATTTTCATCAGTTACATCGACGCTGCAGCAGCGGGCACCAGCATCAGCTACAACACCGTGCAGACCGCCAACCAGACACTGTACGTGGAGTCGCGTTTCGGTGGTACTGGCCCGATCTTTACTGACTCGATCAAGCCGGCGCGGACTTCCGGTTCGCTCGGTAGTACGGGCGGCAGCGCGACAATTTCAGCGGTTTCCGACGCTTAACACAGGGAATCATCATGGGACTCGCCACCGCAAAAGGAAATCTCGCCATCGTCGATCTGACGACGGTATTTTGGAAAGGTCAGCGAATCGAAGGCGTCGAGGCCGTATGGCTGCACGCTGACGAGGACACGCAGATGCTCAAGATCAGAGTGCGTGACGGAGTTGAAACGCTGCTTGCCGAGATGGAAGCGGCTGGCATCAAAATCAGGAGGGTTTGACGTGAGCGAATTTTTGATGGTGGTGCCGGTGAATTGGACGGAAGTAACGACCGACTGGATTGTCGTCTCCACCACCCCGGAAGAAGTGCAATTCTGGCTTGCTCAAGAGGCATGGGAGGATATCGAAAATATCTTCGCACCGCGCGGCGAAGTTCCCCCAGGCAAGCATGTGGTGAATGCCCGAATGATACAGATCGAGAACGGCTATCGCATGTGGGTGTTGTTCGAGTAAAGCAATGGCGTATCTGGTTGATTTCGCCACGCAATCGTTTGCAGCAAACACTGCGCTTGTCTGGCCTACGCATCAGGCGGATGACATCCTTGTCGCCTGCGTGACGGCGGACGGAGGATCGGGCATCGCTCTGTCGGCGACGTGGGGCGGCAATATCACGGGCAACGCAACTTTGCTGGCGCAACAAAACAGCACGACTTCGCTGGCAACTTTTATCACGGCCGGTAAAGCCACGGGTGCGGCGGCAACCTGCACCATCAACACTGCCGACAACACGCACGTTCACATGTTCGTGCTCCGCGATTGCGATATCACAACGTGGGTTGACACGGCGGCGGCTTCCTCGGTCAATGCCACGGCAACGACAGTCACAACGAACGCCATTACGACCACGACGGCAGACTGCTTTCTTCTGTATTACCTCGGCATCGATGCAGCGACGACCACAGTGACGCAAGCGCACTCTCGGCCAGGACCAGCAGACACGATGCACTTTATCGATTCGTCAGATAACGGCTTGTCCACTACAACCACAATGGCCGGGGCTGCTGCGGGGTGGTATTTCAAGCGTGCTGCAGGCGCCTCCCCGCTGCCGGTGTGGGACTTATCGAACACCGAAATCACCATCAGTGCCACGCTGGCTTTTCGCAACAAAGCCGGTGGACGAATCCCGGCATACGTAGATGATTATTCTGAGAACGGTCGGCAGTTGATGAGCGGGACGTGGTGGGCTTCTGCCGTCACAAGGAACAACCAGAACTTTAAAGCCACTCCGCTGACCTATGCCAATGTCGGCCCAAACGGAGCAGGGCAAGCAACGGCGTTTAGCGCGGCGGGTGTGATTGTAGACGGGGGAGTCAACCCATACTCATCTGCCCTTAACTCAAAACCTGCCGCAAGTGTCACCAACATGACCGGGTTCGAGTGCGGCTTTCCGACCACTGCGCACGACATGACGACCGGCTGGATTGTGGGGATATTTCACGCGGCCACTTCCAAGATGGCGCTGTATAACCAGGGCTCGATCAAACAAGGCGGAACCCTGTTGGCAATCGGTCAGGGGGCCAACTATCGCTCCTTTCGAGTCATGGGCCGAGACAACCAAGACGGGAATGGCAAAGACTTTTCGATTGTTTCAGTACAGGCCAATCAGACGCAAACCAGATACGGATACAGCGCCACGGGACCGACGATCAGCGCAATCGACAAAATACTGATTTTGCACAGGGGCAATAACGCTACCGGAGCTTTCTATTACACCGACTTCCACCTTTTCAAGCGGTTGATCCTAGCCGGGGGCGACACTAATTACCCGCTCGATTCTTCCGGGGTCGCGGAGGTCGCGCGGTTTTGCCGAATTCCGGTAGTCCGCAAGCTGGGTGCCTCTGAACTCACGGCTTATGTACCGATGCAGGTTGGGGGCGGTGATGCGGTCAATTTCTTTATCGATGCTGGCGCTTTGCAGTTCCCGCGGATCGCCAATGAAACGCTGAAGGAGATCAATTATCACGGCGAGGACGGGGCCATCGGTATCAGCTATGCCGGCAAATCCGGCGACACGATCAAGCACACCAACAGCGTTATCACGTCGCCGTCCCCGTATTATTGGGAAATCAACAGTGCAGCCACCAACGCAGCGATATGGGACTTTGCTGGTCTGGTGATCGTGGGCGCTATCGTGACACTGCGCCCGGTGGTGACATTCACCGACATGGCGTTCGCGTCTTGCTCGTCCGTGACAACGACGGCTTCAACCTTGACCAGTTGCAAGTTCACAAACAGCAAGGTGGTTGCATCCAGCCCAGCTAATGCTGCCCTTATCAGTGCATCGACGTTTACCAAGACCGCAGGCACCCAGCACGGCCTGGAAATTGGCGGAACGGCGGCGAACTGCACGTTGTCCAACCTCACTTTTGCCGGCTACGCCGGCAGCGATGGCAGCACCGGCAACGAGGCGGTCTATGTCAATATCGCAACGGGGTCGATGAATCTGACGATCAGCGGGGGGACGACGCCATCGGTGCGCACGGCAGGCTGCGCGGTCACTGTTATTTCTGGCGCAGTCAGCGTTACCGCGACGGTCACTACGGATGCAGGAGCAGCCATCAGTGGTGCCAGGGTTATGGTCAAAACCGCCGCAGGTGGGCCGTTTCCATTCGATGCCGCCGTTACCATCGTCAACAGCGGAACAACGGCCACGGTGACGCATACCGCGCACGCGATGGCGACCAACGACAAGCTGGTAATCTCAGGCGCATCGCTGGACGCGAACAACGGCATTTTCACGATCACGAAGATCGACGCCAACAGCTACAGCTACACGATGGGCAGCACGCCTGGGAGCAACCCGACAGGAACGATCAAGTGTTCGTTCGTCATCCTGTCCGGCACGACTGATGGTAGCGGCCAGATCACCATGAACCGTGTGTTCCCAAGCGCGCAGCCATTCAGCGGATGGGCCAGAAAGTCCACGTCTACGCCGTACTACAAGCAGGGCGCGATGAGCGGCACGGTCAGCAGCACAACGGGCGCGTCCCCGGCTGCGGTTTTGGTGAGCGACGACTGACATGGCTATCTCGGTCAACCATGCGACCAAAGTAATATCGATCCCGAAGGCGGACACGACGTTCATTTCCACGAACGCCACCACCGGCTACGAAGTGCGCAGCTACGACGAATATGCCTTTATGCGCGAGCTGGCCGACTACCTCGATTCCGAGGCTGGCGTCGCGTTACCACCGGCCTTCACGCACGCCACAGCGGTCACGATTTCCGGGGTTGTCTATGCGAGGGCCATGTCGATCATCAATGGTTTCACAATCACCTTTGAGAACGGCACGTACCAGGTCAAGTTGGTTGGCGGCATGAACAACAACATCCTGGATACCCTGAACCCGAACAGTGTCAGCGTGATCCCGGCGAACTCGGCGGGTCTGCAGATGGTGTCCGGTGGCAGCGGCCTGTCAGCCGGCCAGGATGAGCGCCTTGCCCGCATCGAGAAGTTCCTGCGCAACAAGCAGATCACAGACCCAACGACCGGCGAGCAAACGGTGTTCGAGGACGACAACGTGACGGTGTTTGCGCGCGCTGATCTGTTCGAGGACGCCAGCGGCGTGCAGAGATACCGTGGACTTGGAGCGGAAAGACGCGAGAGGCTGACGTGATCGTCACGCGCGGCCTTGGAATAGGTCGCGGCGCGCGCGTTGTGACAGCCGGTTTTGGGTTGCTTGCTGCACTTATCGATCTACCATTGCCACGCGGCGGTGGTGGCGGCGGCGGTGGGGCCGGGCGGCGAGCACAGCGCGACGGTTTCAACGAGGCAATCCAGATCGCGCTGGCCCTCATAACGAGCGGAGCACTGGAATGTCACTGACGACCTGCGTACAAAAAGCCGGGGACGCACTTCGCACTGAGGACAAGACAGCCATATTGGATGCGGCGCGCGCCTACCGCGCATCTGGCATGGTTGCCGACGACGCTGGCCGGCAGGCCATCCGCGATCAGATCACAGCCATACGGGCGCTGCTGGGAGACAAGGCCGACCCGCTGCCCGATGGCAAGACGACCGGCGCAGGCGGGGGAACCCCCACGGGCGACGCCACTCCGGCCACACCAAAGCCGCCCAAGGTGCAGGTAACGGCCAGCGACCCGCTCAAGACCGCTGACGTTCGCAAGAGCATCGAGGCCCAGGACGCCGACACCAAGGCCAAGTTTGCTGACGCCGACATCAAGGTGCTGGGCGGCGTGCACCACGCCATCACCAAGGCCGGCGAGGCGATGCACTTTACGCGCAACGCGGGCGAGCCCAAGAAGATCGACGCTGCCATGGGCTTTGCGTCCCCAGGCTCTGAGAACGAGTACATCGCTGGCAGCGCCAAGGCGGCGGCTGCGTTCATGGGGCGGTTGATTGACGGCTCGGACGCCGCAGGCATCGCCGAACTGCTATACGCGGGAATCCGCGATGTCACGCCTGACGACATCCCATTTGTCTTTCCCGAAGACAAGATGATACGAATTGCCGTCAAACTTGAAGAAGTGAAGGCGCTGGAGGCGGCGCTAAAAAAGCTCAAGCTCCGCATCACCGATCGCTCACAGGAAACCGACAAGGCTGAGCGCATGGTGCTGTCTGCCATCCAGGCGCCGGCCGAGGCGCTTGGGGACTCTGGCGAAGAACTTGGCGGCAAGATGAAGGGCCGCACGCCGCCCACCCCCACGGCGGCAGACGACAAGGCGGTAGCTGCCTACATGGATGCGCTGCACCCCAAGAACTTCCTTGACCCATCGGCCAATCAGGAGCAGTCGTTTGCCGCGATGATGTTCAAGGAGGCGCTCTACTCCAACGTGCGCATGCCACTGGACTTCCTTGCCGAGGCGATGAAGAAGCAGGCGCGCTTCTCCTACGGAGCGAGCGACAAGGAGGTCATCAAGGCATCGCTGGCCGAGGCGACAAGGAAGGCGCAACTGGAGCGGTTGGCCGCGTCCTATGTGGAGCGGCTGCAACTGCTGCACAAGACGCTGACCAAGGGCGCAACGACCATGGGGGCGTATGCCGATTTCCAGCAGGAGTATTTCGACTCCGGGGAGCAAAAAGCCACCGCATCCGGGGCCGCGCTGGGCTTGATTTCCAAGAGCCGCCCCATCCCATTTGCCGAAAAATATGCCGGCCGGTTCGTCGATGACGCCAGTACCGATCAGACACATCGCGTGGTGAAGAAAGACCCCGACACACCGCCGCGCCTGGACCGTATCGTGCGCGTTGGCATGAAGGACCACCGCAATGGCCTGGACGTGTCGGGCGAGGAAGACGCCAACGGCGAAACCGAGTTCGAGCGCACCTTTGGCTTCAAGGGCAAGGAATTCGGCGAGTGGGTCAATAACCTTGAGCGCCAGACGAACCTGAATCTTGCCTACGACTCGCTCATGGACTTGGCAGACCTGACGGGGCTCTCACCCAAGATCGTCGGCCTTGCAAGGCGCCTGGGTCTTGCCATCGGCGCACGCGGACAAAAGAACACGCGCGCCGCCGCGCACTTCGAGCCCGACTCCAATGTCATCAACCTTACCAAGACGCAGGGCAACGGCACCGTGGGCCATGAGTGGTTCCACGGCATGGACTGGAATTTGGCACAGGCGCAGAACAACGGTGACTACGCTGGCCGTGACCGCGCCACGGTGCTTCTCAGGTCGCTGTCGTCCAACTTGTCGATGAAATGGGACGTGGATAACGTGGAGGCCAGACTGCGCGGCCTGCTGCGCGACGCCGCAGCCACCAAGGAGCGCAATACGCCGCCCAAGGAAGCGGTATTCAACGCCATCCGGCACGATGGGAGCCACTACAACCGCCGCGCACCAATCGTGTACAGCGATGGCCGAAAAAACACGCGGTTCTACAACGCCGCAATCAGCATGGACTCGGGTGCGTCCAAGAATTATTGGTCAACCCCGGCTGAAATGCTGGCGCGCGGCTTCGAGTCGTTCTTGTTCGACGCATCCAAAGGCGGTAGCCCGTATCTTGTCGGTCCCACGCGCGCGCCTGGGTTTATGACAGGCAAGAATGGCTACAAGGGCACGGCATACCCGGAGGCGGCAGAGCGAGAGTACGTCGCCGGCCTGTACACCACGTTCTTCGAGCAGATCGACCCCGAAACGCTTGCACTCAAGCCCTTCAAGGTCAAAGCCAGCGTCGTCGAAGTCGATGGCCTGGGCTTTGCCGTGGTCGATCAGCACCACGCCAACGTCACGGGCACCGAACACCAACTGAGCTTCTACAAGACCCGCGAAGACGCCGACAAGGTTGCCACCGACAGAACTGGCGAGAACGCCTACCTCACGCCAGATCGGCTGATGGTGGGGCGCATGAACGAGAAGATTCTCGATGTTGCCAAGCGCATCGACGCCATCATGGAGGAAATGGGCATCATCCGGTGGCCCGAAATCAAGAACGGCACCATGGCCGAGTCCATGTTCTTTCACCTGCGCCAGGGCTGGTGGCCCGAGAACAACGCCGCGCTGATCGAGTACGCCGCAAAGGCGCACCGCACCGACAAGGGCAACATCGACCGGCTCAAGCAGAAGTTCGCCCAGGAAGACTTCGAGGCGGCGCTTGGGCGCTACGCCGCGCAGCGCGTGGTTGACATGCGCACCGAAGGCTCCGACGACAAGGCGATCTACGATTACCTTGTGGACTTGTACAAAAAGCAGCCCAATCTGGATGTGCAGACCGGCGACAGCATCGCCAATCAGGCGTACTCGACGCCAATCCCTATCGGCTTCATCGTCGGCCTGCTGACGCGGCTGACCTCCAAGAGCAAGGTCTTTGACCCCACGGGCGGCAACGGGTTGCTGCTGGTCGGGGCCAACCCCAAGAACGTCATCACCATCGAGCTTGAGAAGCGCCGCGTCACCAACCTGGGCCTGATGCAGTACGGGCGGGTCATTGCCGGCGACTCGCTAAAACTCATGGATGAGGTCCGCGACCAGGAGGCGGATGCGGTGCACGCCAACCCGCCGTTCGGCTCGCTGGTGAAGAACCAAGATGTGATGTCTTGGAACAATGTTCCATACTCGCTGTCCAAGCTCGATCACCTGATCGCCGCCCGGTCGCTGCGCGCGATGGCCGACAGCGGGCGCGCCGTCATCATCCTGGGCGCGCACCGCGAGCCGGGCAAGGTCATCACGACCGACGTTGTTTTCTTGAACTGGCTCACCGCGAACTACAACGTGGTGGATCACTTCGAGATTGATGGCAAGATGTATTCCCGGCAAGGCGCCGGCTGGCCGATCCGCGTGCTCGTAATTGCGGGCCGCAATCAGACCTCGACGTGGTATGACAAGTCCGCTGTAATCGAGCGTGTCAGCAATTACGACCAACTTTGGAGCAGATTCAATGAAGCTAGAGCCCGTAGCGAACAAATTATGGTGGGTGCCCGAAAGCCACTCGACAAAGCTGGCGGTGGCAATCAGGACGGAGCAGGAATACCTCCCGGCGATGGAGGCAAAGCTGCTGGCCCTGGTGCAGGACCGGGGAATGCCCCAGGCGATGGAAACGGCGACGTGGTTGATGGAGTGGGGACCGGAAATGCAAACGGACGACCCGGAGCTACTGGTGGAGCAACTGCTGGCAACGACAAGCCTGGGCTCGATGGTCAGGGAGGGGGCGCCGTGGATGGCAAAGGCGGCAAGCCCGCAGGACGCACAGGACGCGGTAGCCAATCAGGAGGAAATGACCTTGGAGGACTTTCTGACCTAGACGACGACGAAATCGAGCGCCTTGTCAACGAAGCGCTGGGTGGCAAGAAGAAGGCTGGCACTGGTGCCACTGGCGGCACCACCACGGGCGACGCAGCGCCTGCCGGCAAGAAAGAGAAAAAAACCAAGCCGGGCAAGTCGATCCTCGACGGCATAGAGGGCCTGGATGAACTGTTTGGCGACATTGAAAAGGCCCTGAACGGCAACGGCACGCCGCCCGATGACGATCCAAAGCCAAAGAAGAAAAAGGAAACGGCCCTGGAGCGGCGCGAACGGCTCAAGGCCGGTGCACAAGACCCCGCAGGAAACGCACTCACGCCACGGCCTGATGCGCCGTTGCAGATTGCGTTCAACCCGTCGATCAGCCTGCAAGACATCGGGCGCATCCAGTATTCCAGCCGCCAGATGGCGCGTGCCATGCAGGCCGCGATGGACTACCAGACCGAGCAAGACAACAACCCAACGGCACCGTTGGAGAAGGTGAGTTCGCGCGCGATGTTTTCACGACAGATGGCAGAGGATCGGCAGTACGCCACCATCAAGCCGATGCTGGCCGGCGTGTGGGCCAAGCTGACGGCGGCAATCACAGACCGTGTTGCACGCATCAATACTTTTGTGGTAGGGCTCAAACAAAAGTTTGGCGAAGCCACGGCCAAGCTCGCCATGCGCTTCCTGCGCGACTTGCGCGACGAGCAGGCCAAGGTTCCAGACCGAAAGCAGCCGATCAAGTCCGAGGCCATCGACAACGAGGCGCAGGTGGTGTACCGGGGCCGCTCTGGCGGCGACTCGGACGGCATTTTCGTGCCGGCCAAGCAGGCGGCGGCACTTGAGCGCGCCTTTGATCTGTTCGAGTCAAAGAACGGCGAGGTCGATGCCTTCGTTCGCACCGAGCTTGGGTACGCAGACGACGCGGCCATGTACAAGGCGCTGGGCGGCTACCAGATCGACGGCCTTGCGCTGGCAATCAGCGGCATGAAGGATGGCAACGGCTTCATCATCGGGGACGACACCGGGGTGGGCAAAGGCCGCGCCGCCGCAGCGCTGATCGCGTGGTCGGTCAAGCAGGGCAAGATTCCTATCTTCTTCTCGCTCAAGGACGACCTGCACTCGGCGATGTACGACGATCTGGTTGACATCGACCGTGGCGGCACCAAGATTCTTGCGACCAACACGGACACGGAAATCAAGAGCCGCTCTGGCGACACAGTGCTGCGGTACAAGAAGGGCGAGGCCAGCGCCTACGTGAGGCACATCCTGGACAAGGGTGAGTTGCCCAATGGCGCCCAGGCGCTGTTCACGACCTACAGCCAAATCTCTGATCCCGCCAAGTCCGGTGCGCGCCGCGATGCGATCCACAAACTGGTGCGCGAAGGCAAGGCAGTGCTGATCCTGGATGAGGCGCACAACAGCGCAGGCGAGTCCAACACCAACGCCTACTTCATGAAGATGCTGACCGGCGTGGGCCTGTTCGGCAACGACTCCAACGGCGACCCGATAGAAGAACCAGATGGCTGGGAGGCGCCGCCAACGGTCTACCTGTCGGCAACCTTCGCCAAGCGCCCGAGCAACATGCCGGTGTACGTGCGCACGCACCTGCGCCACGCCGCCGATACGCCCGCAGAGCTGGTGTCCATGTTCAGCACGGGAGGCGACGTGATGCAGCAGATCGCCTCCGAGTACCTTGTCGATTCGGGCTCCATGATCCGGCGCGAGCGCTCCTACGCTGGCGTGAGCATGAACTACGTCACCGACGAGGCCAACGCGCCGCGTGACGGACGGCTGGTGGATCAGGTGACAAGCGCGCTGCGCCAGATCGTGTTCGCCGACCGAGCCATGAAGGCGTGGATTGATGATGCTGACAGCAGGCCGGTGATCGATGCCCTGATCCCGCCTGGATCGTCCATCACGCACGTCGCCAGCCAGGACCGACAGCTTGACAAGTCGCTGTTCACGTCCGTGGTGCACAACTACATCGGCCAGTTGCTGCTGGCGACCAAGGTGTCCAAGGCGGTAGAGCTTGCCGTCGCAGCCTTGAACCGTGGCGAAAAGCCAGTGTTCTCGCTGCAAAACACGATGGAGACGGCAATCAAGGATTACGCCAAGGAAGATGGCATCAACCAGGGCGACCCAGCGCCTGGGTTTGGCTGGAAGTCGTTGCTCAAACGCGGCATGCGCTCAGCGCGGCGTGTGACGCTGAAATCTGGCACCGGCAAGAGTGCGTTGAAGCAGCACATTTTTGTGCCAATCAACGTGATGCCTGGGTATCTGGCGCGCGAGTTCCGGCGCGCAGATGAACTGATCGCGCAACTGCAGACCACGCTACCTGGAAGCCCAATCGACGCGCTGCGCCACATGATGGGCGAGTATGTGTCCTACACCGATGCCGCTGGCAAGGTGGTGTACACGAAGACCCCGCCTGCGGGCGCGAAGACAAAGCCGCTGGTGATCCGCGAGATTACCGGGCGCGAGGAAACCATCGACTACTCGACGCCTGTGCCAACACTCTCGCGGCGCAAAGACCCGGCCAACGTGGACATGATTCGCGGCTATCAGGGCGTGTACGAAGGAAAGAACGGCCGCGTGTCCAGGAACGACCCCTCAACAATTGATGCGCTCATCATCAACTCATCTGGCTCCACCGGCATCAGCCTGCACGCCTCAGTGACCGCCACCGACCAGCGCCCGCGCCATATGTTTGTGCTGCAGCCAAACCCGGACATCGCGGTGTTCAAGCAGACCCTGGGGCGTATCCACCGCACCGGGCAGGTGGAATGGCCCTTCTTCACGGTGCTGGCAACGGGCATCCCGGCCGAGCGCCGGCTGCTGGCCGTGCTCAAGAAGAAGATCGGCACCCTGTTCTCCAACACATCTGGTGGCGATGGCTCCACGGGCGTTGACGCAGTGGACTTCATCAACGTCTATGGGGATGCGATCACCAAGGCGTATCTAGAGGAAAACTCGGACATCGCCGCCTTCATCGCCGCCAAGCTCGATGACGAAGACCTCGCCCTAAAGGCATCGGGGCGCGCCTCGCTGCTTCCCATCGAAGACCAGCAGGCGTACTTTGACACCATCGAGGAGCGCTTCGTGCAGGAAATCGAAATGCGCGACGCCACGGGCACAAACGTGCTCAACATGCGCGAGGTCGATCTGCAGGCCGAAATGACGTGGGAGTCGATGCTGGAAGAAGGAATGGACGAAACCAACAAGTTCACGTCCAGCGCGTTCCTGCGCAAGTACCTCATCAACGTGGTGGGCGACATCCCGACATCGGAGGCTGTGCGCGCGGCCATCGCGTCCGCGCTCAATGGACGCGACGCAAAGACCGTGGTATCCGAGTTGGACGACTCGCTGCGCACGGCCTACGACGAGGCGCTCAATCAGAACCGCCTGGAGCTTGCCTCCATGACCGCAGAGCTTGCCGACGCGGCCACAACCGATCAGGCCAAGGTGCAACTGACATCGCGCATTGGCGCCAAAACAGCGGCCATCGCAGCATTCTCCAACCGCCGCGAAATGACGCTGCAAAAGCTGCGCCAGGAGTTCCCCATCGGGGCGCAATACGACGGCATGAAGGTCGGCGATGTTTCCTCGCAGGCCGTGGTGATCGGCTACCGCGTAACGAAGTCGTCGGCCAAGGCCGGCAACCCGTTTGCGCCATCGGGCTTTACCATCCGCTTCCAGCGCAACGTGCCCGGTGGCCCCATCGGCATTGCCCTGTCCAAGCTGGAGGGGCATAACGACGAGATAGCCCTGAGCGGGCGCCAAAACGGCTACTCCGACAACATCGATGACTGGTTCAGCCTGCGCAATGTGTCGGGTGGCCGGCAAGAGCGCTACATCGCCAACGGCAACTTGCTGCGCGCGCGCCTCAATGTTGAAGGCGGCGAGGTTATGCTGCACACGCTGCAGGGATCGACCCAGGACGCCCCGAGCATTTCCGCTGGCATTGTCCTGCCGGGCAATTGGGCGCCGCCACCTGTGAATAACACCGACTTCACCATTCGCTACAACAAGGCCGGCGCGGACTATGTGCTGTCGATCATGTACGCGCTGCAGATGAGTCGGTATAACAGTTCGGGCGACCAGCAGGACAAGGACGCCGCCGACGCCATCCTCGCCAAGGCGACGTTCATCGAGCCCATCGATCACACCGACTACACATTGATGGGGCGGCTCTCGCGCGTGATTATCATGCGCGGCGGGAGGGATTCGTTCCGGCTGCGCACGATGGGCCCGACGCTGCGCTTGACGCTCGATCAGGGGCAGGCCAAGCTCTCGCGCAACAAGGACTTGACGGCGATCACGGGCACGTTTGCCAAGAAGCGCGGAGACACCGAGTTTGTGCCGCCTAGCGGCCAGTACGTCACCGAGGCCGTTGACGCCGCCCGCATGGTGGCGATCCTGGGCCGCTTCGGTAGCCTGATCGTGCCTGAGTTCGGCGCCGAGTACGCAAAGAGCCTGCAGAAAAAGCACTTCAACGCCGACAACGGGATCGCAGAGCAAGGCGCCGAGCCCGCCGCTTTGAGCCGCGCCGCTGGGGGAGACAAGACGGGCCAGCCGGTCGCCAAGGTGCAGCAGTTGGTCGATGCGATTGCCGGGCGTTGGGCGCACGCACCAAAAATCGTCTTTGTGCCATCGATCAACGACAAGCGCGTGCCCGAGGACATCCGCAAGCAAGCGGCCGGCAACAAGTCCACGGACGAGGCCGGCGCGACGGATGGATTCTTTGACAAGGAAACCGGCACCGTGTACCTGATTGCCGACAAACTCGCAGGCGATGCTGACGTGGTGCGCGTGCTCATGCACGAATCCCTGGGCCACTTTGGGCTGCGCGGCCTGTACGGGGCAGAACTCGGGACGATTCTGGACCGCATCGCCGCGCTCAATTCTGGCAAAGTCAGGGCTCAGGCAGCGCGCCTGGGGTACGACTTTGATGATCTTGAGCAACGCCGCATGGCCGCAGAAGAAGCGCTCGCCTATATGGCGCAGAACACGCCAGAGGTCGGCTGGGTACAAAATGCCGTGGCAGCGGTGCGCTCATGGCTGCGAGCGAACATTCCGGGGTTCTCCAAGATGGGCCTGAGCGACGCCGAATTGATCCACGACTACATCCTGCCGGCGCGCAGGTTTGTGGAGGACGGCGCACCTAGCGGGCCGGGCGGCGGGCGCAAGAGTGGTAATTTTACCAGTCCGGCCCCATTCAGCCGCAGCATGGGCGCTGCGCTCAAGGCCGGCGTGAACAACGCCCGCGACTGGAAACTGCCAGCGGGCTACGCTGTGAGCGACTTGCTGGAGAGCGACGGCAAGCTGGGCTGGTGGCACAAGACGGTTGGCACCATGTACCATTTGGCGCAGAAGTCGCCGCCGTTCAGGCGCGTTTATGACTCGGTGCAGAGCTTCCTGGGCGATGTGAGCTACTACGCCGCCGAAGCCGCAGACCTTGCGCCCAACATCTTGCCCAAGCTCGATTCGTGGCAGGACATCACCAAGACGCCGCTGTCGCCCAAAGACACGAAGGCGCTGAGCGCGCCGGTCTTCGAGGGCACGCTGTCGTGGGGCCGCGATGAGCGCGGCGTGGCCCGGCCGCTGGACGACATCGTGGCCGACCTGGGGGCGACATCGACGGACGACAAGGCGCACATGCTGATGCGCGACAAGCAGATCGAGCCCGGCGTGCTGCGCATGTGGCAGGGCCTGCCCATCGACCAGTACGAGGCGATCATCAACGGCAAGTTCGAGCGCCGGTATCTCAAGCCTGGGGTGGTGTTCACGCCCAAGGAACTCAAACAGCACTTTAAGCTCGATGAGCGTCAGACTGCGCTGTACCAGGAGTTCCGCACCGCCACCGACAAGAGCATCGACAACCTTGCGATCAGCGAAATGCTGCGCTACGCTGGCGACGACGCTGACTTTATCCGCGCTCAGGTGCTGGGTGCGGCCAACGTCACAGAGGCCGCTGAGTTGATGCGCGACCAGTTTCTTGAGCTAGCCAAGAGCGACAGCGCCCGCAACGATGCGCTGCTGGCGATGGCAAGCAAGATGATCGACATCGGGGATCACGCCAGCGACATGAAGGCACGGGGCTACGCGCCGCTGTCGCGCTTTGGCAACTACACGCTGGACGCCACGCTGGAGTCGGGCGAGCGTTATTTCAGCTTGTTCGAGTCCGAGGCAGAGCGCAACAAGATGCGCCGCACACTGGAGGCGGCGGGGGCGGAAATTCAATCTGCCGGAACCATGTCGCAAGAGGACTACAAGCTACTCAAGGGCGTGAGTCCGGAGACTGTTGCGCTGTTCGGAGAAATGCTTGGCCTGGAGTCTCAGGGCGACGATGCCAAGGACCGGGCGTTTCAGGAGTACGTGCGGCGCGGAGTGGCAAACCGTAGCGCCATGAAGCGCCTGATGCACCGAAAGGGCATCGCCGGTTTCAGCGAGGATGCAGGCCGGGTGCTGGCCGGCTTCGTTTACTCAAACGGGCGCAGGACAGCGAGCAACCTGCACCAAAAGGAGTTGACTCGCGCCGTCTCGGACATCCCCAAGGAACATGGCGAGTTGAAGGACGCCGCCGTGCGGCTGAGAGACTACGTGAGCAACCCGCAGGAGGAAGCGCAGGCGTTTCGGGCCGTGCTGTTCGCGCAGTACCTGGGCGGCTCTGTTGCGTCCGCCATAGTCAACGCCACGCAGCCGTTTGCCGTGACATTCCCCTACCTCACGCAGTTCGGCGGCGTGCGCAAGGCCGCGTTGCAGATGTCAGCCGCCGTGCGCGACGCAACCCATGCATCGACGGGCGACGCGCGCCTGGACGCCGCGCTCAGGCACGCCGAGGAAGCCGGGATTGTGAGCCCGCAGGAAGTGCACGCGCTGCAGGCGCAGGCCATGGGGCGCGCGCAGCTACGCTCGGGCGACGGCACCAAGGCGGGCAACCTGCTTGCCGCTGGCAACAACGCGCTGTCCAAGCTGTCACTGGCGTGGAGCAAGGTGTTCGGAGTGGCCGAGCAGTTCAACCGGCGCGTGACCTTCATCGCCGCCTACCGCACGGCCATCGACCAGAAGATCACCGACCCGGCCAAGTTCGCCGAAAAGGCCGTGGCTGAGACACAGTTCACCTACAACAAGGGCAACAAGCCGCGCTGGGCGCGTGGCGTGGTGGGCTCGACGCTTTTCACGTTCAAGCAGTACAGCGTGAACTACGTCGAACTACTCACGCGCATGGCGACAGCGGGCGCGCCTGGATCGCCCGAGCGGCTGGCCGGTCAGAGGGCGGCGCTGCTGGCGCTTGCGATCCTGTTCCTCATGGGTGGCGCAGACGGCCTGCCGTTCATCGAGGATATGCAGGATGTGGTTGACGGCGCCCTGCAGCGCATGGGCTACAACTTTGGCAGCAAGCAAAAGATGAAGGAGTTTCTCGCGCACCAGATCGGCATGGGCGGCGCCGAGTTCGTGATGAAAGGTGCATCGGGCCTGCCGGGCATGCCAATCGACTTCTCGGGTCGCCTGGGCATGGGCAACCTGATCCCCGGCACCGGGCTGTTCTTGAAGAAGACTGACCACAGCCGCGACCTGATGGAGGTAACGGGTGTTGCCGGCGATCTGGTAAAGCGCGGCTTCGCTGCAACGGAGCAAGCGCTCAAGGGCGACATCGTGAAAGCCGCAACGACCATATCCCCGGTGGCCGCGCGCAATGTGGCAAAGGGCATTGACATGGCCGCAACGGGCATGTACCGCGACGACCGGGGCCGCAAGGTGATCGACACCACGCCGGGCGAGGCGCTTGCCAAGGCCATCGGTTTTCAGCCAAATGATGTCGCGCGCGTGGGTGAGGCATCCTACGAGGTCCAGCGCCAGAAGGCGGGCTACATCCTGGCGTCCGCAGAGATACGCGAAAAGTGGGCGCGCTCGATCTTCGAGGGCGACAAGTCCCTGCTGGAGGACGCGCGCGACGACATCGCCGCCTGGAACAGGAAGAACCCGCAGCAGCCCATGCGCGCCAACATGCCCGCGATCCTGAGCCGAGTCAAGGAAATGCGCAAGACCAAGGAGCAGCGCGTGCTGGACTCCACGCCCAAGGCGATCCGGGAGCGGGCGCGTGCGCAACTCAAGGAAGAACTGGCATGAACTGGAGTGGACTCACCGTGCTGATCGGCCTGCTTGTCATAGTCGCTGCAATCGTGCGCGCAATCTTCGGGGGTTGATGCCGGTTTCGGGTTGACTTTCAGGGTCTTGCCATTCCAATCGTGGCAGGCTCTGGAGTAACGCAATGGCAACATGGAACGTCAACCGAGACGGCCCGAATTGGCTGATGAATGCCGCTGGGCAGGTTATCGGCTATCGAGACAAGCTAGGACGCGAGTACGAGATTCCGCAGATCGCCGGAGCCAGCGGTGATGCCGAAGGTTTCACAGAGCCTGCGCATCGAATCCTCACCGAAGTTTCACCCGTGGTGCAGAGCGCGGCGACGGGCCTTATCTTCACTGGCGCCGGCCTCTACGGTGGAGTCAAATTTCGGGCCATCACGGGTACGGTGATTCTTACCCTGTACGACGCCCTCTCTGCCGTGGGCGTACCAATCGACACCATCACCAATGCCTCGCTCACTGGTGGCAACGGAACAGGTTACTACGATTGGAGCGGGAACAAGTTGCGACCGCTGACTACTGGCTTATGGGGTGTGCTCTCTGGAGGCGGGACGTTCACTGCTGATGTGCTGGTGTCCTAATGGCAACGCGCTACTTCGACTCGGCGCTGGGGAATGACACCACGGGCGACGGCTCCGTGGGCAATCCATGGGCGCAGTACGACAACAAGGTGGCGAGTGTTGCGGACGGGGATACGTGTCTGTTCAAGCGCGGCACCACTCAAAGCATCGTTACTCAGTACCGTGCGCCAAGGCAAGGCATCAGCGCTACACAGCCGTTTGTGATGGCAGCCTACGGTGAGGGTGCTAACCCGAGGTTCGTTTACACCGGCGTGCTATGGGGCTACATTCTCAATTGGGCCAATCGCTCATGGGTCACCGCAGAAGACCTTGACTTTGATGCGCAGGGTCTTGACCAAAGCACGGTGTACGTCGCGGGACAGACAACGGGCACATGCCGGGGACATAGGTTCAAGCGCTGCAGGTTCTTCAACGGAGGCTTGGTACGCGACGGGGTAAGTGTCGCCAAGGAGTCCAGCGCCACGACGGCCACCGTGTTCGATATTGAGTTCCTGAACTGCGACTTCTTCAATAACGGCGGACATGGCGTGATTGTTGTCTCCGCAACAACTGTCAACTTCCGAAAGTGCCGTGCCTGGGGTAACGGTGCAACCACGCCCTTCGGTGGTCACGGTATCTCGTACCGCTGGCATCGCACCGACGTGACGGGCGGCTGGACTCTGGTGAGCGGGGTCATCTACAAGCGCACGCTGACCGCTGCGGAAGCCGCAGGTTCGGTGACGTACATGTACACCAGCACTTACCCGAGGATGACCAAGAATACTGCCACACCGACGACCCCCGCTGCAGGGGAGTTCGGCGTATCCGTTGGCGAGTTGTTTGTCAATGTGAACGCCAACCCGGTTGCCTTGGGATTTCGCTATGCCTGGGGACGTTGTGGGGATAACTTGGTCGAAGACTGCGAGACGTTCGGCAACATTGTCAACCCAGCGGCCCCATACACCGAGGGGCACGGCATTGCTTTTGACGACTTCACGGAGGACAGCATCATCCGACGCTGCAAGTCGTACAACAATCAGGGGATTGGCCTGTCGATCAACCGTGGCGACCGGAACACCATTGAGGACTGCTTGGTGTATGAAAACGGGATCAACGGCATTGTCCTTGCTACCAGTCGGTCGGGAGTTGTCCAGCGCAGCACATTTGCTGGCAATAATGTCGGCAGTGTGCTGGACCCAACGGGACGCACCAGTGAAATATCAGTAGCCTCCGAAGGACACAACAACACGTTCCGCAACCTCGCAGTTGCTGCAAAGTCAGGCGGGCTTGAGTACGGCATCGACATTGCTACTGGCGTCACAGGGTCGGCGGTGAGCTACTGCAGCATCACAGGATGCACGACCCCCGTGCGGACAGCTACACCAACCAACGTGATAGCCGGTGCGCCATTGTTGTCCCCCACCTATCGCCCCATGGCTGGCTCACCGCTGCTCCAGGCCGGAACGCACCTTGGCTACAAGCGCGATGTGATGGGTGTGCAGCGGCCAAATCCCCCAAGCATCGGGGCATTCGACGTGGCAACCATGAGGGTGCAGCCATGATGACGCGCGACGGCGACAACCACTGGCACCTGGACAAGAAAGTGCCGCTTGCGATGATCTTCGCCATGGTGGTGCAGTTTGCCACCGCGATGTACTTCATCGCCAGCGTCAAGGCCCAGGGTGACGAAAGTGTGCGTCGAATCTCAATCCTGGAATCGCAAAAAGTCAGCGAGCGACTGGCCGGCCTGGAGGCGCAGGTGACGGCCACCAATGCGCTGCTACTGCGAGTGGATGCCACCATGCAGCGCTTGATTGAAAGGCAACCCAAATGACCCTTTAACCGATGGAGGTTGCCATGAGGTCGCTTTTCGCGTTCTTGCTCGCCATTGCTCTTTTGTTCCTGCCCGTACCCGCTGCCGCGTTCGAAGTCGTGGAGGGCAAAGTCGCCATCACACACCCTACCGAAAAAGCGCTGATGGATGCCTGCATGCGGGGCGAAAGCCAGTGCTTCGTCGTGAACGCTGAAATAGTCCAACGATTCGCTGAGGCGTATGCGGCTCAAAAGATTGCCGATCTGATGGCCGAAGTAACTGAGAAGTTCGACAAAGCCGTCGCCGCCAAGGCCCGCGAAGACGCCAAGGCCCGCGAAGACGCCAAGGCCATTTGCAAGAGCACGATATGAGCATCGCACGACAACTGCGCGGCGACGAGGGCGAACGCCCCTGCGCGTACCAAGACCACCTGGGATTCTGGACCATCGGCATCGGGCGGCTGATCGATGATCGCAAGCCCGGATCGGGCCTGCGCCCGGACGAAATTGAGTACCTGTTTGCCAACGATGTGCGCGAGCGCGTGAAAGCGCTCGCGGAGCGCATTGCGTGGTTCTCGCGGCTGGACGAGGCGCGTCAAGGGGTTCTACTCAATATGTCGTTCCAAATGGGCGTTGATGGCCTGTTGAAGTTCACCAACACCCTGGCGCTGGTGGAGCGCGGAGAGTACGCGCAAGCGGCAAGCAACATGCTGAAAAGCCTGTGGGCGCAGCAGACACCGGCGCGCGCCACGCGCTTGGCAAAACAGATGAACACGGGCGTGTGGCAGTACGCGCCGGGAGCATGACATGAACCCCTTGATTGTTGGGCCGATCCTTGAAATCGGCAAAAGCATCATCGACCGACTGTTTCCAGACCCAGCGCAAAAGGCGAAGGCGGAAATGGACATGATGCTACTGCTGCAAACGCAAGACCTGCAAAAGGTGATCGGGCAGCTTCAAATCAACGCCGCCGAGGCAGCAAGCCCGCATATGTTCGTGGCAGGTTGGCGCCCGTTCGTCGGGTGGTGCTGCGGCCTGGGGTTTTTGTGGGCTGCAATTGGCCAGAGCGTGTTCGCCTATATCGCCGTCATCAAAGGCTGGCCCGCGCCGCCAGCGATTGATACCGAAGTGCTGATGTATGTCCTGGGCGGCATGCTTGGATTGGGCACCCTGCGCACCGTGGAAAAGTCCAAAGGTGTGGCATAGGCCGGCCCGTGAATCTGTCCAACTGCATTGTGTGGGCGATCCTTCTGTACTGGCGCCGTCGCGCCAAGGGCAAGGTGTGTTACCTGATGATCCGCCGCAGCCGGTACGGCAAGTTCCCCCATATGCTTTTCGCCGAGCAACGTCACTATGGGATGCGAGTGGTCAGTTTCGTGCCAAGCGATCCGCACCACAAGAGCGTTCCGCCGCCAATGTTTCGCGGCAAAAGTAAATGGGGAGACTTGCAGTGACCACGATTGCCGCATCGGTACAGGAGGGGTTGATGGTCTGTGACTCGCGCGTGCAGACTGACAGCACATGGTGGCCGGGCACCAAGGTCATCCGCGTGGGCGATGCGCTTATTGGTGGGGCAGGGGATTCTGCAACCATCAGCAAGTTCGTCGATTGGTACGGAACACGGCGCACGACGAAGCCCAAGTTTGGGGATAACTTCGTGGCCCTGGTGCTTGATGAGTCGGGCCTGCACTACTGGTGTTCAACACTGGTGCCCGAGACGGTAGGGCGCGGCTTTCATGCCATCGGCACTGGAGGAAACGCGGCATTGGGCGCCATGATGGCCAACGCCAATTGTCGTGATGCGGTGCATATTGCCTGCCAGATCGACCCCAACAGTGGCGGCGAAATTCAGTCGCACAACTTGAAGCCAAACCCATGATGAAATTCGATTCAGACCTTGCCTCGTTCGCCACAGTGCGTCAGCTTGAGTACATGGAAGCCATGGAGAAGCATGGCAGTTATCGCAAGGCAGCAGCAGCCCTTGGCGTCAATACACGCACCATGGAACGTGCACTGGAGGCGCTGAACAAGAAGGCCGCGCTGCGCGGGTACAGTCCCGCCCACGATATGAATAAAGTCGTGCCCGATGGGTTCTTGGTAAAGGGCGTGTCCACTTACTACGGCAAGGATGGTGAAAAGGCTGGGCAGTGGGTGAAATCGACGCTTGACGCGGATCGGGTGGAGGCGATGCGCCGCGCCGCGATGGAAGTCATGTGCGAGGACATACCCCGTTTGGGTGCGACCATTCCCGTATTGGGTACGGTCCAGCACCTGTGCAACCTTTACACATTGACGGATTCGCACGTTGGCATGCTCGCCACCGACAAGGAAACGGCCAGCGGCGATTGGGACTTGTCGATTGCCGAGCGGGTGCTGGCAGGATGCTTTGCCGAAATGATCGCCGGCAGTCCGCGCGCGGCGGTCGCTGTGGTCAACCAGCTCGGCGACTTTTTGCATTACGACGGGCTGATTCCGGTGACGCCCACACACGCGCATGTACTGGACGCTGACAGTCGGTTTTCCAAGATGGTGCGCACCGCCATTCGCATCCTGCGCCGCGTCGTGGATATGTCGCTGGCGCACCACGAAAAGGTTGTCGTGCTGCTGGCCGAGGGCAACCACGACCCGGCATCTAGCGTGTGGCTGCGCGCGATGTTCCAGGCCCTGTACGAGCGCGAGCCGCGCGTGCATGTGATCGACTCCGAGCTTCCCTACTACGTCTACCAGCACGGGCAGACCATGCTCGCGTTTCACCACGGGCACCTGAGCAAAAACGCGCAACTCCCGATCCTGTTTGCCGCGCAGTTCCCAAAAATGTGGGGTGACACGACGCGGCGTTACTGCCACACCGGACACCGCCACCACGTTGAAGAAAAGGAGCACTCGGGCATGACCGTGATACAGCACGCAACGCTTGCCGCGCGCGACGCCTACGCGGCCCGTGGCGGCTGGGTGGCAGACCGACAGGTGACGAGCATCACGTACAGCAACAAGCACGGGCAGGTGGCGCGCAACACGGTAACACCAGAAATGATCGAACTGGAGCCAGCATGAGGATAGACGACCACGAAGCCCTGACCTTTCACCCGCTGCCGGTCATCGAACCGACCAAGGACACGAACCCCAAGGACGTGATTGGCGACAAGAAGGTGCCCCTGTGGCTGCTATCGTGCATTGCCAAGGCGCATTGGGCTTTGGCGCAGTTCTCCGGCCTGACAAAGTACGGCTCACACAACTGGCGCGTTGTCGGCGTTCGAGCGAGCGTCTACCTATCGGCCATCGGTCGCCATGTGGATGCCTACACCAACGGCGAGCGCCTGGACCCGCTTGATGGCACGCACCACCTTGGCAACGTCATGGCATGCTGCGCCATCCTGATCGAGGCCGAAGCCGCTGGCATGTTGAAGGATGATCGGCCACCGAGCGTTGCGATGCGCGCGGCCTATGCCGAGGTCGAAGCCGGGATGGCAAAGCTCAAGGCTCTGTACGCCGACAAGTCGCCGCGCCATTACACGATTGCTGACACAGTACCTACGGTGTGAGTCGCAATTTGAGTCGTAGTGGCGCAACCCCGCTCGCAATCCTCCCATTGAACTATGGCGAGGGCGCTCTGGAAGTCTAGCAGGCGGACAGGCGCCGGCCGCGGCACGGCGTCGTGCGGCAACCCAGCGGCACACGGTATCTACGACCGGACGATTTCAGTCGTAACTGAGCTTGAAAATCAGGTCCACCGCACTCTTTTCCCCGGTGCGCGCGCGCAGCGTGAAGCGCTCCGACAGGTCGTAGAAAATCGAGAACGTGCCCAGCGTGCCGGCCAGGCTGCGCTCGTATGCGACATAGAAATTCTGTGAAATGCGCTTGCCCAGCGTGACGGTGGCCACGCCGGCGCCGCCCGAGCCGATGTCGGATGCGCCGGACACCGAGAGCTCGTCCAGCCCCAGACGCCTGGCGATGCCGCCCGATGAATTCTGGCCGCCCAGCAGGGCCATCGCGGCCTGTTGCAGCACGGCCGCTTCGCCGCCGCCGTTGGCGGCCGAGCGGCCGAGCACCAGCCAGGCGAGTTTTTCCGCCTCCGGCAGGTCGGGTTCGGCAAACAGGCGCACCCGCGGCAACAGCGCCGATCCGGTGATCTGTACCCCCACCCGTTGGGTCAGATTGGGGCGGATGGCCAGGATGTTGAGCGAGGGGTTGTCGTACGGTCCGGCGAATCGCATCACGCCGCGCTCGATCGCGAGTTGTTGCCCGTAGGCCTGGTAACGACCGCCAGCGGTGCGCAGCTCGCCGCTCACTGCGGGCGATTCACCAGGTTTGAGCGTGCTGCGCAGCGTCAGTTCGCCCTCAACCCGGGTGTCGATGCCGCGCCCGCGCACGCGGAAATCCTGGCCCAGGCCCAACGTCACCAGCATATCAGCCGCCAGCTGGCTGCCTCGGGCTGTGCCAGGGCCCGTGTTGGCCACCGGTGTCGTGCGCGATGCCTTGGACGCACTGGTTGCGTCGCCGGGCTGGCCCTTGCGCAACACGACCACGTCATCGCCCAGGCCGGGGGCCGTGTCCTCAGGCAGGATGAACAGCGCTTGGTCGGCGGTGAGCGCGCCCCGAATCTGG
Source organism: Rhodoferax sp. (assembly GCA_043759735.1). Lineage (GTDB taxonomy): Bacteria > Pseudomonadota > Gammaproteobacteria > Burkholderiales > Burkholderiaceae_C > CAISIP01. The sequence continues at coordinate 46,982 of JAYUQC010000253.1, forward strand.
AGCCGAGCCTGCGCCAGCAGCGCCTGCAGTGTTCCCGAGACCGTCAGGCGTCGGTCGGCGCGGGCCGAAACCCGCAGCCCCCTGGCTTGTGCGTTGATCTGCAGCGTGATGGCATCGAGCGCCGAGGCGCCGGATTCGGTTGCCGGCGTCCAGGTCGCAAAGCCGGTGGCGGTCAGTTCGCCACCGCTGGCGCCGCCGGCACCCATCAGGCTGAACGCGTCGATATCGAGCCGTTGCCCTTTGAGAGTCGCGCGCAACCGGCCGTTGCCGAACTCGACGCCGTCCACCACCGCGCGCACCGCCATTTCGCTAGCCAGCAAGCTGCCGCTCCATTGCGGCGCGCGCCGGGTACCGGACAAATTCAGGTTGGCGTCGACCGTGCCGCGTACGCGCCAGCCCGGCGGTGCCAGCAGCGACCAGACGCCGACCTGCGGCATGCGGGCGCGCACGGTGGCAGCCAGCGGGCTGTCGGGCGTCCATTGCCAGCCATCGGCGCCGCGCGTAAGCCGGGTGGTCAGCGATGCCTGGGCATTGCCGGCACGTTCGCTGTCCCAGCGGAAATCGGCCTGGATGGCGTCGCCCTCGGCGCGCACCTGCAACTGCAGTTCGCGGATGCCGGCGTTGACTGTCGTGCCGGTTACGCTGGCAGTCGAGGACCCGGCTGTGGGTGCAGAGTCGGTCTGAATCCGGATGTCGCCAGTGCGCCGTACCAGTGTCGCTCGCGCCACCAATTGGTCGGCCAATGCGACGTCCCACTGGCCATCCAATACCAGGTTACCACTCAGGCCGGCCGCGGCCAGGTCGGCCTTGGCCAGCAGCGTCAGCCATTCCAGCGGCAGGCCGCGCAGCTCTCCCTTGCTGGTGAGTGAACCGCTGGCGCCACTTTGCCAACGGATCGGTTCCCAGGCCAGTACGGCGGTTCCGGGCTGCGGGCCGGTCAGTCGCGCTTGACCGGCGCCCATGCGCCATTGGTCCTGGTCACGGGCAAAAATGCCCGTCAGGGGCTGCGCCAGGTCCAACGTCCAAGGGCCCGGCAACTGGCTGTCCTGCATGCGCAACTGCAAGGCGCCCAAACTGGCCTGCCAGTCGCCGTTGGGCGCGCGAGCGCCAGTGGCATTGGCCTCGATGTCGACGCGTTGGGTGGCCCGGGTGGCGCTGCCACTGGCTTTGAGTGCCAGTGCGTCCAGCGGTCCGGAAAGCTGCAGATCGACATTGGCCAGTCGCAGCGTCTGGTCGGCAGGCTGCTTGCGATCGCGGATCGCCATGCGGGCCATCTGCACGCTGGCCTTGATCGTGGGAGTGCTGCCGCGGCCGAGTTCCAGCAGCGATTCCCAGCCACCCGTCCACTGCACGGTCGCCTGGGCGTTTCCCTGCAAATCAAACGCGTTGACCACGGCGGGTACCTGGGGCAGCCGCGCGATCCAGCGCTGCGCGCTGGCCGCATCGGCCGATTTGACGGTCAGATCGCCATTGCCATCGCGGGCGCTCGAGCGGCCCGACAACTGGGCCTGCAATCCGGGTGCGACCAGCCGCAGCTGTCCTTGCGCGGTCTTGCTGGCGAGCTGCACGTCGATTTGACCGTCGACGCTGGCATCGGCGGTTCGGATCTGCAGCGTGTTCAATCGCAGCCAACCGTCGGCCCAGCGGCCGTTTGCCGACACATCCTGCAAGCGCAGGCCACGCAACGCGGAGCCGCGATCCTGCTGCGCAGCAGGTTGCAGTTTGGCTTCAAATACCACGCCCTGCTGCTGGGTGCGGGCCTTTACTTCACCATCGAGTCGCACCGGCTCCAGTGCGCTGTGCAGCAAGGCCGGATTGACGCCGGCAATTTGCAGCTGGCCCTGCCAGCCCTCGGTAGCACTGGCGGTGGCCAGATCTGCCAGCGTTCCTTGCAGCCGTAAACGCCCACCGGCTGCCTCGGCATTCAGCGACTGGATGCTCCATTGACGGCCGTCGAGTTCCACCAGACCCTTGGCACTGTCCAATGGCAGTTGGCCTTTGTCCCAGGGTCCGGCGGCGCGGTTGATGAAGTTGAAATCTGCCTGCCAGTTGGTGCCCACCGGTCGCACCCACAGGTTGCCGGTCAGCAGCGTATGCGGCGCGGTTGGCCACAACGCGATCAGGTCCAGTTGATTGAACGAAGCCTGTGCACGATCTACCGGTTGTGCAGCCCAGGGCCTGATCTGCGCCGACACCGTGGCCCGCATGGCGCGCGCTTGCGCGAGTGCTTCGGAGTTCCCCGAACCGGGCTGCATCTGGCCCAGCAGGTCGAGCGTGGCATCGGTTCCGGCCAGCGATCCGCGTACGGTGGCGGACGCGTCCAGCATGATCGTTCGGCCTTGGGCCAACGGTGCCGTGATGCTGCCTTTCACTTGGAGGTCCAGCGTCATGGGTGCACGGGCCTGCAGGTTCAGCTGCGCCGAGTAGCGGCCCTGGGCAACCGCGATTGAGTCCAGCTGCAACTGGTGCTGGTTGTCGTTGAATCGGTAGCGCCCGGCCAGGTCGGACAGGTCGAGCCGGCTGGGTCGCAGCAGCCGCAACTGGCCGACGGAGAACGGCAGGTCCAGTTCGAGCGGCAACACCAGCTCGGGCGGCGGTTGCGGCTCGGTTGCTGGCCGCTGGTCATCGATCTCGAGTTCGCCGATGTCCAGCGACGAGAAGCGCAACCGGCGCTGCAACAATTCCAGCGGATGCCAGGCAAAGCGCAGGTCGCGGGCCTGGACGCTCAAGCCTTCGGACTGCCAGCGCATCGTGCCGATACGGCCCCCGCCACGGACCGAGCCGGTCACGTCCTGCAGCTCCACGGTCTGCCCCGCCGGCCAATAAGGCCGCACTTGCTTGAGCGCCATTGCCAGCGAGCCGTCGCTGCCGGTCCAGATCCAGCCTGCGATCAGCAGGGCGCCAGTGGCAACCAGCAGCAGTTCGACCAGCCATACCAACACGAAGGCGACGCGCTGCATCCCGGCGAAGGCGAGGTGACGCATCAGAACGTGAACCCGACGCTCAGGTGCAGGCGCAGGGCCTTCTTGTCCACGCCATAGGCCAGGTCCAACTGCAGCGGACCGACCGGGCTGCGGTAACGCACGCCGGCGCCGATACCGAGCTTGGCCTTGAGTTGCGAGGTCTTGTCGGCCACCGCGCCGACATCCACGAACACCGTGCTTTCCCATTCGCTGGGCTGGCCGTCGATCAGGATCGGCCGCTGCCACTCCACACTGGCGCCGGCCAGGTAGCGGCCCGGCGTGGTAACGCCGTTGGCCTCTGCCGCGCCGATGCTGTGGTACGAATATCCGCGCACCGTCGCATCGCCGCCGGTCAGGAACAGCTGGGTGCTGGGCAACTGCGCGCCGTCGCGGGCCGATACCGCGCCGGCTTGCGCGCGCACCGCGATGCGGCCGGAACGGGACCGGGTCCTGCGGTCTGCGTCGGGCGCGAGCGACCATACGCCGAGCCAGTTCAGGCGTGCACGCACATAGGGATCGCGCCGACTGCCCAGCGTAAGTCCCCCGCCGAGTTCGACGGCCAGGCCGTATCCGCCCGACGGATACGGCAGACTGTCGAACTTGCGCTGGGTCCATGCATAGTTGACGCTGACGGACTGGGCCGTCTCGTTGATGCCCACGGCGGTGGTCGCGGCCCGGTCGTATTGCAGGTAATAGTTGCGATCGATCGCCTCGCCCCGTTGCAGCCGCCCGGCGCGCAGTCGCTGGCTGCGCACCTTGACACTGGCCACCTCCTCGTTCTTGAGTTGGCCGCCGATTCGCCATTGCCACAGGTCGTCGTCCGGCGGTGCGGTCAACTCGCTTTGCACCATTTGCGTATCCCGGTCGAGTTGCAGTTTGGAGTCCGTGCGCCAACCGATCAGCGGCGATTGGTGGTTGGTGTGCTCGAGCGACAGGCGCGGGCCGCTGTCGGTGCTGATGCCCACGCCCAATTGGATATTGCTGCGCTTGGCTTCGCGCACGGTGGCGATGACCGGCACCGATTGGGGGTCGCCCTCGGGGTCGATCTCCAGCACCACCAAGTTGAAATGGCCGCTGTCCTGCAGTCGTTGTTGCGCCTCCAGTAGCTTTGCCTGGTCGTATTCGGCACCGGGCGCAAGCCGGGCAATGCGTTCGACCTGCTGCGGCGCATAGCGTTGCAGGCCATTGATCTGCAAGGAACCGAGTCGAAAGGCCGGCCCGGAATCGAGCGTGACGCTGAGTTTGGCCGACCGCAACTGCGGGTCGATTTCGGCGCGGCTGGTGGCGATCCGGCCCAGCGGATACCGTTTCGCGGACAACAGACGCAGGCTCTGGATCTTGGCGTCGTCCCAGGCCTGCTGGGTAAAGGGATTGCCGACAGTCAGTGTCCAGCCGTCGCGGATAGCCGATCGTTGGGCCGCGGAGTCCGGATCCTCTGCGATCGCGCCGCGAAACGACACCGATGACTCCGTCACCACGGTGAGCGGGCCAGTCCGCACCACCAGCCGCACGTGCCGCGCGGAGCCGGCACCGGCCACCGCGACGGATTGCGTGATGTCGATCTCGGGCGAAAAATATCCCAGCGTACCTAGCAAGTCGCGGGCATTGCTGTCTGCGGCAATGACCAGGCGCTGCAGTTCGGTGTCGTCAAGATCGGCCAGCAAGCGGTAACGCATCAGTTCCAGGTGGCGCTCGAGATAGGCCCGCACATCGTCCTGGGCTCGAATGTCAACTTCGAACGCATTGGCCGCCGCCGCCTGCACGGCTGAACCGGTTTCAGTGCTCGTTGCCGCAACGTCTGGTGTCGGCTGCGCCGTGGTGGCGCAACCGGTAGCGAGTGTGCCTACGACAAGTAGTGCGACGAGCCTGTGCACGCCCACCCATCGTTTGATCATGCAGCTATTTTGACAGGAGGCGCATCGCCTCTTCGAGACCCTTGATCGTGAGTGGGTACATGCGGTGGCTCATCAACTGCTGCACCACGCTGACGCTTTGGCGGTATTGCCAGACGCCCTGCGGCTCAGGGTTGATCCAGACGAACTTGGGGAATGCGCTGGTCAGACGCTGCAGCCATTCGGCGCCGGCTTCCTCGTTGTTGTATTCGACGCTGCCCCCCGGTTGTAATATTTCGTAAGGACTCATCGTCGCGTCGCCGATGAAGATCAGCTTGTAGTCCTTGTTGTACTTGCGGATGATGTCCCAGGTGGCGAACTTCTCGGAGAAGCGGCGCCGGTTGTTCTTCCACATGAAGTCGTAGACACAGTTGTGGAAGTAGTAGAACTCCATGTGCTTGAACTCGGTCTTGGTGGCCGAGAACATCTCTTCGACCCGCGCGATGTGTTCGTCCATCGTGCCGCCGACATCCATCAACAGCAGCACCTTCACGTTGTTGTGGCGCTCGGGCCGCATCTTGATGTCCAGCCAACCGGCGTTGGCAGCAGTCTTGCTGATGGTTTCGTCCAGATCCAGCTCTTCTTCGTGTCCTTCGCGGGCGAATTTGCGCAGCCGGCGCAGCGCCACCTTGATGTTGCGCGTGCCCAGCTCTTGCGTGTCGTCGTAGTCTTTGTAGGCACGTTGGTCCCACACCTTGACGGCGCTTTTGTTGCGGCTTTTGTCCTGGCCAATGCGGATGCCTTGTGGGTTCTGGCCGTAAGCGCCAAACGGTGACGTGCCGCCAGTGCCAATCATCTTGCTGCCGCCTTCATGGCGCTCTTTTTGCTCTTCAAAACGCTTTTTAAGCGTTTCCATCAACTCATCCCAGCCCATCTTTTCGATTTTGGCTTTTTCCTCGGGGCTGAGTTCAAGTTCCAGGTTTTTGCGCAGCCATTCCAGCGGGATGTCCTTGGTGAAGTCGGCCACCATCTCGACGCCCTTGAAGTAGGAAGCGAAGGCGCGGTCGAACTTGTCGTAGTGCTTTTCGTCTTTCACCAGCGCCGTGCGCGCGAGGTAGTAAAAGTCGTCGATGCCCCAGGCGCCGTCGCTGCGCGGGCCGACCACGCCTTGATCCAGGGCCTCGATGAGCGTCAGGTATTCCTTGACCGAGACCGGCAGCCGG
>JAYUQC010000254.1:0-6838 GCA_043759735.1 Rhodoferax sp.
CCACCATGATCTACACCCACGTACTCAAGGTCGCCGCGGGCGGCACGACCAGCCCACTGGATGCGCTGATGCCGACTTGACGATCTGCGAGCCGTAGAAACATGATGGTTTCATTTCATTTCGTTTCACTTCCTTCGCCATGCCCACGACCCTGACCTTGAAACGCATTCCCGACGACGTCTATGAACACCGAAACAATTCGCCGAGAAGCTCTGGCGCTTCCTATTCAAGAGCGGGCTGAATTGGCAGAGCAATTTCTGTCCGGCCTTGATGCGTTGTCTGAGGCGGAGGTTGAGCAGCGGCGGTGGCGCGAACGAAGTGAAGCGCTCCGCACCTGTCGATCTTCGGCGTCGTCGTTGGCGCTTTGGCCGCTGGCTGGGCGACACCGACCGAATGCGCGGCGCTGGGCGCGTTTGCGACGATGTTGCTGGCGCTCGCATACCGGGCCCTGACCATGGACGCGCTGCGCAAGGCGCTCAGGGGAACGGCCGGCATCTCGGGCATGATCCTGTTCAACAACCTGGGCGCCACGACCTTCGCCCAGATCCTGTCGTTTTCCGGTGCCAGCAACGGATTGGTGCAGATGATCATCGGGCATGGCCTGTCGACCGAACTGATCGTCATGGGAATGATGGGCATGCTGATCTTCCTGGGCATCTTTGTCGACCAAGTCAGCATGATGATGATCACACTGCCGATTTTCCTGCCGGTGGTGCAGGTGCTGGGCATCGACCCGGTATGGTTCGGCGTGATGTTCCTGATCTGCATGCAATTGGGCCTGCTGCTACCGCCCCATGGCCTGCTGCTGATGACCATGCGCGGTGTGGCGCCACCCTCGGTGACGATGGCGCACATCTTCAGGGCGGTGGTTCCCTATGTCGTGATGAGTCTGATCCTGCTGACGGCAGTGTTCTACCTGCCGGCAATCGCAACCTGGCTGCCCGGTCGCATCGGCTGACAGACCGGGCCGTCGCCCCAGGCTCTCGCATCGGGGCCGCGGCGGCAAGCCGCTTCCCGTTGCGGGCCGAGCGGACCGGCCACGGTGCATTCTCAGCGACGGCGTGCGTGGCGTACACCGGGCAGGCTAGCGACACCGGCCAGCACCTGCTGCAAGCGCATCGCATCCGAGGTCTCCACGGTGAACGTCAACCAGGCGGTTTCACGGACCGTCTGCGTCTGCGCGCCGATGACGTTCATCTTTTCCTTGAGAAACACCTCGGAGATGTCACGCAACAGGCCCTGTCGATCGACCGCATGCACGACCACATCGACCGGGTAGACCGGCGCCTTGTCGCTGCGCGGCTGGCCCCACTGCACCTCGATCACCCGTTCCGGGTTGCGCGTCTGAAATTCCCGCACGTTGGGACAATCGGCCCGGTGCACGCTGACGCCCTTGCCGCGGGTGACAAAACCACAGATCAGATCCGGTGGCGCCGGTTTGCAGCAGCGCGCAAGCTGCGTCATCAGCGAGTCGACACCCACCACCAACACGCCGCCGCCGGCCTTTTTCTGGCCTTGCGTCGGGGCCTTGATCAAGGGCGCGTCCGGGTCCTGGTTGGCCGGCTCGCCAGCGCGATACAAGGCCTCGATCTGGCGCAGCGAGAACTCGTCCTTGCCCACCGCCTCGAACAGCGCGTCGGCGGCATCGAACCCCAGTTGCCTGGCCAGTTCCTCATGGTTGACCGAGGTCCTGCCTTCGCGCTGCAGCACTTTCTCGACGGCCTCACGCCCGCGCGCGACGGTTGCGTGCACTGCGCGCGCATTGAACCAGGCCCGCACCTTGGAACGGGCACGTTGTCCGGCCAGATAGCCAAGCTCGGCGTTGAGCCAGTCGCGCGACGGGCCGCCCTCCTTGGCCACGACGATCTCGACGCTCTGACCGTTCTTGAGCGGCGTGTTGAGCGGCACCATGACCCCGTCGACCCGGGCGCCCCGGCATCGATGGCCCATCTCGGTGTGCACGCTGTAGGCAAAATCGACCGGCGTCGCACCCGCGACCAGTTCGACGATGGCCGCCTGTGGCGTCAACACATAGATGCGGTCCTCGAACAGGCCGCGGGACTGCTCGCCCGAGAGTTCCCGCTCCCAGTCCAGCAACTGGCGCAGAACGGCGATCTTGGCGTCATAGTGACCGCTGGCGGCAACGCCCGCGTATCCCTTGACCCCCGATTCCTTGTACAGCCAGTGCGCGGCCACCCCGTGCTCGGCATGGTCGTGCATTTCCTGCGTCCGCACCTGGATCTCGACCGGCTGGCCCCGCGCATCGCGCACCACGGTGTGCAGGGATCGGTAGCCATTGGCCTTGGGCCTGGCGATGTAGTCGTCGAACTCCTCTGCTACCGCCGCGAAGCGGCCATGTACCGCGCTGAGTACGGCATAACACTCCGCCACCGATTGCACGATGACCCGCAAGGCGCAGACATCGTACACATGGTCGAAATCGATCACCTTGCCGCGCATCTTCTTGACGATGCTGTAGATGTGCTTGGGCCGCCCCTGCACCGTCGCGCGAATGCCATCGCGTTGCAGCGCTTGCTCGAGCTGCGCGCGCAACTGCTCCACCGCGCGCTCGCGCTGAACGCGGGTCTGGTCCAGCTGCCGTGCCACATCGCGGTAGGTCTCGGGCTCCAGAAAGCGAAACGCCAGGTCCTCGATTTCCCACTTGAGTTCCCAGATGCCGAGCCGGTTGGCCAGCGGCGCAAAAACCAGCAGGGCTTCCGCCGGCATGCCCGGTGGAGGGGCTTTCCGGCTCGCGGCGTAGTAGCGCAGGGTCTGCAGGCGCGAGGCCAGACGCAGTATCACCACCCGCAGGTCGCGCGAGAACGCGAGCAGCATCTTGCGTACATTCTCGACCTGCGTCGCGGCCGTCTGCGCCATTGGCGCCGGCACCGCCCGATGCTCGCCGTGCCGGGTCGAGCGCGCCTGGCGCTGCAGCCGGACCAGCTTGTTCGTCTCCAGCGCCAGGTCCGCCAGGTTCTGGCCGAATCGCTTGCCGATTGCCTCCTGGGGCCGTGTCAGCTGCTCGCAGGTATACACCAGATAGCTGGCCGCCTGCATCAGTTCGGAGCCGCCAATCGACGCCAGGATGAGGGCGACCGCGTGCGCGTGGTCGAGCGTGTTCTCGCCGGTATCCAGGGTATCGCCGCTGATCAATGGCTCTGCAAACGCACGCGCCAACGCCAAAGGGCCCGCCAAAACTCCTGGTGCCGGCTGCGTCGGCTCGGGTGCACGGTCGATCTGCACACCGGTAGGCTTCATCCGCGGCCCGCCGTCTTTCCGTGCAGCAGGAAACCAATGACGCAATCCAGCTGATCGGCAGCGATCAGGGTCGGCGCATGGCCGACGCCGGCAAACTCCACCAACCGGGCGCGCGGCCCGCGGCTGGTCATCAACTGCGCAGTCTCCCGCGTCAGCAGGTCGGACGACGCACCCCGCAATAGCAGCGTCTCGGCGCGGATCGCGTCATACAGATGCCACAACGCGGCTTCGCCCTGCGCCGCGGATTCGGCCGTGACGGTGCGAAACGGTAGCGCAATCGCCGGGTCATAGTGCAGCGTGACCGCAGCACTGCCGTCATCCAACGGTTTGACCATGTGGCGCGACAGCGCCAGCCACTGCTCCGGCGTGTGCGGTCCGAACCCGGCCGAGATGGCCCACATCGCATCGGCCGCCTGCTGTAGGGTCGCGAAACGCCCGGTCTGACCCAGGTAGGTACCGATGCGCGCCAGCGCCTCCCAGCGAATGCTCGGGCCCAGGTCATTGAGCACCAGACGACGAACGGGAACCGGCATTGGCAGGTCGGGCTGGCCGCACAGCACCATGCCAATCAAACCGCCCATGCTGGTGCCAACCCAGTCGAGCCGCGCGGGCTTGATCTGCGCCAGCATCGCCAGCATGTCGGCCGCGTAGGTGGGGATCTGGTAGGCCATGGGGTCCTTGAGCCAGTCGCTGCGCCCCCGGCCGACTACATCGGGACACACCACCCGGATCGGGTCGACGCTGCGTTCGCACAGGCTGTGTGCCAGACCATCGAAGTCGCGCCCCTGGCGCGACAGGCCATGCGCGCAGACCACCACATGACCGGCAGCCGCGTCGCCCCATTGCCAATAGGCCATGCGATGACCACCCTGGGCGTCGGGACAGGTGGCATACAGCAACTCGGGTTCGATCATGGTACGGGTCCTGGTGCGATGGCGCGTGCAATTTGGGCGGGATAATGGCCTTTGGCACATCGTAATTGAATTGGAGATTCATCATGCTCAAAGGCAAGACCGCATTGGTCACCGGGTCCACCAGCGGGATCGGGTTGGGAATCGCGCAGGCACTGGCGCAACAAGGCGCCAACATCATGCTCAACGGGTTTGGTGACGTGCAGGGCCCCAAGGCGGCCATCAGCCAGCATGGCGTCAAAGTGGCCTACCATGGTGCCGACATGAGCAAGCCGGCGGAGATCGACGACATGATGCGCGTCGCCGCCGAGCAGTTCGGCCGCGTCGACATCCTGGTCAACAATGCCGGCATCCAGCATGTGGCACGGATCGAGAACTTCCCCGCCGAGCGCTGGGACGCAATCATCGCGATCAACCTGTCCAGCGCATTTCATGCCACCCGGCTGGCGCTGCCGGCGATGCAGGCAGCCAACTGGGGCCGCATCATCAACATTGCGTCGGTCCATGGCCTGGTGGCATCGGCCGAAAAATCGGCCTATGTGGCGGCAAAGCACGGTGTTGTCGGTCTGACCAAGGTCACCGCGCTGGAGAACGCCAGCAGTGGCGTGACCTGCAACGCGATCTGTCCGGGCTGGGTGCTGACACCGCTGGTGCAAAAGCAGGTGGACGCCAAGGCAGCCAGCCAGGGTGTGTCGAACGACGCAGCCACCAAGATGCTGCTGGGCGAGAAGGAGCCGTCAATGCAGTTCACGACACCGGAGGAACTGGGGCAACTGGCGGTGTTCTTCTGTTCGCCGGCCGCCACTAACGTGCGTGGTGTGGCCTGGAATATGGATGGGGGCTGGGTCGCGCAATAGCAACAAAATGCACCTACCTTCGCAACCGACCGCGCACCTGGAGCCGATCGCGGGTGCTCCATCCGGCGCAAGGTACGACTCCGGCTCCGGACCGAATTAATTGCGCTCCGAGCGCATGTCCTTGGCCGCCTTCGCGGCTTGTGCGCGCTGGATGCAGGCCGGATGGCCAAACCATTGCGGTTTGGCGCACTGCTCGCTCATGCAGATCTGGTACCCGATCAGCATCCTGGACTGGCACGCCATTTCCGGCCCGGCGGCCACGCTGCCCGCAACGGACCTGTCGGCCTCGGAACGCGGCTTGTCGGTCACCTTGGCGCCCTGTGGACGCCCGGCTTCGGCGGCAGCGCTCGCTGCAGCTGCACTGAATGTCGGTGCCACTGCCGGTGTCGGCACCAGTGGCAGCGTCGGCGCAGCCGTGGCTGCAGTGGCAGCGACTCCCGCATCGCGCTTGGGAGCAATAGTCCTGGCGTTGGCAACGCCGGTTGCAGCCTTGTCGGGCACGCCGGCACTGGCGGGCGGTGCCGGCGGCACGGCCGCAGCGGAGAATGGCGCGGTTGATGCCATCGACGCTGGGACCGGCGGCGCCGATTGGTCAATGGCCGACGCAACGCCGGCAGCGTCTGATGCGGTGCTCGCGGCGGGCGAGGCGACCGGACCGGAACCTGCGGACCAGAATACCGCCGCCACAACCGCCGCCGCCGCCGCAACGGCACTGCCGAACACCAGCCGCCGTTTGCGGGTATGGGGTGTCGCGGTGCTGGACGGCGTCAACTGCGCCTGTGGATCGGGTGCTGGCCGGCCTGAAGATTGCCCATACGTGGCCGCATCCACGGCGGGCGCTGGCGGCACGGCAGCGGCAGCGCCAACGCCCGGCCGCGTCATGACCAGTGTCGCCTCGTGGCGCAGTTCGACGGTAGCGTCGCCACCATCGCCGCGCGCTGGCAACGGCTGAACCACCGTCATGGCCTGGGTATTCGATTGTTCACCGACACTGCCCTCGCGCAGCTTGCGCATGCGACGCCGCGCCAGATTGGCATAAATTCCGGCAGGAAAATGGTCCAGGAATTCCTGCAACTCTTGTTGGACGTCCGACTCCCTGATGTCCTTCCAGTAGATCAATTCGAGCTCTTGGGACATGGTTGGACCTGCGCTCCCGCCGCGCGCCGCTGGCTGAGCGTTGGAACCGACGCTGCCCGCGCCCTGCGCGCCGGAGCCCATCCCGTCGCCCGGTTCGACGGCCCCGACCGATACCGGCGGCACGATGGTCAGATCCCGCACATCCCTGGTGGCCTGCAGCAGGGCTAGTGCAAATCCATGCGCATCGGCGAAGCGGTCATCGCGCGACTTGGCCAGTGCGCGGGCGACCACCGCATCGAGCGCTGCCGGCAACTCGGCATTGACGCTCGACGGCGCGGGCGGCATCACACCCACAATCTGCTGGATGATCGCGAAATCTGTGTCGCCGGAGAATGGTCGCTTGCCCGTCAGCAGTTGGTGCAGGACGATGCCGGCGGAAAAAAGGTCTGCGCGGCTGTCCACGGGCAGCCCCCGCACCTGCTCGGGCGACATGTACTTCAGGGTGCCAACCATCGACCCCTTGGTTCGGGTCGCCTCACCGGAGTCCTGAATCCGTGCGACCCCGAAGTCGGTCAGCTTGACCCGGCCACTCGCCTCCAACAGCAGGTTGGCCGGTTTGACGTCGCGGTGCACGACGCTCTGCCGATGCGCATAGTCGAGCCCAGCAAGCAGGTCGCGCATCATGCGCAATGTCTCCCCCAGCGTGAAGTTGCGGCCGCTGTCCAGGTGCTGCTT
>JAYUQC010000255.1:0-6770 GCA_043759735.1 Rhodoferax sp.
ATGCTCGCCATAGCCCGAGCTATGGCTGTGCTTTGCGCCTAGATCGGACGCCTTTTGACGCGCCGCTCGGGCACTCTCGAAAAACTCTCAGCCGCTGAGACCCGGCTCCAGGCGATCAGCACGGCCGGCGCGATGGCCGCGCATGCAATTCGGAACTGCCGCGTCTGCATGGCCACGCCCAGCGCCAAGGCGAATGCCACCTCGGTGTGCGATTGCGCAACCGTCAGCGCAGGCTGGCGAACCGGTTACGCCAAGTCCGGCTTTCCATCAGTGCATGGGACATTGCTGCGACGACCCAGCACAACCATCCCGTCCACAGGGTGTGGCTGAGATAGTGCGCACCACGCACCTGTTGCGCCAGGCCGATCGTGAAGGCTGCCACCAGCGTGGCGAGCAGCCAAAGTGTCGCCGCACGCGGCGCGGCGCGGCGCAGCCAGAAATAGCCCGGCAGGAAGCAGAATGCCGCGGAGGCATGGCCAGCCGGAAAGCAGCGGCCAACGCCGCCATCGGGAACACCCCAGTCCCAGTGCGGGACGAAGATGGCCGTGCCACCGAACTCGGTCAGGTCCCAGGGACAACTGGCGGTGTTCGAGTTCTTGAGGATCGAGATCACCAGCAGGCACAACATGGCGGTGACGAACATGTGTGCCCGTTGACGGCGTGTCAACCTGCGCAACACACCAAAAGGCCACCAGATCGACAACAACAGCACGAACTGCATCGCCCATGCCACCCGGCGGGCCCCTACGTGCAATACCGTGGACCACAACCAGCTATCACGCAGCGGAAAACCGGTCGGGGTGCCGAACCAGCGCGCCAGCGGCAAGTCCAGCGCCGTCAGGTCCCACACGGCGATGGCGGCGAAAAACAGCACGATCCAGGCGCAGCGGGCGTAAAACGGGACGGCCTGCGTCACATGGCCAGTAGCCGGTAAGGGTAGGGAGTTCACGCCGTGCAGCGTATGTGCCGTTCCTTAACGGCGCCTTATGTGTCGGCGGACGCCGGGCACGGTAAAATTTGTCAGGTTACCTGCCGGTTACCGCGCCGCATTGCGCAGGATGGATAGGCGATTGCCCGGCATCGCGCCGATATTTTTTTCAGGGAGATTCCGACCATGGCACTCGTTTCGATGCGTGAGTTGCTGGACCATGCGGCCGTCAACGGCTACGGCATACCGGCGTTCAATGTCAACAACCTGGAGCAGGTGCAGGCCGTGATGGCGGCGGCCGACGAATTGGGCGCGCCGGTCATTCTGCAGGCCAGTGCCGGGGCGCGCAAATATGCCGGCGAGGCGTTCATCAAGCACCTGATCGCGGCGGCGATCGAGTCGTATCCGCATATCCCGCTGGTCATGCACCAGGACCACGGACAGAGCCCGGAAGTATGCAAGGGCGCGATCGACCTGGGCTTTAGCTCGGTCATGATGGATGGTTCGCTGGAGGGCGACGGCAAGACCATTGCCAGCTACGACTACAACGTCGAGGTCACGCGCAAGGTGGTCGACATGGCGCACGCCACCGGTGTCACCGTCGAAGGCGAACTCGGCTGCCTGGGTTCGCTGGAAACCATGCGCGGCGACAAGGAAGATGGGCACGGCACCGAGGCCACCATGACGCGCGACCAGTTGCTGACCGACCCGGAGCAGGCGGCCGACTTCGTGCGCCGCACCCAGCTCGACGCGCTGGCAATCGCCATCGGCACCAGTCACGGCGCCTACAAGTTCACCCGCAAGCCCACCGGCGACATCCTGGCGATCGAACGCATCAAGGAGATCCACCGCCGACTGCCCAATACCCACCTGGTGATGCACGGCTCCTCGTCGGTGCCGCAGGATTTGCTGGAGATCATCCGCCAGCACGGCGGCGACATGAAAGAGACCTACGGCGTGCCGGTCGAGGAGATCCAGAAGGCGATCCAGTTCGGCGTACGCAAGGTCAACATCGACACCGACGTGCGCCTGGCGATGACCGGCGCGGTGCGCAAGTACATGGCCGAACACCCGGACAAGTTCGATCCGCGCGACTGGCTCAAGCCGGCGCGCGAGGCGGCCAAGCAGGTCTGCAAGCAGCGTTACCAGCAGTTCGGCTGCGAGGGGCAGGGCGGCAAGATCAAGGGCAACAGCCTGTCGATCGTTGCCGGGCAGTATGCGCGCGGTGAGTTGGCGCAGGTAGTCCAGTAAGCGAGCGTATGGCGCAGTAGATCTGCGCGACCGGAGAACCGCGTCGATCTGGCACACGCAGAAGGCGTTTGAAAACAACGGGTTGCACGTGTGTCGAAAAGCGCGGTTTGACGGGGGGACTGGTGCAGAAGATTGTGAGGTGGACGCGTGACTGACCAGTCGATTTGTACGACTGCGCTCGGCGATACCTGCCCTTCAGGCGCCTCGGGGGCGAATGCCTGCAAAAGACTGGGTGCTGTGAACGGTTGTGAGAAGGGGGGCGCGATGAGCGAATCTTCAGTCGTTCTACTTGGTCACGACGCGATAGGGCCCGTCCGGAATCGCATTGGGGCTAAGCACGAACACCATCTGATTTGCCTGTTGCGTCAGCGGTAAATAATTCGGTGCGGCTCTGGTGACGGCCGCGTTGATAGCGGCAGTGATGAGCATCGCCAATGGGCTGCCAGAGTTGTTATTCTGTGGGGAGTACTGCATCCTTTGAGTGGCTTTCCAGATCTCCTTGCCATCTCTAGACACCATCCGGTAGTCAAACTCAACAGTGACCGTCGCCGCAATGAACGCGTACTGCGCGTCCCAACGGTTTATGGTTACATAAAGAACCGCGTCGGCATCAAAAAGCTTTGCGAGAGCCTCAGGCGGCTGTCTGTGGATTTGCTCGCCCTCGTAGAATCCCTCTTGTTCCAGAATGAACTTAGCTGTGTGAACCGGGAAAACGTAGAACCCCTTTTCGGCTAGCGGCACGGTTAAAGTTGAGAGCAGGTAATTTGGAGCGTCAACATCGAGCGATTTGTTGACGGCGGGAACTACCAGAATCGACCTTGGTGCAGCAGTGTTGAACGCGCTCAGGTCCTTTTTTGCGGGTGCGCTAGCGCAACCTGTCAGCATGGCTGCTAGCAAATAGAGGAATAACCTTCCATACTTCATGACTTGACCTCCGACTTGGAACCGATGGTTTTGGATACGTTCCGAATGAGGCTTTCCATCAGCCCGCGGCTTTCTGGCCAAGCATCCCGCTCCTTTGTATACATTGCGACAGCCTTTGTTGAGTCGCCCGCCTGCAAGTACATAGTTCCAAGCTCTGCATACAGTCCAGGCGCCACTTTCTGCATCGATTTCTCCATCTGAGCAATATGGGTTTCAAGTCCGGTCCGAAGCTCTATTGTTTTCTCAGGATTTTTGTAGGACTGGTACAACATGGCGTCGTATCCACCCCATTGGTATAGCGAATGACGGTTGGCGCACCCCGTCATAAGTAGGACGCAAACCAAAGCACAATCAGTTTCATTGGATTTCTTTTCACTTAACGACAAACGGGCGAGAAACGCCGTCTCCCACACCTTCGCGTTCACTGGCTATGTCAGTAGTGCCACTGTTAGCGGCCCGTGGTGGCGACAGCTGGTGCGCGCCTGGACGACTGCAAGGTATCCGAGACCTTGTGTTCGATGGCTGGCGTCGACCGTGAGCAAACGCTGCATTGCCGGTATTCGCTCTAACGCTGGTGCGGCCCGGTTAGAGGCCAATCGCGGTCCTTGGCGAGCCGAATTGGCTGATCACCCACCCGCAGCCGCAAACCCAAACAATTCCCGCTGCTCCTCCCAATCCAGCGGCACCTCCCCCTGGCGCCCACGCATCGCATGCAGATTGAGGTGTCGCGGCTGCCGCCCATCCAGCATCGCCCGGATGATGTCCGGTGGCAACCGCGTCAACCGTAGCACCTCGCACACCCACCCCACCTCAAGTTTGAGACTGCGCGCGAGTTCACTGGCATTCGCCACCTCGCCCGTGTCGATCAACCACTGCCAGTAGAAGGCCTTGCCAAGCGTGCGGATCAATGGCAGGTCGAATGACGACGTGGCCTTCACGGCGCTGGCCCCCACCGGCGGTACGATCAACTTGCTTCGGTGCCGGCGCTTGATCATCAGCGGCACGAATGTCACTGAGCGTCCCATGGTCTCAAATTGGCGTGGTCGTCCGATCAGCGTGCCCATCAAGCTACCTCCATTTCGGATCCGACGCCGGCCGCGGCGATGCGCGCACGCTGCTCAACCATGAACGGGCGCTCCACCAGTTCCCGTCTGAAGTTTTGCCAGCTGTTATCGCGCCAGACGATGTCCAGTCCGCCCTCGTGCAACTGCACCCGCTCAATCAGCAATCCCATGATCCGGTGCTGCTCTTGCGGAAACAGGTTTTCCCACACCGAGCCAATTTGGCGCATCGCCACGACCACAGTCGGCTCGTCCATCTCTTGCCGCTCGCGCAGCGTCATGCCGGCCTGCCACATACCGATGGTCATCTCGGGCTCCTGCAGTGTCTCGTGAACCTGTGCCAGGACCGCCGCTTCGATCTCCCCAGCCGCCAGGCAGCCGATGCTCTTGCGATCTGGATCGTAGGTCGCGCCGGCTGAGCGCCGCTTCTCTAGGTACGGCACGTAGTACCGATACCGCTTGCCGTTCTTTTTCTGTGTGTAGGTGGGCAGCATGCGTTGCCCGTCTGGTGTGTACAGCAGGCCGGCCAGCAGTGCCGGGGTCTTGCCATGGTTCGTGCGTGGCCCCTGCTTGCGGTTTTCGACATACTCATGCACCGCCCCCCACAACTCTGGCGTCACGATCGCCTCGTGCTGGCCCGTGAACGACTGCCCCTTGTGGGTCATCTCACCCAGGTACAGGCGGTTGCGCAGCATCGCGAACAGAACCTGCTGGTCAATTACGCGGCCCTCGTCGAGTTTTCACGGCATCGGCCAGCCGCAGACGATTGCGCGCTACGGGCTGTTTGCCAGCCTGTACACCGACCGGGGTAGCCATTACTTCACCACGCCCGAGGTGGGAGGCAAGGTGGACAAGCTGAACCCAACCGAGGTAGGGCGCGCGCTCAAACAACTGGGGATCGAGCACATCGCGGCCTACTCGCCCGAGGCGCGTGGCAGGAGCGAGCGGGCATTTCAGACCCATCAGGGCAGGCTACCGCAGGAACTCGCGCGCGCCGGGATCACCGACATGGGCAGTGCCAACCGGTATCTGGAGCAGGTCTACAGAGCCGGGCGCAATCGCGAATTTGGTATGGCCAGCATCTTGACGGGCACGGCCTACGTCCCGTTCATCAGCGGCAGCCTGCCCGACATCTTGTGCGAGCACCACGAGCGCACGGTGGGCAACGACAACTGCGTCGCCTTTGCGGGGTTGAGTCTGCAAATCCCGGCCGACAAGTTTCGCTACCACTACGTTCGCGCCAAGGTACGGGTGCACCGTTACGTGGACGCCACGTTGGCGGTGTTTCATGGGCCACGCAAGCTGGCAGCGTATGACGCCCATGGCCAGCCGTCCAGCGACCAGGAGGCGCAACGGCTGGCCGCGTAAGGGCCACCACAGCAGACCGCGCGATGGCTGCCAAGCCGCTTCGGGCTACGCCCTTCGCAGCTTGGCAGCCATCGCAATCCAATCAACGGAAAGCGGACAATCTACTTGCTACCAAACCGGCCAGTTCTATTTGCTGCCGACAGCCCCCTTGGCCCATGTACGGGCACCTATTTCTGACTGACGCTGGTATCCCGGAGGTCTATCAGACGAGCGCAGCACGACGCATGGGGCGGTCAGACGGTCCCGCACAGTGATTTCGACGATCCACACGTTCCATCTTTGCAAGATCGGGGTCCGTGACCGGAGTGAGTCGATATAACCCCGAAGGGAGGGGATCATGCGGATTTGACGCGCCCATCTTTGCAAGATTGCCGTTCGCGGGGCCGGCATCGCGGCCGCGTTGCGCGAGATTTCGTGCCAACTGGAATTGATGGTGATGGAGCGCTGGTTTTGGGGCCACATTTTGCTGACCTGCGGTACGTTAATGTCGCTCGACAGGGCGGCTCGACTAGGGTTTTTCCACATTCGCCAGGCTTCGCCGGAGTGTTATCCTGCAAGAGCTGAGGTGAACCGAATGAACGATTGCGATGAAACTTGTTGCTGACGAGACCTCTCTCGTCGTGGCTGGCGTATGGAATACGGCCATCGTCACGCCGGATTGGATCTTGAAGTTTGGACTGCAACGGGAGGCAGGCGCTGAGACTCGAATTCAAGCGTTTGTTCCTGCTGGTGCTGGGATGTTTTTTGGATTCCCGAAATTTGCCTTCGACGGCGTCGTGATGGCTGTTCGACCAGACGCTTTGGTATTTTCTCCAAAGGATATGGACAAGTCATGCATGGAAGGCATAGAACGGCTGGCCAGTAACACGGTGGCGGCGCTGACACACACTCCAGTTAGTGGAGTGGGGCACAACTTTGAATTCCGTGATCCTGACCCGGACCCAGAATCTCTCGGCCGGGCGCGGCAACACAAATCAGAAGGTCAAGCGCGACCTTGCCGCCTTGGGTGATTTGCGACCCGGCAGCCTCTCGACGCAGTACAACGTTTGCGGCTCACCCGGGTGCCGCTGCAAGGCCACACCGCCGATAAAGCACGGTCCCTACTACCAGGTGAGCTACACCCGCAAGGGAAAAAGCAGTAGCAAGTTCGTCAAGAAAGAGGACTTGCCCGAGGTGCGCAAGCAGCTCAAGAACTACGAGCGCATGAAGCTCCTGATGGAGCACTGGATTGACTTGGC
>JAYUQC010000256.1:0-2567 GCA_043759735.1 Rhodoferax sp.
GTCCGTTTTCTCGCCGATGGGTCAGAGTTGCAGCGCCTGGGCTGGCTGCGTGAGGCCAGTGTGCTCGCGACTTTCTCTCCCCGCCATGAACTGAAGGAACCGGAAATGGCAGCGCTGGGCGAGTTGCGTTTTGTTCAATGCCTGGCCGCTGGCCGCGACCGCTTTCCATTCGAGGCTTTCGCCTCCTGCATGGTGGCCTTCAACCAGGGAGCTGCCGCAGAGCCGATCGCGGAACACGCGCTGGCGCTGGTTCTCGCAGCGGCCAAGAATCTCTTCCCGCGACACAATGATCTCGCCGCCGGACATTTCAAGCAGTCGGACGTCAACACGCGGCTCGCGGGTGGCACTGCGGCCATCATCGGTCTGGGTGCGATCGGCTCCCGAGTGGCCTATCTCCTGCGCGCCATGGGCATGAAGATTCGCGCCATCAACAGTTCAGGACGCACTGCGCTTCCGGTCGAACTCTGCCGCACGCTTGACGGACTGCATGAAGTGCTGGATGGTGCGGCCATCGTGATCGTGGCGATCGAACTGAACCGCCAAACGAAGGATTTGATCGGGGCCGCACAGCTGCGGTTGCTCAAGCCCGACGCGATTTTGGTCAACGTTTCCCGGGCGGCGGTGGTTCAGCCGGCGGCACTGTATGCACACCTCAAGGAGCAGCCTGGGTTTCGCGCTGGCCTCGACGTATGGTGGAACGAGCCGATGCACGGTGGGCAGTTCAGGCTGGAGCACCCTTTTCTGGACCTCCCCAACGTGATCGGCTCGCCACACAATTCGCCTATGGTGCACGGAATTTTTGCGGACTTGGCCGCGGCAGCCGCGTGCAATGTCGCGCGTTTCCTGAACGGGCGATCTCCCCTGCATGTAGCGACCAGCAGGGATTGAGACAAGGGTA
The DNA here is from genome assembly GCA_043759735.1 of Rhodoferax sp. GTDB lineage: Bacteria > Pseudomonadota > Gammaproteobacteria > Burkholderiales > Burkholderiaceae_C > CAISIP01. The sequence goes on from JAYUQC010000256.1 coordinate 899, forward strand.
AGCACTTCCGGCAGATCGATTGACCGATGCCGTGCCACCGGAAGCATTGTCAGTCGCGCTGGCGCGCCGGGTCGGCGAAGCGGATGCTGTAGTGCACCGACCGCTCCGGGTCGGTGAAGTGCAGCACATCACCGCTCCAGCGGTAGCTGGCGCTGAAGCGATCGATCGGCATCTGCCCGTGCACCAGCATGAGATCGAGCCAGCCTTCCTTGAGCGATAAGCGATAGACGATGTCGCTTACCAACACCTGCGCGTTGCCGCTGCCGTTGAACAGCCAGACCTCGGCCGCGCCGCAGTTGGGGGCGGCGGTTCCGCTGACCACACATAGCTCGCCGTCGTAGCGTCCGTCGGACGGCGCCTGCGACAGCAGGGCGCAGCTCGACAACATCAAGGCCCCGCCCAACGCCGTCACACCTCGCATCGGGGCAGCCGGGCTACGCAAGATCAAGTTCGATTTCGCGGTCCTCCAGCAGCGAGCGCTCCGCCGCCAGGCAGACCAGCACGCGTTTGCGCGCCTCGGTCGCGCCGACCAGAGCGCGAGATCGAAGTAATGCACCGCCTCTTCCAACATCCAGGAGCCGACACGCGCGCGGTCGTAGCGCCAGAGCGCCGCGCCCGAGCGATAGAAATTGCGAAACAGGTTGATGTTCAGGAACAGCGGCTCACCGATCGCATCCTCGTCGAGCAGCGCCTTGATGCGGCCCCATTGGGCCGATTGCCGCAGCTCATGCCCGACCGAGACCAGACGGCCGCTCTCGCGTTCTGCAACAAGCAGGGCGTCGCAATCGGCGGCGCTGGTGGTCATCGGTTTTTCCAGCAGCACGTCCTTACCGGCGCGCAATGCCGCAATCGCAACCTGGGCGTGAAGATGATTGGGCAAGGCGACGTCGAGCGTGTCGATGCCGGGATCGTCCAACAGATCGCGCCAATGGCGCGTGATGCGTGCGCCCGGATAACCGGCCCCGCTTGACTACACTTCGGGCTGCGATACAACGCGTCAACGGAGACCCAATGATTCATTTCGTACTGCACGATGCCAAGGATACCGTGGCCGTCGTGGTGGTTGAAGGAGTAACAGCAGGCGCCGCCCTCAAGGGCTGGATCATGGACGAAGACCGCATGGTTGAGATCCAGGCCAAGCAAGACATTCCGATCGGCCACAAGGTCGCGCTCAAAGACATGGCGGTGGGCGACACCGTCTGGAAATATGGCATCGACATGGGCAAAGTCGTGGCCCCGATCCAGACCGGCCAGCACGCCCATGTGCACAACATTAAAACCAAGCGCTGGTAACACCATGACCATCATCACCAAAGACACCACTTTCCTGGGTTACCGCCGTGAAAACGGCCGCGTCGGCGTACGCAACCACGTCATCATCTTGCCGCTGGACGACCTGTCGAACGCGGCGGCCGAGGCGGTGGCGCACAACATCAAGGGCGCGATGGCGATCCCGCACCCGTACGGTCGCCTGCAGTTCGGGGCCGACCTGGACCTGCACTTCCGCACCCTGATCGGTGCCGGCTGCAACCCGAACGTGGCGGCGGTGGTGGTCATCGGCATCGAAGACAGCTGGACCCAGAAAGTGGTCGACGGCATCAAGACCACCGGCAAGCCGGTGGTCGGCTTCGGCATCGAAGGGCACGGCGACCACGACACCATATTGCGG
>JAYUQC010000257.1:0-6738 GCA_043759735.1 Rhodoferax sp.
CCGCGTTGCTCCAGGAAGAGCAGGTAGGCCCGCGTGCTGATCTTGTGGCAGTTGCCGGGGATCAGGAAGCTGGCTCGGGCGACCTTGTGGTCTTCGAACAGAAATACGCCAACCGTCGGCGGGGCCGTCAGGGCGAACTCGTTCATGCATTCCTGAATGGCGAGCTCACCCAGATTGGCCTTGCGCAGTTGGCCTTTCGCAGCCACCTTGGCATCGGTGTACTGCTGAAAGACACGCGTCGGAACGGTGGGGAGTTTTGCCGCCCATTGGGCGATTCGTACGCTGCTTGGTGTCTGGTTACGGGTGACCTCGTGCAGCACCATATCGACCAGTTGAACCGACCATTGAGGTCGGAGCAGAAGGTCCAAAGCATCGGCGTAGGCCAGCGTTATCAGCGGCCCGGCGTCGGGCAGCAGAACAACTTCAGCCTGGGCCACCGGGTTGGTACTCAAGGCATCAACGCGTTGAGTTTTTCCACCATGCCTTGAGTCACCTGCTCCGATAGTCTTGGCATCGGCAAGTGCGCTTGCGCCATCAGAAGAAACAGGTCTTCCTCGCTGTCGAGGCCCAAGGTTTGCAGTGCCATGCGGTCGTTGATTCGTCCCAGGGAGAACGCGAGCAGAGTCTTGTAGTTCTGGTTTCCCGCGTTTTCAGCGGCTTCGAAAGTGTCCACCAGATAGCGCAACTCAATGTTGAACAAGGCGTTGATCGAGGTTTCCGACTTTGCGGCGACCACCTTCGCGCGCTTGAGCAGTTCGCGATCCACCGCAGCTGTGAAATTGACGGTTTCTGCCATGTTTGACCTTGGGTGTGCGTGCTGCACATAAATAAGTGTAGCACGCAATTGTGTGAAAACTGCACGTGACGCCCTGCAACGTTCAGAACACGTAGCGCGCAATCGCAAAGAGTCTGCACAGCACTTTGGCCTGGAACGCCAGCATGCCGCCGATTCCGCACGAGGCTGCCGTGCATCCGGGGTGTTCGGCCAAGGACATGCCGCGGCGCTGAGGGAGCCACTGCGGCGCGCGCATCGGGCGCCTGAACCAGCTCCGGGTGCGACGGGTCGCGGGCAGGTTCGCGTGCGCGTCCGGGTTCGGGGCCCTGGCAGTGTAGAGTCCGACCAAGCAGGCTCAGAACCGGCGCAGACACACTGCACCGGGGCGCGCCGGCCCCATGGACCGACAACAAAGGAGACACGACATGATGGATTCGATACAACGGCGCGGCCTGCTACGCCTGGTGGCCGCTTCACTGGCAGGCGCCGCCGCTGGCTTGCGCGCGCAGAGCGCCTGGCCAACCAAGCCGGTAACGCTGGTGGTGCCATTTCCCGCCGGTGGCGGCACCGACGCGTTCGCGCGGCCACTGGCGGCGCAGTTCGCGCGCATCACCGGCAAGCAGATGGTGATTGACAACCGGGGCGGCGCCGGCGGCACGCTGGGTGCCGGTATTGCGGCACGCGCCGCGGCGGACGGCTATACGCTGTTCATGGGCGCGGTGCACCACGCGATCGCCCCGGCGATGTACCAGAAGCTGGACTACGACATCGAGAAAGACTTCGTACCACTGGTGCTGCTGGCCAGCGTGCCGCAGGTGCTGGTAGTCAACCCGCGCAAGCTGCCGATGGCCGACTTCAAGGCCTTTCTGGACCATGTGCGCAAGAATCCGGGGCGACTGAACTACGGATCGGCGGGCGGCGGTACCTCGCACCATCTCGCCGGTGAGCTGTTCAAGCAGCAGACCCAGACCTTCATCACCCACATTCCGTACCGAGGCGCTGGACCCTCGCTGCAGGGTTTGATTGCCGGCGACGTCGAGATGATGTTCGACGGCCTGGGTTCGTCGGCCGGCCACATAAAGGGCGGCCGCATCAAGGCCCTGATGGTGTCCGGCGCGACCCGCAACGCGGCCTTTCCGGAAGTGCCCAGCGCGGGCGAGCTTGGCCTGGCGGACTACAACGTGACGACCTGGTACGGGTTGTGGGCACCCAAGGGAACACCGGCTGATGTGCAGGCGCGCATTGTCGAGGAGGTGCGCAAGGCCGCAAACAGCGACGATGCCAAGACCGTCTGGGCGGCCCAGGGCGCGCAGTTCGGCAACCTTTCGCCAGCGCAGTTCGGCAGTTTTGTCAGCGCCGAGATCCGTCGCTGGGAAGCAGTGGTCAGGCTCTCGGGAGCCAAGTTGGACTGACGGCGGGCCGCGTCGTGATCCGCTACGCGCACGGGCATTTTCCTGCGCCGGCGGCGATAGCGCCGAGACGCGCGGTTCCCGGCGATCCATGGCGTGCAACAACATCGACTTTGCGCGAAGATCGATGCATGGACATCCAGAATATCGGCAATGATCGCGCACACCTGTTCCTGAAATCTTTCTGGAGCGCTACCAGTGGCGCCGATGCGGCGCTGGACCGGGTCCGGTTCACTGGCGTGGGTTCGCTTCGGTCGGCATTTGCGGTGACCGACTTCGCCGCAGCCTCGATGGCGGCTGCCGGCCTGGCTGCGTCAACGCTGGTGCAGGCCCTGGATACTGCCGGAGGGCAACCTGCGCGCGTGCAGGTCGACCGCCGCCTGGCCTCGTTCTGGTTCGGCATGTCCATACGGCCTCAGGGCTGGAAGCTGCCTCCGATCTGGGACGCCATCGCTGGCGACTACCGAGCGCGGGATGGGTGGATACGTCTGCACACCAACGCGCCGCACCACCGCGCCGCGGCGCTGGCCGTGCTGCAGGTCGCGCCGGAGCGCGCCGCCGTGGCACAGGCAGTCGGGCCATGGATGGCGATCGAGCTCGAAACAGCGGTGCTCGCCCAGGGTGGATGCGCCGGCGCGATGCGCAGCTGGAACCAGTGGCAGCAGCATCCGCAGGGGCAGGCCGTTTTGTCCGAGCCGTTGTTGCATTGGCAGGACGGCAGCACGGCGGCACGCGCCGGGTGGGAGTTCAAACCGCAGCGCCCGCTGGCCGGCATTCGTGTGCTGGACATGACGCGGGTACTGGCCGGTCCGATCGCCACGCGGCTGTTGGCCGCCCTGGGCGCCGAGGTGCTGAGGATCGATCCACCCGGCTGGGACGAGCCCCTGCTGGAGCCTGAGGTCACGCTGGGCAAACGCTGTGCCCGGCTGGACCTGCGCCGGCCGGCAGATCTGCGCCGCTGGGAATCGCTGCTGCAAGGGGCCGATGTGCTGGTGCACGGCTATCGCAGCGACGCACTGGAGGCCATGGGCCTGGGCGCGGGCACCCGCCAGCGATTGCGCCCGGGCCTGGTGGACGTGGCGCTGGATGCCTATGGTTTCACCGGCCCGTGGAAAGCCCGACGCGGCTTTGACAGCATCGTGCAGATGAGCATGGGTTTTGCCGAACAGGGCCAGCGCAGCGCTGGCGCCGACAAGCCGCTGCCCTTGCCGGTGCAGGCGCTGGACCATGCGACCGGTTATCTGATGGCGACCGCCGTCCTGGCCGCGCTCAAGCGACGCCTGCAGCATGGCCATGGCAGCATCGTGCGTGCGTCGCTGGCGCGTACCGGCACGCTGCTGATGGGCGCCGGAACCAACCCGGGCACAGCACCGGCGCCGCTGGAACCCGAGTCGCCCGCCGACTGGGCTGACGCGACCGAGTCAACGGTTTGGGGCCCAGCGCGCCGGCTGCGCTGGCCCTTGCAGGTCGGGGGTATCCGTTTTGGCTGGTCCAGCGGCGCTGTGCCACTGGGCAGCAGCGAGGCCCGCTGGACTGGCGCCGCGGACCTGGGCGAACCCGAGTCCGCGGGACTGCCGCAAGCACAATAATGGAGCTTCGCCGCAGGCCGGTGACGAACGATGCCAGCCATGCTTCGCATCCGCCCGTTGCGCGTGCCAATACCACTGCGTCCCAGCCCCACAAAACTGCCACATATCCCATGACCGTCCACCTGAAGAAAAATCCGCTCGGCAACGCGACGCCCATCACCGTCGTCGATCAGACGAGCTATCCGGCCCTGGTGCAAACCCTGCCGCCGGCAACCGCGCGCTGGCTCGACACTGTGGGTTTTCGCGGGGCGGCGGACAGCCATGCGCTGGTGCCAAATGGAGACGGCGGACTGCAGCAGGTATTGGCCGGTGTCGCCCACGCGCAGGATCCGTTCGCGCTGGCCGCATTGCCGTTGGCGCTGCCCGATGGCAGCTACGCGCTGACGAGCCAGGCACTGGAGCTTGCACCGGAACTGGCGGCGATCTCCTGGGCGCTGGGCGCCTATGCATTCGACCGCTACAAGCCGCGCCGCCGCGCGCCGGCGCAACTGACGCTGCCAACCAGTGTCGCCGCCGAACGCGGATTGGCGCAGGCCGGTGCCATTGCGATGGCGCGCGACCTGATCAACACACCGGCCGAACATATGGGTCCGTCCGATCTGGCCAAGGCTGCACAAGCGCTGGCCAAGCGGCATGGCGCCACGGTCACGCAGATCCGGGGCGACGCCCTGCTCAAGCACAATTTCCCGGCCATTCATGCGGTAGGTCGGGCCAGCAGCCGGGCGCCGCGACTGATCGAGCTGGCTTGGGGCAAGGCCAGACACCCGCGCCTGTGCATCATCGGCAAGGGCGTGTGTTTCGACAGCGGTGGCCTGGACATCAAGGGTGCCGACGGCATGCGCCTGATGAAAAAGGATATGGGTGGCGCGGCCAATGCGCTGGCCTTGGCGGCGCTCGTGATGGAACTCAAACTGCCGGTGCGGCTGCAGGTGCTGATACCGGCGGTGGAAAACGCGATCGCCGGCAATGCCTACCGGCCAGGCGACGTGATCAAGACCCGCAATGGACTGCAGATCGAGATCGGCAACACTGACGCCGAAGGCCGCGTGATCCTGTGCGACGCGCTGGCCTATGCGGCAGAGTCCCAACCCGAGCTGATCATCGATCTGGCAACCCTGACCGGCGCCGCGCGGGTCGCCCTGGGCCCGCAACTGCCGGCCTTGTTCTGCCGCCATATGGCAGCGGCCCGCCAGCTGGTGGACCTGGGCCTGCAACTCGAAGACCCGCTGTGGCATATGCCGCTGTGGGCACCCTATGACAGCGGCATCGAAAGCGCGGTGGGCGACATCGTCAACACCGGCCGCAACCCGATGGCAGGCGCCATCAACGCCGCGTTGTTCCTGGCGCATTTCGTGCCGGCGCAACAGGACTGGCTGCACATCGATTTGTTCGCCTGGAACGACATCGCTCGCGCCGGAAGGCCGATCGGCGGCGAGGCGCAGACGATCCGTACGTTGCTGGTGTATCTTGAACAGCGGTTTTCGCAGGCCGATTGACGCCGGCGATTGCCGACAGCCCGATCGCGAATGTCACCGCGGCGATCACATAGCTTGAACGGTCGCCAGCAGGCGCAGGTAGTTGCCGCCGATCAGCCGAGCGATGTCGGCCTCGGACAGGCCGCGCTGCGCCAGGCCGGCGACGAAATACGGCAGGTTGGCATAGGTGTCGAATACCGGCTTGTAGTTGGCGTCCATGTCGGTGCCCAGGCAGACATGCCCGATGCCGGCGATCTCGACCAGTTCCAGCGTGCGGTCGACGAATCCACGCATGTCGGTGATCGCGATGCCGGCCGGCCAGGCCCCGACCAGGCCACCCCCCTTGGACACGATGGCCAGCGCCAGATCGCGCGATATGAAGCGCGGATGCGCGACTTTGCCATGCACATGCACATGGGAAGCGATCACCGGCCGGTCCGACGCCTCGATCGCCCCCAGCGCAGTCGCTTCGGATGCATGCGCCACGTCAACCAGCATGCCAACGGAGTTCATCGCCCGCACCACCGCCACGCCCGCATCGGTAAGCCGCTTGTGCACCGGCACACCGGTGATGATGTCGCCCAGTTCATTGTTGCGGTAGTGCATCAGCGTGATCGAACGCACGCCGTCGGCATAGGCCTGTGTCACCCTGTCCGCCCGGCCTTCGAGAAAGTCGCCGCCCTCGACGGTCAGCAGTGCGCCGATCTTGCCCACGGCCCGGGCTTTGGCCACGTCTGCCGTCGTGTTGATCGGCGCCACCAGGCCACGGCTTGCCAAGGATTGCATCCGCGTTATCTGGCGCTTGTAGCTGGCCCATGCCTCGCCCGCTTCGAACGCGCGCACCGTCGCCAGGCCTTCGCCCTGCAGGCCCAGTACCTGGAAGTCGGCGACGGCGGCAAAAGCGGCTGCGGCCAGACCGCCGGCGCGCATGTCGGCGATGGTCTTGTCCTCGAAGCTGCCCAGCCTGGCGTACACCCATACCAGGCCCGACAGGTTCTGTGCCCCGTCGACAAAACTGCGACCCGGATGGGCATGCGCATCGAACGCGGGATGCCGCGCCAGCAGATCGCGGGCGCCAGCCAGTTGATCGGGCGTGACCTCAAAGCCGAGCGGCGCCGGCTTGGGGCGCGCGACCCAGTACGTGCCTGCCCCCACTGCCAGCACGGCGGCGCCGACACCGGTCAAAAGCCTGCGTCGGGTCGGTTTCACCATGGTCGATTTTCTTGCACGTGTCAGACAGTCCAGTGCAAGATGGTAGCGTGGTAGCGCGACACTCAGCCGCAAACGCGCAGACGCACAGGACGGTGCAAGCCGACACGGGGGCCTCACGCGGACCCGCACAACAGAACGGTCACCCTGAGTGTGCCGGGCGCGGCACCCTGCGTGCGATCGGCTCATGAGAAAACGCCGGGCCGCTCCCAAGTTTTCTGGCACCCCCTCGGGGGGCCTGGCGAAGCCAGGGCTGGGGGCGCTCATGAGAAAACGCCGGG
>JAYUQC010000258.1:0-19570 GCA_043759735.1 Rhodoferax sp.
CGCCTTCTGCTCCGTCTCGGCCCATTCCTTCTCGGGCACCGAGTCGGCGACGACGCCGGCGGCCGCCTGCACATACAGGGTCTGGTCCTTGACGATGCCGGTGCGGATGGCAATGGCGACATCCATGTCGCCGGCAAAACTGAGGTAGCCGCAGGCGCCGCCATAGATACCGCGCTGGACGGGCTCGAGCTCGTCGATGATTTCCATCGCCCGCACCTTGGGCGCACCACTGAGCGTGCCGGCCGGGAAGGTTGCGCGCAGCACGTCGAGTTGCCCCACCTCGGGTCGCAGCAGGCCTTCGACATTGCTGACGATGTGCATCACATGCGAGTAGCGCTCGATGGCGAAGGCGTCGGTCACCTTGACACTGCCGACGCGGGCGATGCGGCCGATGTCATTGCGCGCCAGGTCGATCAGCATCACATGCTCGGCCCGTTCCTTGGGGTCGTTCACCAGTTCCCGCTCGACTGCCCTGTCGCGCTCAGGCGTCGCGCCGCGTGGTCGGGTTCCCGCCAGCGGCCGGATCGTGATCTTCTGGCCCTGATCGGTGTTTTCCTGCCGCACCAAAATCTCGGGACTGGCGCCCACCACGTGAAAGTCCCCGAAATGGTAGTAGTACATATAGGGGCTGGGGTTCAGCGACCGCAATGCCCGGTACAACGACAACGGCGACTCGGTATAACGCTTCCTGATGCGCTGGCCGACCTGCACCTGCATGAAGTCCCCCGCCTCGATCATCCGCTTGGCCTGCTCCACGGCACGCAGATAGTCTGCCTTGGCGAACTCGCGCTCTGCAGGATAGGACGGGGTTGCCTTGACCACCGGCGCGCTGACCGAGTACTTGAGCTGTTCCTTGAGCGCGCGCAGTCGCCGGCGCGCGTTCGCATAGGCTTCATTCTGGCCCGGGTCGGCGTATACGATCAGGTACAGCTTGCCAGACAGGTTGTCGATGACCGCCAGTTCCTCGCACTGCAGCAGCAGTATGTCAGGACAACCCAGCGTATCGGGCGGGCAACTCGACACCAGCTTATTCTCGATGTGGCGCACCGTGTCATAGCCAAAATATCCCGCCAGTCCACCACAAAAGCGCGGCAGGCCGGGACGCAACGCCACCTTGAAGCGTTTCTGGTAGCTGGCAATGAAGTCCAGCGGGTTGTCGCGGCTGGTTTCGACCACCACCCCATCGGTGACGACCTCGGTCCGGGCCTCGGGTCCGAAACCGGTGGCGCGCAACATGCTGCGTGCCGGCAAGCCGATGAAACTGTAGCGGCCAAACCGCTCGCCGCCGACGACCGACTCGAGCAGGAAACTGTGGGCGCCATCGCCCTTGGAGAACGCCAGTTTCAGGTACAGGGACAAGGGCGTTTCCAGGTCCGCAAACGCCTCCACCATCAACGGAATGCGGTTATAGCCCTGGGCAGTCAGGCTTTTGAATTCAAGTTCGGTAATCACGCAACAGACCTTTCGATACAGCACCGGCGCTGCTCGCTCGGATGCGCGTCGGATGCAGTCAATTCAGCGCCCGGAATCCGGGCAATGGGGGGGGGTGTGCGCACTGGCTGGCACGGCCAGTGCCTGCGACATCCGTTGCCCGTAGATGCTGCGGGCCTGAAATTCAGTCGGCGCGCGGCATCAGGCAGGCGGGCCATGCAGGTGAGACACGCCAGGGCCAGGCTCCCCGGTCGCTGCAACCTGTGATGCTGATGCGGTGGATGAACATATGGGCGCAGTGTATCAAAGCCGGCAGGCCCGGCAACGCGGCCCGGCAACGCGGTATCAGGCACCCGGCAACTGGGCTTGGATCCAGGCCACCAGCGCATCACGCTGCAGCGGCCGGCTGAACAGGTAACCCTGGCCCTTGCCACAACCCAGGGCCTGCATCAGCGTGGCCTGCGTGTCGGTTTCAATGCCTTCGGCCAGGGTGGCCATGCCCAGCGTGCGGGCCATCAGCACGGTGGCCTCTATCAGCACGCGGTGGTAGTCGCTGGTTGGGGCCAGGCTGACGAAACTGCGGTCGATCTTCACCACATCGATCGGCAACTCATGCAGGCACGACAACGACGAATAACCGGTGCCAAAATCGTCCAGCGCCAACGTGACTCCCAGCGCCTTGATCTCATGCAGGCGCGCCTGCATCGCCGGGTCCTGCGCGGCCAGGCTCTCGGTGACCTCCAGTTGCAGCTGGCCCGCACTCAAACCGTGGGCCCGCAGGGCCTGGAAAATGTCCGACGCCAGCGACGGCTCGCATAGTTGGGCGCGCGACAGGTTGACCGACACCGTCTCTGGCGTCGACGGACCCAGATTGGCGTGCAACCAGGCGAAATCCCGGCAGGCCGTGTGCAGCACCAAGGCGCCGAGCCTGCCGATCAGACCGACCGCCTCGGCGATCGGAATGAACTCGACCGGCGAGACCAATCCCCGCTGCGGATGATTCCATCGCACCAGGGCCTCCATGCCGGTCATGCGCCTGGAAACCAGGTCCAGCAGCGGCTGGTACACAACGAACAACTCACCCTCGCTCAACGCGCGTCGCAGGTCGTTCTCCAGCGCCACGTCATCGCGCACCCGCCGATGCATCGCCGGCTCGAACATCACGTACCGCCCGCGCCCGGTACGCTTGGCCTCGTACATCGCAATGTCGGCATCGCGCAATATCGCCTCCACATCGCTGGCGGCATGGGTGGCGGTGACGATCCCGATGCTGACGCTGGAGTTCACCGTGTGTTCGCCGATCAGGTAGGGCATGGCCAGGAGGTCGAGCAGGCGCCCGGCCACCACCTCGGCGTCCAGGTCGCCGCGGATGTCGTCCAGCAGGACGACAAACTCGTCGCCACCGATGCGCGCGGCCATCTGGCCGAAATCGCTGGTGCGCACGAAGGTGTCGCTTTCGCGCAGCCCGTTGCGCAGGCGATCCGCTATCTGGCGCAGCAACGCATCGCCCACGCCATGACCCAGGGTATCGTTGACCTGCTTGAAGCGGTCGAAGTCCATGAACAGCACCGCGAATTGGTAGCCGGGCTGGGCCAGGTGGCGCGTCAGAGCGGCACCAATCTGGTCGGCCACGACGGCACGGTTGGGCAACGATGTAAGGCTGTCGGTGCGGGCACTTTCACGCAGGGTTTGCTCCAGCCTTTTCTGCGCCGAGACGTCGACAATACACGCGACCACTCCCTGGATCTGGCCGCGGGCGTCCAGCAGCGGCTCGGAATTGACCAACAGCCAGAAAATGCTGCCGTCGTGACGCCGGTAACCCACCAGCTCGTTGCGTATCTGTACGCCATAGCGCAGGCTGCGCATCACCGGTCTCTCGTTCTCCGCAAACGCCGTCAGGTCTTCACGCAGGGGGTCTCCGAGTCGAACCAGCGCATCGTCGATCTGCGCATACTGCTCCATCTGGTCCCGCGCCATGCCAAGCATGTCCAGCGCGGCCGCATTGCAATCGACAACCTGCGCGTCCTTGGAGAACACCAGTACACCGGTGGGCAGGATCTCGAACAGCGCACGCCGCTGCTGGCGCGATTGCACCCGTTCATCGATATTCGATGCCACCACAACCCAGGAAACCACCTTGCCACCAGCATCGTGCAGGGGCTGGATGTCGACCATGGTCCAGATGCGGCGACCGTCCTTGGTCACGATCTGCATTTCACCGCCGGCGGCCAATCCCCGCACCATGTTGACACGGTAAGGCAATGCCTCGCGCGTGGCGCGCTCCTGCAACTGCAATAACGGCCCGAGGAACTTTCCCTGTACCTCGTCCAGCGCATAACCTGTCAGCGCAACGAAGCTGGGATTCACCCACTCGACGCGTCGGCGCGCATCGAGCACCACGACTCCGTTGGCCGTATGTTCGGCAACCAGCGCCAGGCGTCGCATCTGGGTCGCCTGCGCCTGCACCGTACCGACCTGGCGTTTCACGAATCGCGCCGTGGGCTCGACCACGGCCAGCGCCAGCAGCACCATCAGCCCGAGCACCAGCGCCGTGGCGCCCAGCATGGCGCGCGCCGCCTTGCTGTTGTGCGCCTGGGCCGAAAGCCGCGCCTGCTCCGACAAGGCCATCGCAAACGCGAAATAGTCGGGCGCCTGGGCCTGAATCTTTTTCAGACTCGATTGCACCTGGGCCTCGTCAGATGCGGCCCGTGCCTGGATCAGTGCATCCACATCATCGAAAAAAAGCCCGCGCGCCGCGCGCCAGCTGCGCGCGGTCGCGGACGCGCGGCTGTCCTCGCTCGAACCGCGCGCTTCCTGCTCCCCCAGCAGGCCCTCCAGGCGCTGCGCCTGGCCGCGCGCCTCTGCCAGGGTCTGCGTCAGTTGCAGTGGCGCCGCATCACTGGCATATTGTGTTGCCAGCAAAGTCAGGCGCTGGCTGAACAAGCGCTGCGCACCGGCCAACGCAATGATCTCGCCATCGGTGGAGCGCAGTTGTTCGTTGCGCCAGTTTTGCCAGGCCTGGGCGGCCAGCACCAGTGCGATCAGGACCAGCACACCCAGCATCGCCAGCCGCACCCGCAGGCCCGCCCTGGCGCCTACCTGCAATGCGTCAGGGTCAAGCTCGATAGGGGCTGCCGGTGGTCGTTGCACGCCGGTAAAGGTCAGCGCAAAGCGCTGCGCATCTGATCCATCACGACACGGTAGTCGGGCTGCCCGAAAATCGCGCTGCCGGCCACGAAGGTGTCCGCGCCGGCATCGGCCACCCAACGGATATTGCCGACCTTGATGCCGCCATCGACTTCCAGCCGGATGTCCTTGCCACAGGCATCGATGCGCCGACGCACATCAGCGATCTTGCGCAATGCCGAGTCGATGAATCCCTGCCCGCCAAAGCCGGGGTTGACGCTCATGATCAATACCAGGTCGATGTCCTCGATCACCCAGTCCAGCACGTCCAGCGGCTGCGCCGGATTGAACACCAGCCCGGCCTTGCAACCGGCGGCGGTTATGGCCTGGATGCTGCGATGCACATGGCCGCTGGCGTCCGGATGAAAGCTGATCAGGTCCGCGCCGGCCTGGGCGAAGGCAGCGGCCAACGCGTCGACGGGTTGTACCATCAGATGCACGTCGATCGGCACCGGCACCCCCTGGGGCGTGCGGGCATGGGGTTTGAGCGCCGAGCAGATCATCGGCCCGAAAGTCAGATTGGGCACGTAATGGTTGTCCATCACATCGAAATGGATCCAGTCGGCGCCGGCCGCGATGACGTCGGCGACTTCGGCTCCCAGGCGGGCGAAGTCGGCAGACAGTATGGAAGGGGCGATGCGGTACGTCATGGCGTGTGGTCTTGTGGCGCAGGATGGTTCAATCGGGCATTTTCGCAGTTAGCATAGCGCCATGCCCAAGTACCAGATCAAGGTTGACGTGCAACCGCGATACATTCCCGAGCAATCGGCACCGCAGCAAGGGCATTATGTTTTTGCCTACACCATTACCATCGCCAATTCCGGCAACATCGCGGCCCAGCTGATTTCGCGCAGCTGGAACGTCAACGATGCCGGCGGTCATACCGAAAAAGTCCGCGGCCTGGGCGTTGTGGGGCAGCAACCCCTGCTCCAACCGGGCGAGAAATTCGAGTACACGAGCGGCACGCGCTTGCGCACGCCCACCGGCACCATGCATGGTAGCTACTTCTTTGTTGCCGAAGATGGCGAGCGGTTCGAGGTCGACATTCCGATGTTCGTGCTCGACGCCCTCAGTGCCAGTGGCGGCAGACCGACCTTGCACTGAGGGCGCCGCAACCGATTGCGCTGCAATCATGGCCCGCCATCGCCACGACTCCTGCCAGCGCGGACCTGAACGCGCCCGCCGCCGATGGGCGAATTCGACCTGATCGCGCGCTATTTCCAGCGTCCGGTACGACGCGCAGCGCTGGGCGGCGGCGACGACTGCGCGCTGCTGCGGGTGGCGCCCGGCCACTTGCTGGCAGTGTCGTCCGACATGCTGGTGCAAGGTCGCCATTTCCTGCCCAATGCCGATCCCCTCGATCTGGGCCACAAGACACTGGCGGTCAATCTGAGCGATCTGGCGGCCTGCGGAGCACAGCCGCTGGCATTCACGCTGGCACTGGCATTGCCCGAGGCCAGCCCCGCGTGGCTCGATCCGTTCGCCCGCGGCCTGCTGGCGCTGGCACAGCAACACGACTGCGAACTGGTCGGTGGCGATACGACCAGCGGCCCGCTCACCATCTGCATCACCGTGTTTGGCGAGGTGCCTGCCGGCGGCGCAGCGGGCCAGGCGCTGTTGCGCAGCGGCGCCCGCGCCGGCGACGACCTGTATGTAAGTGGGAATCTCGGCGATGCGCGGCTGGCGCTCGAAACCCTGTGCGGCCAATGGGCGCTGCCGTCCGCCGTGCTGGACATGGCCACGCCGCGCCTGCACCGGCCAACGCCCCGCGTCGCGCTCGGACGGGCCCTGCGCGGCGTGGCCAGCGCGGCCATCGACATCAGCGACGGCCTGCTCGGTGACCTGGGCCATGTGCTCAAGGCCTCGGGCGTTGGCGCCACCGTGCATGCTGACACGCTCGGCTCGCTGATGGCCTGTCACGGCGAGGCCCTGGACGGTGTCGTCCCGCGTGCGCATCAGCTGACCTGCATGCTGGCCGGCGGCGACGACTACGAACTGGCCTTCACCGCTGCGGCGTCGCAGCGCGACGCCGTTGCGGTGGCCGCCGCAACCAGCGCAACACCCGTCACGCGCATCGGTACGATCGATGCGTTGACTGGAACCCGCGTCATCAACGCCCGGGGCGAGCCGATACATGGCGACTGGCAAGCGTTCGACCATTTCCGTTGAAACGCGTCACTTGTATGATCGCCCCCAACCCTGGCTTCGCCAGGCCCCCCGAGGGGGTGCCACCCTGTTACCTGACGACCCTGCGCATTGCTGGATTGGCTGCGACGTGACCAGCGCTGCGCGTAGTAGTCTGTCCGCGCCGCTTTGTCGTTGACGCCCCGGGAACGGCCATGCGGCTTACGGCGGAACAGTCACGGTAGTGACCTTTTCCTTGCGCAGCAGGTACAGGCCGCTGGCGATGATGATCGCGCCGCCGATCAGCGTATAGCGATCAGGCACGATCCGCCACAGTGACCAGTCCAGCGCAATGCCCCAGGCCAGCGCGGTGTACTCGAATGGCGCAACAGCCGACGCCTGCCCATGGCGAAACGCCTCGGTAATCGCCAGTTGTCCGACAAATCCGGTGACCGCCAGCGCGACCAGGATCCACCCGTGGGCCGCATCGATCGCCACCCAGTTCGGCAATGCCAGCACCCCCGCGCCAAGCGACAAGGACAGCGTGGTCCAGAACACCAGCGTGACGCTGGCATCGGTACGGCTGAGAACGCGCCCGGCGATGGCCGACACCGCGTAGCAGGCGGCCGCCGCCAGCACGGCCAGCGCGCCCCAGGAAAAGAACGCCTCGCCGTCCGGGCGCAGCGCGATCAAGACCCCGGCCATGCCGACGGCGATCGCCAGCCAGTGGATAGGCGCGACCCGCTCGCGCAATACCGGAATCGACAGAATCGTGATCAGCAGCGGTGCAATGAAAAAGATGGTGTAGGCCTCGGCCAACCCCAGTTCGCGCAGCGCAAAGCTGAACAGCGTCAGCATCACGATGCCGATCACGCCACGCAACAGATGCAACCTCCATCGGATGCGCAGCAGCAGACCCGCCTCGCGGCGCCACAGTACATAGGCACCCACCAGCGGCATCGCCGCCAGGCCGCGCAACGCGGCCACCTGCACCGCGGGATAGCTGCCGGCCAGCGTCTTGAGCACCGCATCCATCAACGAGAACGCGCCCACGGCGATCAGCATCGCGACGATGCTGCGCTGGTTGCTGCTCATGATGCGGCTTGTGCCTTGGGTCCGGCGCGATATTCTGCCGTCGCGGCGTCCCGGCCATTGCGCCTGCCAATGGCGCCAGACCCGAGCCTAGCGCGCATGACGCTGTTCGAGGCAGTCGACGATGGCCAAGGCCCCGGTCAGCGTGCTGCCGGTGTTGGCGTCCACCAGGACCTGGCGGCTCGGCGTGCCAGGCATGTCACGGCCGGCACTACTCAAGGCTTGCGTTGCTCCAATATCAGACTGGCGGCCGAGCGTGCCGGAAAGCCCTTCCAATAGGTGTGATCGGCCTTGAGCATACCGTTCTCCTCGGCAGAGAACTTACCGTCCCTGGATTTTTCGACCAGGTTCAGGTAGGCCTCCATGCCGGCGTCGTTCTTGAGGTACTTGCCCAGAAAGGCGGTCGCGAAATGCTGCGAAATATTGTTCATGCGGGCGTTGTCCCAGACCGCATCGATGTAATGCTCGGCCGGGATGAACTTCAGGTTCGGCGCCGGTTTCCAGCTCTCGACCGGCGCTGGCATCGGCGCACCGGCATTGTGGTTGGCGTTCTCGAAGGTCAGCAGGTAACGCGGCGCGTTGACGCTGGCCTCGTAGATATTGCGCACGCCCGGCGCGTAACCGGAGACGTCGTCCACGCTCCCGGCTACGAAGAACACCGGGGTCTTGATGCCGGCCAGACCGGCCGCATCCCAGAACCCGCGGTTCCAGCCCCAGGGCGCGAACGCCACAGCGGCCTTAATACGCTTGTCCATCGATGCCGCATAGGCGGCATTGCCCGCCTGGCGCACCGCCAGCGAACCCTGCGGCGCACCCCAGGGAAACGCGACGCTGGCAGCCGTGAATCCGCCGCCGATGGTATTGACCACACCGTAGCCACCCATCGAGTACCCGATGAGGCCGGTATTGTCGGCATTGATCATGCCCTTGAGCGTGCCCGACGGATCACCGGTGCTGAGCCGTGCCATCTCGTTGAGAACGAATAGCTGGTCCAGCGGACGGTTCAGCAAGGTGCTGCCGAATGCGGCCTGGTCGCTGTAGGTGCTGTCGGTGTGGTCAATGGAGGTGACCACGTAGCCCTTGCTGGCCAGGTTCTCGGCCAGGTGGCTGAGCAGGAATCGATTGCCGGGATAGCCATGCGAGATGATCAGCAACGGGAACGGGCCGGCGCTGGTATCGGCCTGCGCATCGCGCACGGCCTTGCCGCGCAGCGTGACCTCGGTCTTGCCGTCGCGCACGAACACGCCGCGGTATTCACCGTCACCGGACTTGGCCGCGCCGGGCTTGGCCGGGTACCAGACTTCAACCGTCAGCGGCCGGTCGTAACTGGGTATCGGCTCACCCGCCTTGGCCTTGAGGATGTCGAGCTGCCTGGCATGGCTGAGCGAAAGCGTCTTCACGCCTACGGCATGCGGGCCGTAGGCCGCCAGCGCCGGGGCGTCGGGGCGAACGGTGTCGATGCGATTGTCCTGTGCCATGGCGGGTGCAGCGGCGCACAGCGAGGCTGAAATGAGCGTGGTCACGAATGCCTGCTTGAACATGCCTTGGTCTTCATTAGTGGGGTAGGTAGGAAGTGACTTGCAAGAAAAACGCAGGCGGTCTGTGCATGGGGCCACGGATCCTGCGCGCAACAAGAGGGGAGATCGTACCCGCCATTGGCCGTTTCCGCTTGTCGCCAACGGCACTCCTCCATAATCAACGCGATGCCTGATTCTGATGCAACCATCCCGAGCCCGACCGGGTCTGCAGCGCCGATCAGCCGACCTGGCGTGCGTTTCATGCTGGCCCATCCTGCGCACAGCATCGCACTGGGTTTCGGCTCCGGCCTGAGCCGCTGGGCACCGGGCACGGTCGGCACGTTATGGGGCTGGATCGCCTTCCTGGCGATGCAGCAGTGGCTGACTCCGTGGCAGCTGGGCTGGGCGGTGGGCCTGGCGTTTCCACTCGGCTGGTGGGCCTGTTCGGTCTGCGCCCGGGACATGCAGGTGCTCGATCCCGGCAGCATCGTGTGGGACGAGATCGCCGCCTTCTGGCTCGTGCTGTGGCTGGTGATGCCGGCGGGATTGCCGGGGCAGTTGGTCGCGTTCGGACTGTTTCGGTACTTCGACGCCGCCAAGCCGGGGCCGGTGGGCTGGGCCGACCGTTTGTTCCACGGCGTGAATGTAGCCGCTGACCCGTTGGCATGGAACAAAACCGGCCTGGGTATCATGCTGGACGACCTGGTGGCGGCGTTCTGCACCCTGCTGGTTATCGCCGCCTGGAGATGGTGGTGAGCGGCGCCGAATCCAACCGGGCGTTGCGACACCACGCCGCCTTGTGCCGTGCTGTCGCCGATGCACTGCTGGCCAGAGGCTGGATGTTGGCCACCGCCGAAAGCTGCACGGGTGGAATGATCGCCGCTGCCTGCACCGAACTTAGCGGTTCGAGCAGTTGGTTCGAACGCGGTTTCGTGACCTATTCGAACCTGGCCAAGATGGACCTGCTCGGCGTCCCAGCCCAATTGCTGGAGCGCGATGGCGCTGTCAGTGAACCCGTGGCGCGCGCCATGGCGCTGGGCGCAATGCGCCAGGCGCCGGTCCAGGCCGCTGTCGCGGTTACCGGTGTGGCCGGGCCTGGCGGCGGCAGCGCGGCCAAGCCGGTGGGCACGGTCTGGTTTGGCTGGAACATCGGCGGCGCGGTGTCAACCGAGATGCGCCACTTCGATGGCGATCGCGCGGCGGTGCGCGCGGCCACCGTTGCCCATGCGCTGGCGCGCCTGCTCGCGCTGCTGGACGCCCAGGCCCGCGCGGACGAGGCATGACATCAAACAATGCCGGGCGCTCGCGCGCGGCCGCGGGCCCGCGCAGCGGCAGCACGACACGTACCACTGCGCGCAAGCAATCCGGGTCGGTTGAACGACCATCTGCTCCGAACCGCACATCGCGCAACCAGCACTACCATGTCTACGTCGTGGAACTGGACGACGCGGTATGGAACATTGCACGGTTTCGCAAGGCCAACCCGGACTATGCGTTGGGCAAGCCGTTTGTCTATGTCGGCATGACCGGCCTGGACCCGGACGTGCGCTTGGATAAGCACAAGGCCGGCATCCAGGCCAACAACTATGTGCGCCGCTTTGGCCTGCGGCTGCTGCCCGGCCTGTATGCGATGTACAACCCGATGCCGTATGACGGTGCGCGCGACATGGAGGTCGAACTCGGCATTGCGCTGCGCGAAGCGGGCTACGGCGTCTGGCAGGCCTGAGAGTCCGGCTCCGGCCCGTGGCTGCATCCAGCCCGCTCACACCACGTTGATCTCCCGCATCGGACGCCCGTCCAGCACCCGCTGCCAGCCGAAGTCGGATAAGTCCAGGGTCTCGAAACGCCGCGCCACCACCAGTTCGGCCAATGCGCGCCCGACCGCGGGCGACTGCTGCAGGCCATGGCCGCTGAAACCGCTGGCAAACAGCAGGTTGTCCAGCGCCGGATGCGCGCCCAGGATCAGGTTGTGGTCCAGGGTATTGACGTCATAGTGCCCGGCCCAGGCATTGCCGACGCGGGCTGCCTCGAAACCCGGCACCCGATGCGCCAGCGCCGGCCACAAAACCGTATCAAACAATTCATGCTGCACCTCGAAGTCGAAGCATTCCGGATCCTGCTCTTCGGGCAACGCCACGCCGCACAGAAAGCCGCTGCCTTCGGGCCGGAAATACACGCCATGGGTATCGATCACCAGCGGGCAGTTCGGCGCTTGCTGCGGTGAATGAAAATGGAACACGCAACGTTTGCGCGACTGCACCGGCAGGTCGATGCCCGCTGAGCGTGCCAGCGCTGCGGCACCGGTACCTGCGGCATTGATGACGGTGCCGCAGGCCACCCTGCTGCCGTCGCTCAGGGTGAGCGCCGTCACCGTGGAGCCGACCCGTTGCAAGCCCGTGGCGCGGGTTGCGCGATACACCACTCCCTGATCCACGGCCTTGCGCCGAAACGCGTGCATCAGGCTGTGTGCGTCCAGCCAACCTTCGCCGGAAAGACCGAGCGACGCCCCCGCCACGTCATCGACCTGCAGCCAGGGGAAGCGTTGTGCGAGCGCATCCGGTACCAGCAGGGCCACGTCGACGCCACAGGCCTTTTGCACCGCATGGTTGGCCTGCAGCGTCGCAAGCCCCTGCCTGCCGGCCAGGAACAGGTAGCCCGCCTCGCGGAACCCGACATCGGGCGCCGCGCCGTCGACCGCCAGGTGTTCTGCGATGCCACGGATGAAGTCGGTCGCGAACTGCGACATCCGGATATTTCCGGGTGTCGAGAACTGATGCCGGACCGACGCCAGCGAACGCGTCGTCGCACACCAGACGTAGCTCGGGTCAGGCTCGAGCACCAGCACCGAGCCGGTGAAGCCAGGATGCGCCGACAGGAAATATGCCGCCGCGCTGCCGACTGCGGCGCCGCCGACAATCACGACATCGACATGTTCCATGAAACTGATTCCCGGATGCCCTGACGCGCTCAGCTGAACCGCAGGTTCAGTGTTGCCAGCGGAGCGTCAAACGCGGCACTCCAGCGCTCGCCCGCCGCTACCGGCCAGGCATCGGTCCAGGTGCCGGTGGTCACCACGTCGCCAGCCAGCAGATCGGGCGCGCCCGGGCACTGGCGCAGTTCGACCAGGAAATGCTGCAATGCCCGCAGCGGACTATCCAGTACGTTGCTACCGACGCCGCGCTCGACCTCCCGCTCGCCACAGCGCAGGACCAACTGGGTATTGGCCAGCAACGCATCGAGTTGCGCCGCGCCGTCGGCGACGCCGCGCACCGCAACCCTGCGCCCGACCACCAAGCGCGCATGCAAGGCGCCGTCCAGCACCGCGTCGGGGAGGCCGAACTTCCAGTCGGGCAGGTGCGATTGCACAATCTCGAATCCGGGCGCCATCCATTCGAGCGCATCGAACAGGTCGTCCGGCGTCGCATCGACGGTCGGGGTTGCACGCATACCGAACACGATTTCGGGTTCGATGCGCGGCTGGCACAGATGCTGCAAGGACACTTCGCCCTGGCCCTGGCACATCACCAGCGTGGTGTTCCAGACCGTGCCCCAGATTGGCGCACAGACGTTGTAGCGCGGCCAGATGCCGCGATTGGTAAAGCCGATCTTGAAGCCCTGCGGCAACTCGCCCCGATCCAATCGCAGCTGGCGCAGCGCCAACGCGCCCTGGTAGGCCTGCGCGACGTCCAGCGCGGCATCGTTGCCGGGCGCCTGGCTCCAGAGTTGGCCGTTGTCGTAGTGTTCGAGCACAGTTGCCGGGGTCATTGGTGTTTCCTGGTGCATGATCGGACGGTTGTCACAACAACCGACGCAGGCCGATGTTACAGAACCCGCGCGCGGGCGCGATCGGTGAACCCGCACGCCCGCCGTCAGTCCACGACCAGAAACGGCCGCCCGCCCATGGCCTGGACCAAGGTCCGGACACGCACCAAGGCGTAGCCAACGCCAAAGAGCTGGGCCAGCACGTCCTGCGATGCGAAGCCGCCTTCGGAACCGCCCCAGCAGCGCAATCGGGCCGGCCAACGGGAACACGGTATCCGGATTCGTGGTTATGTTTTCGTCATGATCTGCCGATATTGAGGAAACCGTCGGCCCGAACCACAATATGTCAACCCAGAAATACAGAAATACAGAAATGCATACCAAGCCCGATCGAGCCTGCCCGTCGCTGCGATGAAGCAGGACTTCGACTGGAGCCTGGTCCGATCGTTCCTGGCAGGGTTATCCCATCGCCGCCGAGCTGTTCGCATTGCGCACCGACGATCTGATTGCCTATCGGGAAGCGGTACGGGCCGGGATCGGCATCGGATTCCTGGCCGACTATGTGGCACGCGGCGACCGGTCCATGGTGGCGATCTTGCCAATGCTCAAGATAACGCCCATTCCGATGTGGCTGGCAGTGCACCGGGAAATCCGCACCATTCCGCGCATCCGAAAACACCCCCATGACAACCCCTACCTGGACGATCACCCCATGCTGCACCACCTGAACGAACTCTTTCCGGTCCGCTACTCCGTAATGGGCCTGTGCGTGCTCGCCTTGCTGGGCAGCTTGTTCAGCCTCGCGATGGGGGGGACGGGACTCGGCTGGGCCGTGGTGTTCCTGTCGCTGGTGGCGCTGGGCGTCTACGACCTGGCGCAGTCCAAGCGCTCGATCCTGCGCAGCTACCCGATCATCGGCCATATCCGCTACATGCTGGAGTTCGTGCGCCCGGAGATGCGCCAGTATTTTCTGGAAGGCGACAACGAAGCCGCGCCGTTCTCACGTGCCATGCGTTCGCTGGTGTACCAGCGCGCCAAGGGCGATTCCGACAAGCGTCCGTTCGGCACCTTGCTCGACGTTCGGGCCGAAGGCTACGAATGGGTCAACCACGCCATGGTTCCCAGCACGATCGCCTCGCATGACTTCCGGGTCTGGATCGGTGGCACACCCGAACAGGCCGTCGGCCGCAGCGCCGACAGCGGCCTGTGCACCCAGCCCTACCATGCCAGCGTATTCAACATCTCGGCCATGAGTTTTGGCTCGCTCAGCGCCAACGCGATCCTGTCACTCAATGCAGGCGCCAAGCGCGGCGGCTTTGCGCATGACACCGGCGAAGGCTCGATCTCGGTGCACCACCGGCGCCACGGCGGCGATCTGATCTGGGAGATCGGCTCGGGCTATTTCGGTTGCCGCAATGACGATGGCAGCTTCAACCCGGACAAATTCGCAGCCAATGCCCGCGATCCACAGGTCAAGATGATCGAGATCAAGCTCAGCCAGGGCGCCAAGCCGGGACACGGCGGCGTGCTGCCAGGCCCCAAGGTCACGCCCGAGATATCCGCCGCGCGGGGCGTTCCCGAAGGCGTGGATTGTGTATCGCCGGCAGCCCACGGTGCGTTCGCAACCCCGATCGAGTTGCTGCAGTTCGTCACCCGGCTGCGCACGCTGTCCGGCGGCAAGCCGACCGGCTTCAAGCTGTGCATCGGACACCCCTGGGAATGGTTTGCCATCGTCAAGGCGATGCTGCAGACCGGCGTCACGCCGGACTTCATCGTTGTCGATGGCGCCGAAGGCGGCACCGGCGCGGCACCGGTCGAATTCACCAACCATGTCGGCTCGCCATTGCAGGAAGGCCTGCTGCTGGTGCACAACACCTTGCGTGGTGTCGGGCTGCGCGATCGGGTACGCATCGGTTGCGCCGGCAAGGTCATCAGCGCCTTTGACATCACCCGCATGATGGCGCTGGGTGCCGACTGGTGCAACAGCGCGCGCGGTTTCATGTTTGCGCTCGGCTGCGTCCAGGCCCAGAACTGCCACACCGGCCATTGCCCGACCGGTGTGACCACGCAGGACCCGCAGCGCCAGAAGTCGCTGGTCGTGCTGGACAAGACCCAGCGCGTCTACAACTACCACGACATGACCCTGCATGCGCTCAAGGAACTGGTGCAGGCCGCCGGCCAGGCGCATCCCGGCGGCATTACCGCGCACCACATCGTGCGCCGTTCGTCCGACGGCAAGGTGCGCTCGCTCGCGCAGTCGGTGCTCACGCAGATGAACGACGGCGCATTGCTGCAGGCCGAGCTGACCGGTCTGCCGCTGATCTACCGCCAGTCCTGGCCGCAGGCACGGGCCGAGAGTTTTACGCTGCAGGTCTGAATGCCGAGTGCACCGGCACCGCGCATTGCGCCAGGCGTCGGTGCAGGCGCAGCACCGCCTTGTCCTTGCTCAGTAGCCATGCGCGATGCGCAACCGCCAGGTCAATGAACGGCTGATCATCCCGATCGCTGCAGCGTATGGCGCACGCAGGCGCCACCGATTGCATCTGGCACGCGTCATCGAACCGTGCCAGCACCTGCGCAACCTGCAGCCCGCGCCTTACCATCGGCAGTTGCAGGGCCGGATAGGCAAGCACCCGCTGCAGCTCGTCGCGCATGGCGCCGGTTGCCAGCCATGCGACCTGGCGGGAACCGAGCGCGGCGCGCAAGGTGAGGGTCGATGGATCGGCAAACAACAGCAGGTCCAGCACCACGTTGGTGTCGAGCACCACCGCGTGCGCCGTTGGCGGGTTCGCCCTCGCCTTCATCAGCGCGCCGGATCGTGGGGCCGGGTGGCCCGTGCCGATCCCTGCACCATGTCGAACCGGAACATCCGGCATTCGATCGGGCCGTTCCACATCGGCACCCGGCGGGTGGCCTTCAGGCGCATCGTGCCGGGCAGTTTCAGGTCGGGCGTGAGCAGCCAGGCAGTCCAACCGGCGTAGTTCTTCTTCCAGTGTGCAGCCAGCTGCACGAAAAAATCGCCGCCGTTGTCGGTCTGCGCCGTCTCGCGCATGCCGCGCGCCGGAGCTGGAGCGTCCTGGTACCCATCGTGCGCATCGCGGCGCTGCGATGCGGCCCCGGCAATGCCTGCTGTCGCCATGCGTTCGCCGTATGGCGGGTTGACCAGCATGACGGCCGGTCCGTCGCACGGTGGCATGCGCTGCAACGCGTCGCCACCGCGAAACTCGATCGCCTCGGCGACGCCCGCGCGCTGCGCATTGCGTTGCGCAAAATCCACCATACGGTGCGCCACATCGCTGCCGAAGATGGTCGGCTTGTGCCCGGGCAAGGGCAGGCGCTGCGCCCGATGCGCCGCGTCGAGCACCGCATCCCAGACATGCGGCTGGAACGGCAGCATCTTCTCGAACGCGAAATGGCGCATCGCGCCGGGCGGAATATTGCAGGCGATCTGCGCCGCCTCGATCGCGATGGTGCCGCTGCCGCAACACGGGTCGTACAGCGCAAGCTGCGGCGTGTCCGTCCAGCCGCTGGCGGCCAGCATGGCGGCGGCCAGGGTTTCCTTCAGCGGCGCCTCGCCCTTGTCCTCGCGCCAGCCGCGCTTGAACAAGGCCTCGCCCGACGTGTCGATATAGAGCGACACGGTGTCGGTGGTCAGGTGGGCGTAGATGCGGATGTCCGGCGATTGGGTGTTCACATCGGGCCGCACGCCGCCGGCCTTGGCGCGGAACCGGTCGCACACCGCGTCCTTGATCTTCAGTGCCGCAAAGTTCAGGCTGGTCAGCGGGCTGTGCTGCGCCGTGACCTCGACCTTGATCGACTGGCGCGGCGTGAACCAGATCTCCCAGGCCACCTCACTGGCGGCACGGTACAGATCCTGCTCATTGCGGTACTGCGCATGGAACACCTGCACTAGCACACGCTGGGCCAGCCGACTGTGCAGGTTGAGCAACATCGCGTCGCGCCAGGACGCTTGCAGCAGCACACCGGCGCGCCATTTTTGGACCTGCTCCAAGGCCTGTCCGGTGATGCGCGCCGCCTCCGCCGCGAGATAGTCCTCCACGCCGGCGGCGCAGGGCAGAAACAATGGAAGCTGGTTCATGCGCGCATGGATTCGGTGCTGAGGGCTGCGTCGGCGCTCACAATGTCCGACGCAGACTGGTCGTTGCGATCCGCAGCCCTTCGCGGTATTTGGCGACGGTGCGGCGCGCACAGGCTATACCCTGCTCCTTGAGCATCTCGGACAGCTGGTTGTCGCTCAGCGGCTTGCTGGCGGACTCGGCATCGATGAATTGCTTGATCAGCGCCCGTACCGCCGTGCTCGATGCATTGCCACCCGACTCGGTTCCCAGCGAAGAGCCGAAAAAATACTTCAACTCGAAGGTACCCGACGGCGTGGCCATGAACTTGGCGGTCGTGACCCGGCTGATGGTCGACTCGTGCAGGCCCAGTTCGTCTGCGATCTCGCGCAGCACCAGCGGACGCATGGCGAGCACGCCATGCAGGAAAAAATTCTTCTGCCGCTCGACGATGGCGGTGCTTACCCGCAAAATGGTGTCAAAGCGCTGCTGGATGTTCTTGATGAACCAGCGCGCCTCCTGCAGCCGCTGCTGCAGCGCCGCGTAGTTCGATGCGTCGCTGCCGTTGCCGCGGTGCTGGCGCAACGCGTTTGCATAGATGTCATGTACCCGCAGCCGCGGCATGACCTGCGGATTGATCTGAGCCCGGAACCGCAGGTTCGCGCCGTTGCCGACCTGTAGCACCAGCACGTCGGGCACGATGATATTGCGCTCGACATTGACAAAGCGACGGCCCGGCTTGGGCTCGAGCCGGCCAATCAGCCCGATCGCCTCCTTGATCGCGGTATCGTTGGCGCCGCACAGTTGCGACAGCTTGCGCACATCACGCCGCGCCAACAGGTCGATCGGCTGCGAGCAGATCCGCACCGCGACCGCCAGCACCGCCTGCTGCCCAGCCTGTGGCGGCAGCGCGCGCTGCATGGCGCGCAACTGCAGACTCAGGCACTCACCCAGATCGCTCGCGCCAACACCGACCGGATCGAAACACTGCAAGGATCGCAACGCCACCCGGAAATGGTGCTGCAGCTGTTCCATTTCCCCCTCGTCGGCCGGGGCCAGCCCGGCGGCGAGGTCCGCCAAGGTGTCCTCCAGATAACCGTCGTCGTTGAGCGATTCGATCAAAAAGCGCAGCGCCACCCGGTCCTCGTCGCCCAGGCGGGTCGACAGGGCCTGCGCGTGCAGGTGCGCCTGCAATGTTTCGTAGGTCCGGGCCAGTTCGCCGGAATCCACGTCGTCGTCGCTGGCCAGGTTGTTGCCGTGCGCCTTGGCATCACCGCCCCACTCGCCATCGTCCGGCGCCATCTCCTGACTTCCGTCGCCGTCCCAGCTCTGGCCGTCCTCGGCCGACAGTGGTGTCACTGCGTCGTTACTGGACGGTGTGTCCGGCACCGATACATACTCCGGCAGCATCGAGGGCGCCAGTTCGGCGTCACGCTCACCCACTGGTACTGGCGCGTCACTGCGGTCCAGGCCGAACTCCTCACGCGGGCTGTGGTCTTCCGACAACTCCAGGAAAGGGTTGTCGTCCAGCATCTGGCTGATTTCCTGGCTCAGTTCCAGCGTCGAGAGCTGCAGCAGGCGGATCGACTGCTGCAGCTGCGGCGTCAGTGCCAGGTGCTGCGAGACCCGTAGGGATAATCCCGGCTTCATCTACATCCGGAAGTGCTCGCCCAGGTAGACCCGGCGCACCTCGGCATTGTCGACAATCTCGGCCGGCGTGCCCTGCGCCAGCACGCTGCCGTCGCTGATGATGTAGGCATGGTCGCAGATGCCCAGCGTCTCGCGCACATTGTGATCCGTGATCAGCACGCCGATGCCGCGCGATTTGAGGAAGCCGATGATGCGCTGGATCTCGATCACGGCGATCGGGTCAATGCCCGCGAACGGCTCGTCGAGCAGGATAAAGCGCGGCTGCGTGGCCAGTGCGCGGGCAATCTCTACGCGCCTGCGCTCGCCGCCCGACAAAGCCAGCGCTGGCGAGTTGCGCAGATGATCGACGCGCAGGTCCTGAAGCAGTGCATCGAGCCGTTTTTGAGACTCGCCTTTAGTCAATGCCTTGCCGTCGGCATCGCGCTGCAGCTCGAGCACGGCACGCACGTTTTCTTCAACCGTCAGCTTGCGAAAGATCGACGCTTCCTGCGGCAGGTAACTCAACCCCAGCCGGGCACGCCGGTGAATCGGCATGCGCTCGACGGCCTGGCCGTCAATGGAAATTTGTCCCGCATCGGCCCGGACCAGCCCGACGATCATGTAAAACGAGGTCGTTTTGCCGGCGCCGTTGGGCCCGATGACGCCGAGGATGTCGCCGGGCGCGAGTTCCATCGATACGTTGCTGACAGCCGTGAGGCCACCGAAGCGGATCGTCATGCCGGTGACGTTCAG
>JAYUQC010000259.1:0-19393 GCA_043759735.1 Rhodoferax sp.
GACCGCGCGGGCGGCGGCGCGAGACTGCGGGTCGAAGCGGCGCACGAAACTGTGGCGACTGGCAGCGCGGCCCGAGTGCGCGAGCGCCTCGTCAAGGGCAGTCTGGGCGCTGAGGCGGCCGCCGGCAATGGCAGCGGCGGCCTGGGTCAAGTCGGTCGGCATGGGTGGTGCGGCTGCTATACTCTGCGGGTTTTTCCCAGCGTGGATTCGAGCATCGATGCGAGCGACGATTCACGGCGGAAAGGACAAATCGCGAAGCCGGCCATCGAAAGGTGTCGCAACGCAGGGTCAAAGTGCCCGTTTCGTTGCGATTCGCGCCGGATTCTAGACCTAACCTTTTTGGAGTTTTCATGTCTGTGAACATGCGCGAAATGCTGGAAGCCGGTGTCCATTTCGGACACCAGACCCGCTTCTGGAATCCGAAGATGGCCCCATACATCTACGGCCATCGCAACAAGATCCACATCATCAACCTGGAAAAATCGCTTCCGATGTTCCAGGAGGCGGCCAAGTTCGTGCGCCAGTTGACAGCGCGTCGAGGCACGGTGTTGATGGTCGGAACCAAGCGACAGGCCCGTGAAACGGTGGCGGCCGAGGCGCAGCGTGCCGGCGTGCCGTTTGTCGACCAGCGCTGGCTGGGTGGCATGCTGACCAATTTCAAGACGGTCAAGACCTCGATCAAGCGTCTCAAGGAGATGAAGGTTCAGCAGGAAGCCGGCCTGGACAGCATGAGCAAGAAGGAGCAGCTCATGTTTGCCCGTGAAATCGCCAAGCTCGAAAAGGATATCGGCGGCATCCAGGACATGGCGGCATTGCCGGACGCGATCTTCGTGATCGACGTCGGTTACCACAAGATCGCCATTGCCGAGGCCAAGAAGCTGGGTATTCCGCTGATCGGCGTGGTGGATTCCAACCACTCGCCCGAAGGCATTGACTACGTCATTCCGGGCAATGACGACTCCGCCAAGGCGGTGACGCTGTACGCGCGCGGCATTGCCGACGCGGTGCTCGAAGGTCGTGCCAATGCGGTCGATGACGTCGTCAAGGCGGTATCGGCCGAGGGAACCGACGAATTTGTCGAAGTGAACGAGACCCAGGCCTGAGGCCTTGCGGCCCGCACAAAGGGGCTGCGTGCCCCTTTTTTTTAGTCTCGAACGGTGCAGTTTCGTAACAAGTACGGAGAAGAATGATGGCAGCAATTACTGCAAGCATGGTCGCGCAATTGCGCGGAAAAACAGACGCGCCCATGATGGAATGCAAACGCGCGCTGACAGAGGCAGAAGGTGACATGGTCAAGGCCGAGGAGTTGCTCCGGGTCAAGCTGGGCACCAAGGCTGGCAAGGCCGCGGGCCGCATCACCGCCGAAGGTGTGGTTGCGATCGCCCGTGCAGGCCAAGCCGGCGCCATGATCGAGGTGAATTGCGAAACCGATTTCGTCACCAAGAACGATAGCTTCCTGGCGCTGGCCTCTGCCGCTGCCGAGCTGGTGGCCCGCCACAATCCGGCCGACGTGGCCGCGTTGGGTGCCTTGTCGCATGAACAGGAAGGTTTTGGCCCGACGCTCGAAGACGTGCGCAAGGGCTTGGTCGGAAAGATCGGTGAGAACATGGGATTTCGACGTTTCAAGCGTTTCAGCGGGGACTCCAAGCTGGCGAGCTACCTGCATGGAACCCGCATCGCCGTGGTGGTCGAATTCGACGGCGACGAAACAGCGGCGAAGGATGTCGCCATGCATGTTGCGGCGATGAAGCCGGTGGCGCTGTCCAGCGCAGACGTGCCGGCGGAGCTGGTTGAGCGGGAACGTTCCGTCGCAGCGGCCAAGGCTGCCGAGGACGCGACGGTGGCGGTGGCAGCCGGCAAACCGGTACAGTCTGCCGAAATTGTCACCAAGCGCATCGAAGGTGGCGTGCAGAAGTATCTCAAGGAGGTATCTCTGTTCGATCAGTCGTTTGTCAAGAACGACAAACAGACCGTTGCCCAGATGCTCAAGGCCACGAGTACCACCGTGAAGTCATTTGCGTTGTATGTGGTGGGTGAGGGCATCGAAAAGAAAGTCGACGACTTTGCTGCCGAAGTCGCCGCGCAGGTCGCCTCGGCCAAGCAGGCGGGCTGACCGCCAGGCCTACCACCCCTGCCTGCGTGGCCGGGCCGATGACTGACTGACGTTTCGGAGTTTCCCATGTCCAATCCCGCTCCCGCCCACAAACGTGTCCTGCTCAAACTGTCGGGCGAGGCACTGATGGGTGATGACCAGTTCGGCATCAACCGTGACACGATCGTGCGCATGGTGGACGAGATCGCCGAGGTCACCCGCATGGGCGTCGAGGTGGCGGTGGTCATTGGCGGCGGCAACATCTTTCGTGGTGTTGCCGGCGGCTCGGTCGGGATGGATCGGGCGACTGCCGACTACATGGGCATGCTCGCCACCGTGATGAACGCGCTGGCGCTGGGCGACACCATGAACAAGGCGGGGCTCACTGCGCGCGTGATGTCCGCGATTTCAATTGAGCAGGTCGTCGAGCCGTATGTGCGGCCCAAGGCCCTGCAGTATCTGGAAGAGGGCAAGGTCGTGATCTTCGCCGCGGGTACCGGCAATCCGTTCTTCACGACGGACACCGCCGCCGCCTTGCGCGGCGCCGAAATTGGAGCCGAGGTGGTGCTCAAGGCGACCAAGGTCGATGGTGTCTACTCGGCTGATCCGAAGAAGGATCCCCACGCGACCCGATACGATCGAATTTCGTTCGATGAGGCGATGGCCAAGAATCTGGGCATCATGGACGCAACAGCGTTCGCCCTGTGTCGGGACCAGAAGCTACCGATCAAGGTGTTCTCGATTTTCAAGCACGGTGCGCTGCGGCGTGTGATCCTGGGTGAGGACGAAGG
This sequence comes from Rhodoferax sp., assembly GCA_043759735.1. Lineage (GTDB taxonomy): Bacteria > Pseudomonadota > Gammaproteobacteria > Burkholderiales > Burkholderiaceae_C > CAISIP01. The sequence continues at coordinate 2,884 of JAYUQC010000259.1, forward strand.
CACTCTGGTTTATGCCTGACAATCGAGCGCTTGCACCACCTGCCTGGCATCGACTGCCAGGCGTTTGCAGGAGTAGATGATGGAGTTAGCGCAAATCAGAGCAACGGCGGAAAGCCGGATGGATCAGTCGATCGACGTATTCAAGAACAACCTGACCAAGATCCGCACGGGCCGTGCCAACCCGGCCTTGCTCGATTCGGTTCACGTGGACTACTACGGTTCGCAGGTGCCGATCAGCCAGGTGGCCAATGTGGCGCTGCTGGATGCGCGCACGATCAGCATTCAGCCGTGGGAAAAGGGGATGGGCGCCAAGATCGAGAAGGCCATCCGCGAGAGCGATCTGGGCTTGAACCCGGCCTCGATGGGTGACCTGATCCGGGTCCCGATGCCGGCCATGACGCAAGAGCGGCGCAAGGAACTGACCAAGGTCGTGCGTGGCGAGGGTGAAACGGCCAAGATCGCGGTGCGCAACTTGCGGCGCGATGCCAACGAGGCAGTCAAGAAGCTCGTCAAGGACAAGTTGGCGACTGAGGACGACCACAAGCGCTCGGAAGCTGAGATCCAGAAGGTAACGGATCGCCACATCGCGGCGATCGACCAGCTGGTAGTGGCAAAGGAACAGGACATCATGGCGGTTTGATCGCCAGGCACCGATTCTGATCGTCCTACATGCATACCATCACGTCGATTCCCCGGCATATTGCCATTGTCATGGATGGCAACGGTAGATGGGCCACGCGGCGCCTGTTTCCGCGCGTGGCGGGGCACAAGTCGGGCGTTGACTCTTTGCGCCGTTGTGTGCGAGCCTGCGCGGCGCGAGGCGTAGCCGTACTCACGGTGTTCGCGTTCTCGTCCGAGAACTGGAATCGCCCGCACGATGAAGTCTCCGGCCTGATGGACCTGCTGGTGATCGCATTGGGGCGCGAAGTACCGCAACTGGTCAAGGATGGCGTGCGGCTGCATTTTGTGGGTGAGCGCAGCGGCTTGTCCGCATCGGTGCGCAACGGCCTGGAAAAAGGCGAAAAGGCCACGGCTGCGAACACCGGCCTGGTACTCAATGTGTGTTTCAACTATGGTGGCCGCTGGGACATCGTGCAGGCGGCCCGCTGTCTCGCCGCCAGCGGCGCCGAAATCACCGAGCAGAGTATGAGCGCGGCAATGGGCATGGGTCATGTGCCGAACCCCGACCTGATTATCCGGACCGGGGGTGAGCAACGCATCAGCAACTTCATGCTATGGCAGGCCGCTTACTCGGAGCTTTATTTTACGGATGCCCTGTGGCCGGATTTCGACGAGGCCTGTCTGGACCAAGCCATCGCTGCCTATGCGCAGCGTGAACGCCGTTTTGGCAAGACATCTGCACAGGTGGCGGCGGGCGCGCCGCGCCAGCAGGCCGCCTGAGGTCGCAGCACATGCTTTGGCAGCGTATCGTCACCGCAGTAGTACTGTTGCTGCTGCTGCTGCCGGCTCTGTTCCATCCGTCGGCGGCGCCGTTTTCCGCTCTGGCAATCGTCTTCATAGCTGCGGGCGTCTGGGAATGGGCGCGTCTGGTGGGCTATGGCCCCAGGGTAGCGCTGGGCTGTGCTGCGGCCACCGTGTTCGCTTGTGCGGCGGCTTGGGCCATGGGGCTGCTGCAGCAGCCCCTGGGGTGGATGTGGGCCATCATGGCACTGGTGTGGGTTGGTGGCGGCGCGTGCCTGCTGCGCGGCGGCACTGCGTTGTGGGGCCGTTTGCGGCGAGGGTTGCGGCTGGGATTGGGTTTTGTCGTGCTGTTGGCGGCTTGGCTGGCCGTTGCGCAGGCACGCCACGTGGGCATCAATTTCCTGTTGTCGATTTTGGCGCTAGTGTGGGCGGCTGACATTTTTGCCTATTTTGCTGGCCGTGCCTGGGGCGGTCGCGTCGTGGCAGCCAAATTGGCGCCCAGTATCAGCCCCGGCAAGACCTGGGAAGGCGTATGGGGCGGACTGGCTGGCGTGTGGGTGCTGGCGCTGACATGGCTCTGGCTGGACGACGCATTGCTGTCGACGACACCCAGTCTGTATAGCGCATTGCTGGCCGGCGATCGATGGTTCATGTGGTTGGGCATCGCGTGGTTGGCCGGCATGAGTGTCGTCGGAGATCTGGTCGAGTCACTGGTGAAACGGACCGCATCGGCAAAGGACAGCAGCCACCTGCTGCCGGGCCATGGCGGGGTCCTCGATCGCATCGACGCGCTGCTGCCGACACTGCCGTTGGCGATGCTGTTGTACACGTACTGACCGTGGCGACAAATACGATGCGACAAGGCGTTGCCATCCTGGGGTCCACCGGTTCTGTCGGTGCCAACACGCTCGAGGTCATCGCGCGCCATCCGGACCGGTTTGAGGTGTTCGCGTTGACCGCATCAACCCGTGTCGATGCGCTGCTGGCGCAATGCGTGAGGTTCAGACCTGTGTTTGCGGTGATGGCCGATGCCATTGGCGCTGAGGAGCTCGAGCGCCGCTGCCGCGCAATCGATTTGCCCACCCGTGTGTTGGCAGGACCGCAGGCGATCGCCGATGTGGCCGCAGACGAGCGGGTGCAGATCGTGATGGCCGCCATCGTGGGTGCGGCGGGACTGCCCTCGTGCATGCGTGCGGCACAAACGGGCAAGCGACTGCTACTGGCGAACAAGGAGGCGCTGGTGGTGGGTGGCGCTGTATTCATGCAGGCGGTCCGTAGCGGCGGCGCCAGACTGCTGCCGATCGACAGCGAACACTCTGCGATTTTCCAGTCATTGCCGGCAGACGCCAGCACCTGGGCCGAGCAGGTCGACAAGTTGATCCTGACGGGGTCCGGCGGACCCTTTCGCGAGCGCGACCCCGCCACTTTGCGCGCGGTGACGCCGGAGCAGGCCTGTGCCCATCCGAATTGGGACATGGGCCGCAAGATATCCGTGGATTCAGCCACCATGATGAACAAAGTGCTGGAGGTGATCGAGGCACGGTTTTTATTCGACATGCAGGCAGATCGGATCGAGGTGGTGATTCACCCGCAAAGCGTGATCCATTCGATGGTGCAGTACCACGACCACTCCATCGTCGCCCAGTTGGGTACACCCGACATGCGCGTGCCGATAGCTTATGGACTGTGCTGGCCCGGTCGCATGGCATCCGGCGCGCAGGCACTCGATTTCCGATCTCTGGCCGCGATGACGTTCGAGGCCATCGACGATCCGCTGCACCAGGCGCGTTTCCCTGCCCTGAAGCTGGCGTGGCAGGTGTTGGGCGCACCAGCTGGTGCTCCGGCCGTGCTCAATGCGGCCAATGAAGTCGCGGTTGCGGCTTTCCTGGACGGACGGATCCGGTTTGATCAGATCCATGCCGTCAATGACCATACATTAGGTGCGAGCGAGACACTCGAGGCCGATTCGCTGGATGCGCTGCTGGCAATCGATGCAGCAGCGCGCATACGCGCGCAGGCGCTGGTCCGGCAGTTGGCCCACTAATCCGGGGGTATTTGCATGTTGACTATCGTTGCCTTCATCGTTGCATTGGCGGTCTTGATCGCCGTGCATGAATACGGTCACTACCGGGTTGCTGTCGCTTGCGGTGTCAAGGTGCTGCGGTTCTCGGTGGGTTTCGGCAAGACGCTTGTGCGCTGGCAACCAAAGGGGTCGTCGACCGAGTTTGTCCTGGCCGCATTCCCGCTGGGCGGCTATGTGCGGATGCTCGACGAACGAGAGGCGCCGGTGCCCCTGGAGGAGCGCCATCAGGCGTTCAACAACCAGTCGCTGGCGGTGCGTTCCGCCATCGTCGCGGCCGGGCCGCTGATCAACCTGTTGCTGGCGGTCGCGCTGTATGCGGTGGTGAATTGGACCGGTGTGCAACAAGCCAGCGCGGTACTCGCGAGCCCGGTCGTCGGCTCCATGGCGGACAAGGCCGGTATCTCCGGCGGCGAGCGCGTGTTGCAGGTTGCGATCGGCGAAGGTGCGCCGGTCGACATCGCTTCTTTCGATGACTTGCGTTGGCAACTGGCGCAAGGCGCCCTGCAGGGTCGCAACGTCCGGTTGGTGCTGCGCGCGGGAACCGGAGCGGGCACCCGGGACGTCGAACTCGCCTTCGAGCAGCAGCGCGCCAATGATGTGGACGCCGGGCTGTTCCGCACAATCGGCATCGTGGGGCCGATGACCCGCCCCGAGATCGGTGAAGTCCTGGCGGGTGGTGCAGCTGCCGCGGCCGGACTGAAAAAAGGCGATCTGGTGCGCACGATCGCCACCGAGGTGGTGGTCGACGGCCAACAATTGCGTGACCTGATTCGTGCCTCGGGCGGCAAGGGTGAGCCGACCACCATGCGGTGGCTGATCGAGCGCAATGGCCGGCAATTGGAACTGGTGGTGACACCGCAGATGGCTTCGGACGGCGATCGGACGATCGGCCGTATCGGCGCCTACGTGGGTGGTTCTCCCGAATGGGTGACGGTCCGTTACGGTCCGATCGACGGCCTTGCGCAGGCAGCCGTGCGTACCTGGGAGGTGTCGTCCCTTACCCTGCGCATGATCGGGCGCATGATACTGGGGGAGGCCTCGTTGAAGAACCTCAACGGCCCGCTCACGATCGCGGACTATGCCGGAAAATCCGCCAGCCAGGGATTGACCCAATACCTGCTGTTCCTGGCACTGATCAGCGTCAGCCTGGGGGTGCTCAATTTGCTGCCGCTGCCCGTCCTCGACGGTGGACACCTGATGTATTATCTTTGGGAGGCCGTGACCGGGCGCGGCGTGTCTGACGCCTGGATGGAACGCCTGCAACGCGGCGGTGTCGCCGTGCTGTTGCTGATGATGGGCATCGCCTTGTACAACGATCTGGCCCGGATCCTGGGGTAGTTTCCAATCGCTTTGGCGTGACACGCCGGGCTGACTTAGACAGACAAAATGCAATTCAATCGATTTCGCCGGCGTGCCACCGCCATCGCCGTTGCGGCCAGCGTTTTTGCCGGCGCCGCGTGGGCGGTAGATCCCTTCACCGTGCGCGACATCCGGATCGAAGGTCTGCAACGCGTGGAGGCGGGTACGGTCTTTGCGTCGCTGCCGGTGCGGGTGGGTGATTCCTATGATGACCTGAAAGGTTCGGCGGCCATCCAGGCATTATTCGCACTGGGTCTGTTCACGGACGTGCGCATCGAAGCCAGCGGCGATGTGCTGGTCGTCATCGTCGAGGAACGCCCGACGGTCGCGGAGATCGACTTTGGCGGCAACAAGGAGTTCGACAAGGATGTGCTGCGCCGTACGATGCGCGATATCGGCCTGGCAGATGGTCGTCCCTTCGACAAGGCTCTGTTGGATCGGGCCGAGCAGGAGATCAAGCGCCAATATATCAATCGCAGTCTGTACGCCTCCGAGGTGGTGACGACGGTCACGCCGATCGAGCGCAATCGGGTCAACCTGACGTTCACGATCATCGAAGGTGAGCGCGCCAGGATCAAGGAGATCCGGATCGTTGGCAACAAGGTTTTTGGCGAGTCGACCCTGCGCGATCTGTTTGACCTGGACACGGGCGGCTGGTTGAGCTGGTACACCAAATCGGACCAGTACTCGCGCGCCAAACTCAACGCCGATATTGAGAATCTGCGCTCCTACTACCTGACGCGTGGTTACCTGGAGTTCCGCATCGATTCGACCCAGGTCGTCATCTCTCCCGACAAGCAGGAGATCAGCGTCGCCATCAATGTCACCGAGGGCAATCGCTATGTGGTGTCGGGCGTCAAGCTCGAAGGCAATTACCTGGGCAAGGACGACGAATTCAAAAGCCTGGTGGCAATCCGGCCAGGGCAGGCCTATAACGCCGACGATGTAGTGCAGACAACCAAGGCGTTCACCGACTATTTCGGCAATTTCGGCTATGCCTTTGCCAGAGTCGAGGCCAAGCCAGAAGTGGACCGGGTCAACAACCGGGTGGCGCTGGTCATCCAGGCCGATCCGGCGCGCCGGGCCTATATTCGCCGCATCAATGTGGCCGGCAACAACCGAACCCGCGACGAAGTTGTTCGGCGGGAGTTTCGCCAGTTCGAATCGGCATGGTATGACGGCGACAAGATCCGGCGATCGCGGGATCGTGTCGACCGCCTGGGCTTTTTTCGGGATGTGTCGATCGAAACGCAGGAAATCGCAGGCGCGCCGGACCAGGTCGACCTGACCATCACGGTGGTCGAGCGCGCAACCGGCAACCTGTCGTTGGGTGCCGGATTCTCGAGCGGCGATGGACTCGGTCTGACCGCTGGCATCAAGCAGGAAAACGCGTTTGGTTCTGGCAATTCGCTGGGCATCCAGCTTGACACCAGCAAGGTCAACCGGACCGTCGTGTTCAACACCACCGATCCGTATTTCACAGTGGATGGCGTGTCCCGATCGATCGACATCTACCACCGCAATACACGGCCTTATGTCGATACCGATAGCTACCGGCTGGTGACGACGGGCGCAAGTCTGCGTTTTGGCGTTCCGTTCACCGAGACAGACACGGTGTACTTCGGCGCCGGAGTGGAGCGAACCAAGATCGAACCAGGTACCCGACTGCCGGCCGCCTACGTCGCCTATGCGAACCAATTCGGATTCAGCAGCAATGGTGTGCCGCTGACCGTTGGCTGGGCGCGCGACACGCGGGACAGCTCGTTGGTGCCCAACGCAGGCCGCTACCAGCGCGTCAATGGTGAATGGGGCGTCGGCGGCGATACCCGCTATCTCAGCGGTAGCTACCAGTTCCAGCAATATGTTCCGTTGAACAAGCAATACACCCTGGCTTTCAATGGCGACTTCGCGTGGGGCAAGGGGCTGGGGGGCCGACCATTTCCGCTGTTCAAGAATTTCTTTGCCGGCGGCCTCGGCTCCGTGCGCGGATTCGAGCAAGGTAGCCTCGGCGAAACGGATGCGGTGACCGGCGGTAGCCTGGGCGGCAGCAAGAAGGTCAACCTGAACTTCGAGGTGCTGACGCCCTTCCCGGGGGCTGGCAACGACCGCACATTGCGCATGTTCGGTTTCATTGACGTCGGCAATGTGTTCAGTGAGTCCCAGCCCATGCGCCTGGGCCAATTGCGGTCTTCGGTTGGGGTCGGCATCAGCTGGATATCACCGGTCGGTCCGTTGCGCCTGGCCATTGCCAATCCGATCCGCAAGTTCACTGGCGATAGAATCCAGCGAGTCCAATTTCAAATCGGAACCTCTTTCTAATGAAGAATTTTTCCAGTCGCGTGTGTGCTGCCGTTGTGCTGGCGGCATTGACGATGGCCGCGCAGGTACAGGCTCAGGAGTTTCGGATTGGCTTTGTCAATACGGACCGCATCTTCAAGGAAACTGTTTCTGCCAAGGCCGCCCAGACCAAGTTGGAGCAGGAATTCTCGAAGCGCGAAAAAGAGCTGATCGATCTGGGTGCCACTATCAAGGCTCAGGCTGACAAACTGGAGCGGGACGGGCCGACATTGTCGGAGACGCAGCGCAATACGCGGCAACGCCAGTTGGTCGATCAGGACCGCGAATTCCAACGCAAGCGTCGTGAGTTCCAGGAAGATCTGAACTCGCGCAAGAACGAAGAGCTGCAAACGGTTCTCGAGCGCGCGAACAAGGTCGTCAAGCAGGTCGCTGAAGCCGAGAAATACGATCTTGTGCTGCAGGATGCGGTCTACATCAATCCAAAGCACGATATCACCGACAAGGTGATCAAGGCACTCAACGCGGGAGCCAAGTAGTTGGCCTGAGGGTGAGGTCGCGTGTCGCTGACCCTGGGTAATATTGTCGACGCTCTGGGGGGCGCGCTGCACGGACACCGGGATGCAGTGGTCAACGGTCTCGCATCGGTTGGAGCTGCCGATCCTGGCCAGCTCAGTTTCGTCAGCCATCTGCGCTATCAGCAACAGTTGTCGACGTCCCGAGCGTTGTGCGTCATTGTCGAGCCTGAGCTGGAGCTGCAGGCCGTGGCACGTGGCGCTTGCATCATTGTCGATCAGCCCTACCTCTATTTCGCACGGGTCACGCAGCTGTGGAAACGCCATACGCAAGCGGACAGCAAACCCTTCGTGCATCCAAGTGCAGTGATCGACCCAGATGCGACGATCGATTCGACTGCGTCGATCGGGCCACTGTGCGTGGTGGAACGCGGGGCCAGCATCGGGGCCGGTACCGTGCTCAAGGCGCGCGTCACGGTGGGCGAAGGATGCACGGTGGGAGATCGTTGCCTGCTGCATAGTGGCGTCGTGATCGGCGCGGATGGATTCGGATTCGCGCCCAATGCGGGCGCCTGGGAAAAAATCGAGCAGTTCGGAGCGGTGGTCGTCGGGAACGATGTCGAGATCGGCGCAAACACCTGTATTGATCGCGGGGCACTGACCGATACGGTGATTGAAGACGGGGTAAAGCTCGACAACCTGATCCAGATCGGCCATAACGTGCGGGTTGGCCGGCATACGGCGATGGCGGCCTGCGTGGGAGTGGCTGGATCAGCCAGCATTGGGGCGCACTGCACGATTGGCGGCGCGGCAGTGGTGTTGGGGCATCTTGTGATCACTGATCATGTGCAGATCTCTGCAGCCTCGGTGGTGACCCGATCGATTCTCAAGCCGGGGCACTACACCGGCCTGTTTCCGATCGACGACAATGCCCAATGGGAAAAGAACGCGGCCGCGCTCAAGCGGCTGCATGGTTTGCGCGAGCGCTTGCGCGCCCTCGAAAACCGCAGCCAGGACAATTCGATGCCATGATGGACATTCACCAGATACTCAAGCAATTGCCCCATCGCTACCCATTCTTGCTGGTGGACCGAGTGGTTGAACTCGAGAAGGGAAAGCGGATCGTTGCACTGAAGAACGTCTCGATGAATGAGCCTTTCTTCACCGGCCACTTTCCCCATCGGCCAGTCATGCCCGGTGTTTTGATGCTGGAGGCATTGGCACAGGCGGCTGCATTGCTGGCGTTCGATACGCTGGGCGTCACGCCAGACGACAAGACGGTCTACTATTTTGCGGGCATCGATGGCGCGCGCTTCAAGCGCCCGGTCGAGCCGGGCGACCAGTTGATGCTGCATGTGCAGCTCGATCGCATGAAATCGGGCATATTCAAATTCAAGTCGCGCGCACTGGTCGGCGAAGACCTGGCCGTGGAGGCTGACCTGCTCTGTACCATGCGCCGCATCGCCTAGCCGCGCTGGGGTGACGCAGCGTGCACAACAAGATCCATCCTACGGCGATTGTCGATAGTGGCGCCGAAATAGACAGCTCGGTCGTCGTTGGCCCCTACACCATTGTCGGGCCCCATGTACGCATCGGCGCTGGCACCACCATCGGCGCGCATTGCGTGATCGAAGGCCATACCACGATCGGCTGCGACAACCGCATCTTCCAGTTCAACTCGCTTGGCGCTGTTCCGCAGGACAAGAAGTACGCCGGCGAACCGTGCGCGTTGCAGATCGGCAATCGCAACACGATCCGCGAGTTCTGTACCTTCAATATCGGTTCCCCTGGTGATGTCGGAGTGACCCGGGTGCAGGATGACAACTGGATCATGGCCTATGTGCATCTGGCCCATGATTGCCAGGTTGGCAGCAACACCATATTTGCCAATAGTTCCCAGCTGGCCGGACACGTGCATGTCGGCGACTGGGCGATCCTGGGGGGATTTACCGTCGTGCACCAGTTCGTTCGCATTGGCGCGCACAGCATGACCGCCATGTGTTCGTTGCTGTTCGCCGACCTGCCGCCGTTCGTGATGTGCCAGGGGCAGCCGGCTTGCGCGCGGTCGATGAATTTTGAGGGCCTGCGCCGGCGTGGCTTTTCGGCCCAACGCTTGGCAGCGGTCAAGGCCATGCACAAGTTGCTGTATCGCGATGGGTTGACGCTCGAGCAGGCCGTCGATGCCATCGCCGGACTTGTCGATACGCATCCGCTGGCGCAGTCCGACCTGGTCATGATGGGCGACTTCCTGGCAAACGTTGCGCCGCGCCGCGGCATAGTCCGGTAGCCGTTGATGGCACTGGTGGCGCCGTCGGAGCGGGCCGGACGATGGTCGCCGCCGCCGCGGGTGGCCATGGTTGCCGGTGAGGCCTCCGGCGACCTGCTGGCCGGTCTGCTGCTGCAGGGCATGCGGTCGCGGTGGCCGGGTATGTCGTGCGGAGGCATCGGTGGGCCACGCATGGCGGAGCACGGATTCGAGGCCTGGTGGCCGAGCGACGCGCTGGCCGTGCGCGGCTATGTCGAGGTCCTGCGCCACTACCGCGCAATCGTCGGCATTCGGGATCGGCTGCGGCAGCGTTTGCTGTCGGACCGTCCCGACCTGTTCATTGGCGTTGATGCGCCAGATTTCAATCTGGATCTCGCGCGCGACTTGCGGCGTAGCGGTGTGCGCACGGTGCAGTTCGTATGCCCGTCGGTCTGGGCCTGGCGTGCCGAGCGAATGGAGAAAATCCGCGCCAGTGTCGACCATGTGCTGTGCCTGTTCCCGTTCGAACCGGAACTGCTGCGCACGCACGGCATCGCCGCAACATATGTCGGCCATCCGCTGGCCGACGTCATACCGATGCAGCCAGACAAGATTGCTGCGCGTACGGCGCTCGGATTGCAGCCCGATGCGGTGGTGCTGGCAATTCTGCCCGGCAGCCGTCGCTCCGAGATCCAGTACCTGGCGGCTTGCTTCTTCGCGGCCGCAGCGCTGCTGATACGCGAGCGTCCCCGGTTGCAGTGCATTGTTCCTACGGTGCCATCGCTGTTGGCAGACGTGGAGCAGGCCGCTCGAGCGGCCGGCCTGGGCGAACGGCTGCAAGTCATTGCGGGTCGGTCACACGCAGCCCTGGCCGCCTGCGATGTCACACTGATAACCAGTGGCACAGCGACCCTGGAGGCGGCGTTGTTCAAACGACCGATGGTGATTGCGTACAACATGCACTGGTTGTCCTGGCAGATCATGCGGCGCAAACGCCTGCAACCATGGGTGGGGCTGCCCAATATCCTGTGCCAGGATTTTGTGGTTCCGGAGTTGTTGCAGGAACAGGCGACCCCCGCGGCACTTGCGACTGCGGTGTCTGATTGGCTGGATACGCCCGATCGGGTTGCCGCGCTGCAAGCGCGATTTGATGACCTGCATGCCCAGTTGCGGTGTGATACTTCCCGCTGTGCAACCGATGCGATTGAAACAATTCTCACGGCCTGAGCAGGCCCATCTGCCCTGGGACGGTCCAGGCCTTGTAGCCGGCGTGGACGAAGCCGGACGCGGACCGCTGGCCGGGCCGGTCGTGGCGGCGGCCGTGATATTGGACGCCCGCAATCCGATCGTCGGTCTGGCCGACTCGAAGAAGCTGAGCGCGGCCCAGCGTGAACGGCTGTTTGATCTGGTGTGTGCCCGGGCCCTGTGCTGCGCGGTTGGATCGGCATCGGTGCGGGAGATCGATCAGTTGAACATTCTGCAGGCAACGATGCTGGCGATGCGCCGCGCCGTGGAGGGCCTGCGCCTGACGCCTGCCAATGTGCTGGTGGATGGCAATCGGATACCCATGCTCACGGTGCGTGCTGAGGCGGTGATCGGCGGTGATGCGCTGGTGGCCGAGATCTCGGCGGCGTCGATTGTTGCCAAGGTGCATCGTGACCGCTGGTGCGCGCAGTTGCATGCCCAGTACCCCGGCTATGGATTTGCCGAGCACAAGGGCTACGGCACGGCCCAGCATCTGGCAGCATTGCGGCGGCTGGGCGCCTGTCCCGAACACCGCCGCAGTTTTGCGCCCGTCGCCCAGGTGCTGGCGTGAGGGAATTGGCAAAAGGCGAGCTCAGCCATGTGGCGTCGCGTGACAACGGCATCGTCAAACTGGTGCGCCGACTGGCCCGCGATAACACCGCCTACCGCACGCTGGGGCAGTTCTGGGTCGAGGGCGATCATTTATGCGGCGCGGCGCTGCAACGGGGTGTCGCACCGGCCGTGGCGTTTTTCGCCCAGTCGGGTTGGGATGCCGCACCGGGTGCGCGGCGGGCGGTGGCGCAGCGAACGGTTATCGTGCCTGACGCTCTGTTCGATGCCTGCAGTGGGTTGGCGTCATCGGCGCGCATGGGGTTCGTCATCGACCTTCCCGCACATGTTGCGCCGTTGCCGCAGGTTGCCTCGGTGTTGCTCGATCGGGTGCAGGACGCGGGCAACGTCGGCTCGATCTTGCGCAGTGCTGCTGCGTTTGGATTCCGGCAGGTGCTGGCCCTCAAGGGTAGCGCGGCGCTATGGTCGCCCAAGGTATTGCGTGCCGGTATGGGCGCCCATTTCGGACTCCATCTAGTGGAAGGACTGGAGCCGTCCGAACTGACGGTACTGACGGTGCCTGTGATCGCCACCAGTTCGCATCAGGGCGATGCGCTTCATGCGAGTGCCTTGCCCTGGCCATGCGCCTGGGCGTTCGGACATGAGGGCCAGGGTCTGGGCCCGGCGGTCGCGCAAAGGGCCGTTGCCTGGTGCCGGATTGGACAGCCCGGTGGCGAGGAGTCGCTCAACGTCGCGGCGGCAGCGGCCATTTGCCTGCACGCCAGTTCGGCGGGCCGCTCGAACTGACGGTCGGCAGCGTCATTTCCAGGGTCATGGCCCGTGCCCCTGGGCTATAATGCAGAGCTTTTGAGAAAGCAACCGCCCCAAGCGTTTCTCAAGTCAAATCCCCCTTTTAAGAGCAGCATCCAGAGCCCAGTCTTGGGGCTGCTTGGGTGTACCCGAAATCAATCCGGAGATTCCCGTGCTCTTGTCTCTCAAGGGAAACAATCCTCTCGCCCTACTGGCACTCGCCGACGGCACGACGTACCTGGGTGAGTCCATTGGCGCCACGGGCGTCCGTGTTGGCGAAGTCGTATTCAACACCTCGATGACGGGCTACCAGGAAATACTGACCGACCCGAGCTACTGCCAGCAAATCGTTACCCTGACCTATCCGCATGTCGGCAATTACGGCGTCAATACGCAGGACATGGAGTCCGGCAAGATCCAGGTCGCAGGCCTGGTCATCCGCGATCTTGCCGCAGTGGTGTCCAATTTCCGGCAGATGGGGTCGCTGCAGACTTATCTTGCGGCGGAAAATACAGTTGCCATCGCCAATATCGACACCCGCAAGCTGACGCGCCAGATACGCAACCAGGGTGCCCAGAACGGTTGCATCCTCGCACTGGCGGCCGGGCAAGACATGACGGAGTCGCTGGTGGCCGAAGCAGTCTCCAAGGCGCGGGCCGCGCCATCCATGGCCGGGCTGGACCTCGCCCAGGTGGTGACAACCAACGAGAGTTACGGCTGGACGCAAACCGAATGGTCGCTTGCCGGCACCGCCGGCGAAGCCGGGCCTGGTTTTGGCACGCTGGTGGCGCCGCGTCTCCATGTTGTCGCGTATGACTTCGGCGTCAAGCGCAATATCCTGCGCATGCTGGCCGAGCGCGGATGCCGGGTGACGGTCGTCCCGGCCCAAACCAGCGCGCGGCAGGCCCTGTCGCTCAAGCCCGATGGCATCTTCCTGTCCAACGGTCCCGGGGACCCTGAACCTTGTGGCTATGCGATCGCGGCCGTTCGGGAATTGCTGGAGACGAATACGCCGACCTTCGGGATCTGCCTGGGGCACCAGATCATGGCGCTGGCCTCTGGAGCCAGGACCTTCAAGATGAAGTTCGGCCATCATGGCGCCAACCACCCGGTGAAGGACCTTGAGTCCGGCCAGGTCAGCATCACCAGCCAGAACCACGGCTTCGCGGTCGACTTTGACAGCCTGCCGGCGAACCTGGTTCCCACCCATATCAGCCTGTTCGATTCCACGGTGCAGGGCCTGCGGCGTACCGATCGCCCGGCGCTGGGCTTCCAGGGGCACCCGGAAGCATCACCTGGGCCGCACGATATTGCCTATCTGTTCGAGCGCTTCGTGGCGCTCATGGACGCGCCCCGCCGGAGCCACAATGCCTAAGCGTACCGATATCAAGAGCATCCTGATCATTGGCGCTGGCCCGATCATCATCGGCCAGGCCTGCGAGTTCGACTACTCCGGTGTACAGGCATGCAAGGCCTTGCGCGAAGAGGGTTTCAAGGTCATCCTGATCAATAGCAATCCTGCCACGATCATGACTGATCCGGCCACGGCCGACGTCACCTATATCGAGCCGATCACCTGGCAGACAGTCGAGAAGATCATCGCCAAGGAACGGCCGGACGCGATCCTGCCCACCATGGGTGGCCAGACCGCATTGAACTGTGCGCTGGACCTGTGGCACAACGGCGTGCTCAACCAGTACAAGGTCGAGTTGATCGGCGCCAGCCCCGACGCGATCGAAAAAGCCGAGGACCGGCTGAAGTTCAAGCAGGCCATGACGCGGATCGGACTCGGTTCGGCCCGCTCGGGCATCGCCCACAGCCTGGAGGAGGCCTGGACCGTGCAAAAGACGCTTGGCTTTCCGACCGTGATCCGTCCCAGTTTCACGCTGGGCGGCACCGGCGGCGGCATCGCCTACAACGCCGAGGAATTCGAGACCATCTGCAAGCGCGGCCTGGAGGCGTCGCCCACCAGCGAGTTGCTGATCGAGGAGTCGCTGCTGGGCTGGAAAGAGTACGAGATGGAAGTGGTGCGTGACAAGGCGGACAACTGCATCATCGTATGCTCGATCGAGAACCTGGACCCGATGGGTGTGCATACCGGCGACTCGATCACGGTGGCACCGGCTCAGACCCTGACCGACCGCGAATACCAGATCCTGCGCAATGCCTCGCTGGCGGTGTTGCGCGAGATCGGCGTGGATACGGGTGGCTCGAACGTTCAGTTTGCGATCAATCCGGATGACGGCCGCATGGTGGTCATCGAGATGAACCCGCGGGTCAGCCGTTCCTCGGCGCTGGCGTCCAAGGCAACCGGGTTCCCGATTGCCCGAATCGCCGCAAAACTGGCCATTGGCTATACGCTCGATGAATTGCGCAACGAGATCACGGCCGGCGCGACGCCTGCGAGTTTCGAGCCGAGCATCGACTATGTGGTGACCAAGATACCGCGCTTCGCGTTTGAAAAATTTCCGACCGCTGACTCGCGTCTGACGACTCAGATGAAATCGGTTGGCGAGGTGATGGCGATCGGCCGGACCTTTCAGGAGTCGTTCCAGAAGGCGCTGCGCGGACTGGAGGTCGGTGTCGACGGCATGAACGAGAAGACGCAGGACCGCGAGGTGCTCGAGAAGGAACTGGGCGAACCCGGGCCGGAGCGGATCTGGTATGTGGGCGATGCGTTCGCATTGGGCATGACGGTCGAGGAGGTGTTCGCGCTGACCAAGATCGACCGCTGGTTCCTGACCCAGATCGAAGAAATCGTCAAGATCGAACTCGAACTCGAGACCAAGACCCTGGATGATATTGACGCGCCCACGTTGCGCGCGCTCAAGCGCAAGGGTTTCTCTGACCGCCGCCTGGCGCGGCAGCTCAAAACGACCGACACGGTGATCCGCACGCTGCGCCGCGCCCTGGGTGTGCGTCCCGTTTACAAACGGGTCGACACCTGCGCGGCCGAGTTTCCGACCAATACCGCCTACCTGTATTCGACCTATGAGGACGAATGCGAGGCTGCGCCGACCGACCGCAAGAAGATCATGGTGCTCGGTGGCGGTCCGAACCGTATCGGGCAGGGCATCGAATTCGACTACTGCTGCGTCCA
Source organism: Rhodoferax sp. (assembly GCA_043759735.1). GTDB lineage: Bacteria > Pseudomonadota > Gammaproteobacteria > Burkholderiales > Burkholderiaceae_C > CAISIP01. The sequence continues at coordinate 18,507 of JAYUQC010000259.1, forward strand.
CGCGGCGCTGGCCCTGCGGGAAGACGGTTATGAGACCATCATGGTCAACTGCAACCCGGAAACCGTCTCGACCGATTATGACACGTCCGACCGGCTGTATTTCGAGCCGCTGACGCTGGAATGCGTGCTGGAAATCCTGCGCGTCGAGCAGGAGAACGGCACGCTGAAAGGCGTCATCGTCCAATTCGGCGGCCAAACCCCGCTGAAACTGGCCGACGCCCTGCATGCCGAAGGCATCCCCATCCTTGGCACCAGTCCCGATGCCATCGACCTTGCCGAAGACCGCGAGCGCTTCTCGGACCTGCTGCAAAAACTTGGCCTGAAACAACCCAACAATGGCACCGCCCGTTCGGAAGCCGAGGCGATGCAGATTGCCAAACGCGTCGGCTATCCGCTGGTCATCCGCCCGTCTTACGTGCTGGGTGGCCGGGCGATGGAGATTGTCCGCGACGACGAACACCTCGCCCGCTACATCGCCACCGCCGTGCATGTGTCGGGCGACAGCCCAGTGTTGCTGGATTCATACCTCACCGACGCCACCGAGGTGGACGTTGACGCCATCTGCGACGGCACCGATGTGCATGTCGCGGGAGTGATGGAACATATCGAGGAAGCCGGGGTGCATTCCGGTGACAGCGCCTGTTCCCTGCCGCCCTATTCGCTGGGCCGCGAGGTGATTGACGAGATGAAACGCCAAACCGCCCAAATGGCGCTGGCTTTGGGCGTCGTTGGCCTGATGAACGTGCAATTCGCCATCAAGGACGGGGTGATTTACGTGCTGGAGGTTAACCCCCGCGCCTCGCGGACGGTGCCCTTCGTCGCCAAAGCCACCGGTTCACCCGTCGCCGCCATCGCCGCAAGGGTCATGGCGGGTGAGAAACTGAGCA
>JAYUQC010000260.1:0-19393 GCA_043759735.1 Rhodoferax sp.
GGCGGCGATAGCTGCAGGGTCTCAGACACTGAATGGTCCGGTGTCACCGACACTGCCGACGGAAAAATCAACTCGCGGCGCTTCGTCGGAGGCAAACGAAGCGTTGCAGCAACGCCTCGCCGCGCTGGACGCCAGGGCAAAGCTACTGCAATGACGAGACTTGCCACTCGCCTGCGCCGTGCTACGGCCATTCCCGCAAAACATTCGCTGATCCCAGCAGCGAGAGACTGACAGCACAGCGCAGGTCCCGACGCCGCAGTGAAGGGCGCGTGTGGTGATTCGGGTGCGATTGAATGAACGCAAAAATGCTGCGGATGCGCAGCACTGCAACTTGTTTGATATACGGAATGGTATACGGCAAAGCAAAACGGGCCGCGAAGGCCCGAATCTATTGGAAATTTGGCGGAAACGGAGGGATTCGAACCCTCGATGAGGCTCTACACCCCATACTCCCTTAGCAGGGGAGCACCTTCGGCCACTCGGTCACGTTTCCTGTCAATCCAATCGATGGCGAAGAAATTATCTCACGACTGGGAGATGGTGTCAGCCGGAACCTGGTCCAGGTCGAAGGCCTTGTGCAGGGCGCGTACCGCCAGCTCCATGTATTTCTCGTCGATCACCACCGAGGTCTTGATCTCGCTGGTGGAGATCATCTGGATGTTGATGCCCTCCTCGCTCAGCACGCGAAACATCCGGCTCGCCACGCCGACATGGCTGCGCATGCCGATGCCGACGATGGAGACCTTGCAGATCTTGGCGTCGCCGACAACCTCTTTGGAGCCCAGGTTGCCGACCACCTGCTCCTTGAGCAGGTCCATCGCCCTGGCGTAGTCGTTGCGGTGCACCGTGAAGCTGAAATCGGTCCGACCGTCCTTGCTCAGGTTCTGGATGATGACGTCGACGTCGATGTTCGCCTCCGCGATAGGACCCAGGATCTGGTAAGCGATGCCCGGGGTGTCGGGCACACCCAGCACCGAAATCTTGGCCTCGTCGCGATTGAACGCAATACCCGAAACAATGGCTTGTTCCATATGTTCGTCTTCCTCGAAAGTGATCAGGGTGCCGGATTCGGCCTCTTGCGCGATGGGGATGTCCCAGGGCGTGAAACTGGACAGTACCCGCAATGGCACCCGGTACTTGCCGGCAAACTCGACCGATCGGATCTGCAGCACCTTGGAGCCCAGTGACGCCATCTCCAGCATTTCTTCAAAACTGACGGTCTTCAGGAGCCGCGCCTCCGGCACCATCCGCGGGTCGGTGGTGTAGACACCATCGACGTCGGTATAGATCATGCACTCTTGCGCCTTCAGCGCGGCAGCCACCGCCACCGCCGAGGTGTCGCTGCCGCCCCGGCCCAGCGTCGTGATGTTTCCGTGCTCGTCCATGCCCTGGAAACCGGTCACGATGACAACCTTGCCCTTGGCAAGGTCGGCGCGCACCCGCTTGTCGTCGATCGACTCGATGCGCGCCTTGGTGTAGGCGTTATTGGTGCGAATCGGGACTTGCCATCCCGCGTAGCTGACCGACTCCAGGCCCTCGGCCTGCATCGCAATGGCCAGCAGCGCAGAGGATGCCTGCTCGCCGGTGGCCGCCAGCATGTCGAGTTCGCGGCTGTAGTCGGACGTCGGTTTCTCGGGCGCAAGTTCCTTGGCCAGGGCCAGCAGGCGATTCGTCTCGCCACTCATGGCGCTGGGCACCACGACCATCTGGTGCCCGGCCTGGGCCCACTTGGCGACCCGCCTGGCGACATTGCGGATGCGCTCGGTCGAGCCCATCGACGTGCCGCCGTATTTGTGAACGATCAAAGCCATTGAATATGAGGAAGTCGGATTCTGGTGCGCCCGCGCTATGGTTGCTGCGCCCGCCTTTGCTGTGGCAGCGGACCTGGTAGCCGTGTACGGCTAGGTCGGATCGGGCCGGCCATTGTACCAACACAGGGACGCGCCACGGCGTCGGGCAAAGCCTCCTGCCACCAGGATGTCGATGCCATGTCCGCGCGTGGTGCAGGCGGCGATCTGGCGCATCAACTCCTGCAGCTGAACGGCGCTGGGCACCACGCCATGGCGGGCCCTGAGCCAGCGGCGCAGCACATTGGCCTGTCGGTCGAGGGAGATCAAGTGCAGGCCGGCGAGCGACAGGCCATCGGGTGTGCCGATCCGGTCGAGGTCCAGGTCGGCCAAAGCGTCGAGCAAGTGCTGCGCCTGCGCCGCATGGCGCGCACTGCGCGCAAAGGTCTCGCGAAACTGCGGGAACGCAGAATCCAGCGCGGGCAGCAATTGTGCCCGGATGCGGTTGCGCGTGAAGGTCTCGTCCAAGTTACTGGGGTCTTCCACATGCGCCACGCCTTGCTGCTGCAGCCATGCGCGCAGGTCTGGCGCGGGAACGGACAACAAGGGACGGTGAAAGGTCACGCCAGAGCGCAGCCACTGCATCGGCATCGCGGCAAGCCCTGGCAATCCCGCGCCCCGACTCAGCGCCAGCAGCATGGTTTCGACCTGGTCGTCGGCATGCTGAGCCAGTGCCACGCTCGGGTAGCGAATGCTGCCGTCAGCATCGCGCACGGCGGCATCCAGGGCCTGGTAGCGGCTTGTGCGCGCCGCTTCTTCCGGGCTTTCCCCTGGCGCGTGCCGCGCATCGACACGGCGCACAATCAATGCCACGTCCAGTTCGGCGCACAGTATGGCGCAATGAAGCTCAAACCCGTCGGCCGCAGCCTGCAGCCCATGGTGCACGTGAATGGCCACTACCTGCGCCGGCCATTTGCGGACGCAGGCCAGCAACAAGGCAGTGGAGTCCGCGCCACCGCTCATAGCCACGGCCAAGGGCAGCTGCGGTGAAAAATCGGCGATCGCGCGCTGGAACGTAGCACGCATGGCTATGGCCGGCAAACGCGGTTCAGGTACCAAGTGTGGTTGCGCAGATGTGACGGCAACCGCTGCCGGGCACATCGACCGCTACGGCCAAGGCTGAACCCGCTATTTACCGCCAACCTTGGCCTCGGCCTTGGTGTCGGTGAATCGACCATAGCTCTGCAGCCGTTCATAACGGCGATCCAGCAATTCCTTGACCTTGAGGTCGCTGACCTGGCGAAACGCATCGCCCAGGGCGCGGCGCAAAAAGGCCGCCATCTGTTTGTGGTCACGGTGCGCGCCGCCGACCGGTTCGTTGACGATCTTGTCGATCAGGCCCAGCGCCTTGAGACGGTGCGAGGTGATGCCCATCGCGTCGGCGGCGTCCAGCGCCTTGTCGGAGGTCTTCCACAGGATCGATGCGCAACCTTCCGGGCTGATAACCGAATACACCGAATACTGCAGCATGAGCACCTGGTCGGCCACCGAAATAGCCAATGCACCGCCGGAACCGCCTTCGCCGATGATGGTGGTAATGATGGGCACTTCGAGCTGGGTCATCTCAAAGATGTTGCGCCCGATCGCCTCGGACTGGCCGCGCTCCTCGGCATCGATACCGGGATACGCGCCCGGCGTATCGACAAAGGTGAACACCGGCAGCTTGAACTTCTCGGCCGTCTTCATCAGCCGCAGCGCCTTGCGGTAACCCTCGGGCTTGCACATGCCGAAGTTGCGCAACGCCCGTTCCTTGGTGCCGCGACCCTTCTGCTGGCCAATCACCATGCAGGGCGTGCCGTTGAACCGAGCCAGGCCACCGACGATGCTCAGGTCGTCGGCAAAATGCCGGTCACCGTGCATCTCGACGAAATGGGTGAATATCTCGTTGACATAGTCCAGCGTGTACGGCCGCTCGGAATGGCGCGCGATCTTGGTGATCTGCCAAGGCGTCAGGTCGCTGTAGATGTCCTTGGTGAGTTGCTGGCTCTTCTTGCTCAGCTGTGAAATCTCGGCCGAAATATCGACCGCCGATTCAGTCTGCACATAGCGCAACTCTTCAATCTTGGATTCAAGCTCTGCGATCGGTTGCTCAAAATCGAGGAATGTCTTTTTTGCCACCATCAGGCTCCATGTCGTGAACAACGCATCGTGCGGCGGCCAATCAGAACGACCGGCCGCCTAGCACTGCGCGGCCTGTCAATAGGCCACTGGCAGCGGATCGAGCGAGCGCCAAATATACCAAGTCGCCACGCTGCAGTACGGTGTCCAGGCTACGGCCACATCGCGCGCGTCGCTTCGACTGACCACATCGCCGGAAAAATAGTTGCGGCTGATGCCGTTGATCAGACCGATATCGTCGAGCGGCAACACATTGGGCCGCATCAGATGAAAAATCAAGAACATTTCGGCCGTCCAGCGACCGATGCCACGGATGCCCACCAGGTCCGTGATGATGGCCTCGTCGTCCATCGACAACCACGCCTGCACGTCGATCGATCCGCTGTCGAAATGCAGCGCCAGGTCGACCAGGTACTCCACTTTGCGCGCCGACAGCCCCGCAGCGCGCATGTCGTCGACCTTGAGCTTGAGCACATTGGCGGCCGTCATCTTGCGCGGTAGCACGACAAACCGGTCCCACACGTGCTGCGCCGCCTTGACCGAGATCTGTTGCCCCACGATGCTGCGCGCCAGGGTGATGAACGCATCGCCGCGGGTCTGCAGACAGGCGCCGTCAGACTGCGCGATCAGGCGCTTCATGACCCGGTCCTTGCGCGACAGATGCTTGCAGGCGTCCTCCCAATAGCCGGGCTGGGCCAGGGATTGCACGGTTTCGCTCGCGCTTGCCATGTCAGTACCGCCCGGCCGTTCCGAAGGTACTGACAGCCCCCTTGGGGGGCAGCGAACGCAGTGAACGTGGGGGCTGTTTCATCCTAGCGACGCTCCCTTGACAATCTCGCATCGTGTGACCACTTTGCCATCATGCGCGCTCCCATTGGGTACCCGCAGGCCCGTCCTTGAGCACGATGCCCAGATCGGACAACTGCCGTCGTATCCGGTCTGCCTGGGCAAAGTCGCGACCCAGCTTGGCCTGGGAGCGCTGCGCAACCATCGCGTCGATCTGCGCATCGTCGGCCAACTTGCGCGCACCACCAGCGCCGCGCTTGAGGAATTCATCAGGCTGCACCTGCAGCACGCCCAGGCACGCACCCAGCGCCTTGAGTTGCCCGGACAGCCCATGCGAGCGGGAGCGATTGACCTCACTGGCCAGGTCGAACAACACCGCGATCGCCTCCGGCGTGCCAAAGTCCTCGTCCATCGCGGCCTTGAATCGCGCCGCGAACGGTTCTTTCCAATCTACCGGCACGCCCTGCTGCGGCGCAACCGTCTGCAAGGCTGTGTACAAGCGTTTGAGCGCCGTGGCAGCATCGTCCAGATGCTGGTCGCTGTAATTCAACGCGCTGCGGTAATGCGCCCGCACCAGGAAAAAGCGCACCGTCTCGGCGTCATAACGCGCCAGCACATCGCGGATGGTGAAGAAATTGCCCAGACTCTTGGACATCTTCTCGTTGTCCACCCGCACGAAACCATTGTGCACCCAGAACCGTGCCAGGGGCTTGCCATTGGCCGCTTCGCTTTGCGCGATCTCATTCTCGTGGTGCGGAAACTGCAGGTCGGCGCCGCCGCCGTGGATGTCGATCGTCTCGCCCAGGGTCTGTCCGCACATGGCCGAGCATTCGATATGCCAGCCAGGCCGTCCCTTGCCGAACGGGCTGTCCCATTTTGCGTCTGGCGGCTCGGACTCCTTGGCCGACTTCCACAAAACGAAATCCAGCGGATCCTGCTTGCCTTCGAGTACCGCGACCCGCTCGCCGGCGCGCAGTTCATCGAGCGACTTGCCCGACAACTTGCCGTAGCCGGGGAACTTGCGCACCGAAAAGTTGACATCACCGCCATCGGTCTGGTAGGCCAGCCCCATCTCGCGCAACCGATCGATCATATTGAGCATCTGCGGCACGAATTCGGTCGCACGCGGCTCCAGTGAAGGCGCCTCGATGCCCAGGGCGCCGATGTCCTGGTTCATCGCGATCACCATCTCGTCGGTCAACGCGCGGATCGGGATGCCGCGTTCAACGGCGCGCCGGATGATCTTGTCGTCGATGTCGGTGATATTGCGTACATAGGTGACGCGCAGGCCGCTGGCCTTGAGCCAGCGTTGCACCACATCGAACGCCATCATCATGCGCGCGTGCCCGATGTGGCACAGGTCATAGATGGTCATGCCGCAGACATACATGCGCACATGGCCCGATTCAATCGGAGCAAAAGGTTCGACGGCACGCGACAGCGTGTTGTAGATGCGAAGGCTCATGTTGGCGGGTGGGCGCCCGAAAAAGGCAGCAGGAACAAGCGAGGGCGTACGCGAGGAAATTGGGAGTTTCGTAGCGCAGTGCTGACCTTGTCAAGGCCGGGTGATCCCGACCCCTGGGCTACAATCGCAAACAGTATAGAGCCCCGCTGTTCGCGGCGCACCGCATACCCGCACCAGGAGAATTCATGATGCACCCCGGCAGCGGCATTGGTCAGTGCATTCGCCTGTTCTGCCTCGTCGCCACCCTCGGTTCTGGAGCCGCGCACGCCGACGACTATGCGCCGGTAAACCAATTGCTGCGCGACGGGCAGTTGTCCCAGGCGATGACCAAGGCCGATCAGTACCTGGCGAAAAATCCACGGGATCCGCAAATGCGTTTTCTCAAGGGGCTGATCCAACAGGATGGCGGGCAGCGCGATGCGGCGATCACCACCTACACCAACCTGATCCAGGACTACCCCGAGTTGCCCGAACCGTACAACAACGTCGCCGTGCTGTATGCCAGCCAGGGCAAGTACGAGAAGGCGCGCGAGGCGCTGGAGATGGCCACGCGCAACAGCCGCAGCTACGCGATTGCGCATGAGAATCTGGGCGATGTCTACGCAAGACTGGCCAACGAAGCCTACCGAACGGCTGTTCAGCTCGATGCCGGCAACACCACGGCGGCACCCAAGCTGGTGCTGATCCGCCAACTGATCAACAACCCGACAGCGAGTCGATTGGCGCCGTTTCCCGGTCCTGTCGCGCCGCCCGCGCCCGCTGCCTCCGCATCCAAATGATGCGACGCTGGCCATGGTCGCCAGCCACCAATCACAAACCAGGAAGGAAACCCGCAGTGCATCCATCTGCAATCCGATCGAACCGCCGCGCCATCGTGGCCGCCGCCATCGCCGCCATGTGCATCGCGCCAATGGCACTGGCCCAGGACGCACCACGCGTGCGGTTCAGCACCAGCGCCGGTGAGTTCATCGTCGAGGTCTACCCCGACAAGGCACCCAAGACCGTCGGCAACTTCCTGCAGTACGTGCAGGACAAGCACTATGACGGCACGATTTTTCATCGGGTGATCGACGACTTCATGGTGCAAGGTGGTGGCTTCGACGCGCGCTTTGTAGAAAAGAAGACCCGTTCCCCGGTGGTGCATGAAGGCCGGGATGCGCTGTCCAAGGGCGGGCAGCGCAATGTGGTCGGCACGCTGGCAATGGCCCGCACCAACGACCCGCACTCGGCCAGTGCGCAGTTCTTCATCAACGTCAAGGACAACGCGTTCCTGGACCCGATCCTGATTCCGCCCGGCGATCCGGTGCCCAAATTCGAGTATCAAGGGCGGATCTATGAAAACACGCCGCGCGCCAATCTGATCAATGCCACGCAGCTGTTCGGCTACACGGTTTTTGGCAAGGTGGTGAGCGGCATGGATGTCGTCCTGAAAATGAAGACCGCCCCTACCGCCAGTGGCGGCCCCTTTCCATCAGATGTACCCAAGACAGCCCTCGTTATCAACTCTGCAACCCTGGTGAAATAAACATGAGCAATCCGCAAGTCGAACTCCATATCAGCAAACTGGGCGTCATCACGCTCGAACTCGAACTGGAAAAGGCGCCGAAATCGGCAGCCAACTTCCTCGCGTACGTCAACAAGGGCCACTACGACAACACCGTGTTCCACCGCGTCATTCCCGGCTTCATGGTCCAGGGCGGCGGTTTCGAACCCGGCATGAAGGAAAAAATGAGCGGCACTGCGATCGCCAACGAAGCCGACAACGGGCTCAAGAACAACAACTACACGGTGGCCATGGCACGCACCAACGATCCGCATTCGGCAACCGCGCAGTTCTTCATCAACGTGGCCGACAACGGTTTTCTGAACCACACCGCACCCTCCGCGCAGGGCTGGGGTTATGCCGTGTTCGGCAAGGTCGTCAAGGGCACCGAGATCGTCGACCAGATCAAGACCGTCAAGACCGGCCGCAAGGGTTTCCACGACGACGTGCCCCATGACGACGTGGTGATCGCCAAGGCCGTCGCCATCTGATGGCCGCGCGCCGGGCCAACCCCCGGCGCCGCCGCTGAACCATGCCGCAGTTGCGCACGGGCGGACCTCCCAAGAAAGCGCCGGGCCGCTCCCAAGTTTTCTTGCACCCCCTCGGGGGGCCTGGCGAAGCCAGGGCTGGGGGCGATCACAAGAAAGCGCCAGGCCGCTCCCAAGTTTTCTTGCACCCCCTCGGGGGGCCTGGCGAAGCCAGGGCTGGGGGCGATCACAAAGCCGATGCTGCGGGGCTGTGGCCCCGGGTTGAGGCCCGGCCGCACTGGCGCGCGGTTGACTTCATTTCCGATCTGCACCTGCACGCCAGCGAGCGCGCGACTTTCGCGGCCTGGCAGCAATACCTGCAGCACACCACTGCACAGGCGGTATTCATACTCGGCGACCTGTTCGAGGTCTGGGTCGGCGATGACGTGTTGTCGCCCCAGGGCGGCGCAGCGTCGGTCGGCGATGGCTTCGAGTGGCAATGCGTTCGAACGCTGCAACAGGCCAGCGAGCATCTCGAACTTTTCTTCATCTGTGGCAACCGGGACTTCCTGGTCGGCGCGCAATGCCTGCGCGCCAGCGGCATGCAGGCACTGGACGATCCGTGCGTACTGCAACTGGGATCCCAACGCTGGTTGTTGTCGCACGGTGACGCCCTGTGCCTCGATGATGTGGATTACCAGCGGTTCAGGGTCATGGTCCGCAGCCCCGCGTGGCAAACCGGGTTTCTCGCGCAACCACTGGCCAAGCGCCAATGGATTGCACGCGAGCTGCGCAGCCAAAGCGAGCAACACAAGCGTGCCCATCCGTCGCCCTCCACGGTCGACACGACGGCCACGCTGCAATGGCTGCGCGATGCGAAGGCCAGCACGCTGATTCACGGTCATACCCACCAGGCTGCCAACCATAGCCTGGCCGGCGGCTTGCGCCGCATCGTGTTGAGTGATTGGGACCTGCTGGCGACGCCGATGCGTGCGCAGGTGCTGCGCCTGCTGCTCGATGACACGGGCGAACCCGTCGCGTTGCAACGGCTGTCCCCTTCCGAAGCACATTGAGGCGATGCCGGAGCGATGATGCGCTGGTTGCGAACCCTGACCGGCAGGCGCCACGCCCGCGGGGATGCCATTCCACAGGCCCTGTGGCGCGAGACACTGACGCGTTTTCCCTTTCTGGAAGACCCGCAAGCGCCCAGCGCCAACGCCCTGCGCCTGATGGCCCGTGCGTTCCTGGATACCAAGGAGTTCCATGGCGCAGACGGGCTGCTGATCACCGACGCGATGGCCGTGGCGATCGCAGCGCAGGCCTGCTTGCCGGTGCTGCATCTGCAGGCGCCGCTGGTCGGCATCGGCTGGTACGATGATTTCGTCGGCATTGTGGTCCACCCGGGTTCCGTCGTGGCGCGACGCGAGAACATCGATGACGCCGGCGTGGTGCATAGCTACCAGGAGGTGCTCAGTGGCGAGGCGATGCAGGACGGGCCGGTAACGTTGAGCTGGCAGGATGTGCAGGAGGCCGGCGCTTCCGCCCGAGACGGCTACAACGTCGTGATCCATGAGTTTGTGCACAAGATCGACATGCGCAATGGCGCGCCAGACGGTTGCCCTGCGCTGCCGGACGGATTCATGGGTGCCACTAGCGCCGCGCATGCGCGCACGGCGTGGCGCGCCGCGCTCGAACACCACTATCTGGCGTTCTGCGACCAGTTGAGCCTGGCGGAACGCTTCGGCGCCACGCCGCCCTGGCTGGACCCTTATGCCGCCACCTCGCTCGACGAGTTCTTCGCCGTTGTCAGCGAAGCCTATTTTGTCAATCAGAGCCAGTTCGCGCGTGACTTTGCGGGCCTGGTTCCGATGTTCGACGCGTTCTTCAAGGCGCCTGGGCAGGCAGGTTGACCTCGTCGATCTGCCAGGGGTCCAGAAACTGCTCGGCGTACTGGACATACACCTTCCGGGCCACGAACACATCGAACAGATCGGGGTCGATATGGCCGTTTAGCTTGAACCGGTGCATGATGCCCATGGCCTGCGACAACTTCATGCCCAGCTTGTAGGGGCGGTCGCTGGCGGTCAGCGCCTCGAAGATATCGGCGATGCCCATCACCCGCGCCTGCACCGACATCTGGTCGCGCGTCAGGCCCTTGGGATAGCCCTTGCCGTCCATGCGTTCATGGTGGCCGCCCGCATACTCCGGCACGTTGCGCAAATGCCGGGGCCAAGGCAACTGTTCCAGCATCCTGATCGTGGCCACGATATGGTGGTTGATGGTGCTGCGTTCGGTCTGCGTCAGCGTTCCGGCGCGTATCGTGAGGTTCTCGAGTTCATCGGCAGCCAGGAATCCGGTCTCCACGCCGTCGACGTTGCGCCACACCCGGCTGGCCGCGATCTGGCGTACCCGTTCGATGTCGGCATCCTGGGTTTTTTCGGCTCCGGTGTTGGTGGCGCGCAAAAAGGCCCGGTCATCGTCGATCGCGGCTATATCGGCCTTGCATTGCTCCCAAAGCGCGGCCTCGGAATGTGCATCGGTCTTGGGCCGCAGTGCCAGTTGTTGGCGCAGCGCATTGATCTGGGCATCGCGCTTGAGCACCTCGAACCGGGTGTCGAGCAGATCGATGCGGTCAAACAGAGTCTGCAGCTTGGTCGCCTTGTCCACCACATGCACCGGCGTGGTGACCTTGCCGCAATCATGCAGCAAGCCCGCGATCTTGAGCTCGTAACGGTCCCGGTCGTCCATCGTGAAAGACGCCATCGGACCCTGGGTGGTCTGGTTCACCGCCTCGGCCAGCATCATGGTCAGCGCCGGTACGCGCTGACAATGGCCACCGGTGTAATGGGATTTTTCATCGATCGCCAGGTTGATCAGGTTGATGAACGATTCGAACAAGGCTTCAAGCTGACTAATCAACAAGCGGTTGGTCAAGGCGATCGCTGCCTGCGAGGCCAGCGATTCAACCAGGCTCTGGTCGGCGCTCGAAAACGCGACAACCTCGGTACTGCCGGCCGCTTGCGCATTGATCAACTGCAGCACGCCGATGACCTCGCCCTCGTGGTTCTTCATCGGCACCGCCAGAAACGACTTGGAGCGATAGCCGGTGCGCTCGTCGAACCGGCGGGTACCGGAGAAGTCGAAGTTCGGCTCGGAATATGCGTCGGCAATGTTGACGGTCTGGTGGTGGATTGCGGCATAGGCGGCCACCAGGGAATCGTTGGGCGCGCCGCTGGCGTCCTTCAGCGGCAGGTTCGGAAAACTGATGGCCTTGCCCGAACTGCCACCCATCGCAATGCGCAGAGAGTCGGTGTGCAGGATCTCGAACCGAAGTTCGGCCTCGCCGTCCACCATGCGGTACAAGGTGCCACCGTCCGCATTGGTGATGGTCTTGGCGGCGAGCAGGATGCTTTCGAGCAACCGGGTGATGTCGCGCTCCTTCGAGAGCGAGACCCCGATCTGGTTGAGTTGCTCCAGGCGGCGCAGCAGGTCATCGACGGAGTCCACTATCAGCCTCCCATTGCGTTGCGGCATGCCCCATCGGCCCGGCCCGCGTTGTCAGCGGCGATTGTCGCAGGGTTCGCGGCTGCAGCCTGGGGCTGCATAGCGGGACAAGGACCGCCTCGCGCGGTGGTTCAAGGCTTGAGCAACACCTTGAGCGCTGCGCGCAGGCGTCGTTCGGCGCCGGTCTCGAACCTGCCCTGCAACACATGGCCCACATCCTGGGTCCAGGTCTGGACGGGCGATGGGTCGTTGCGCCGGGTCAGGAGTGTCAACTGGAACTGTCGCCGCGCGTCCAGATGTTCCGCCGGCGTCGGCACTTCGGCCGCCATCTCCAGTCGCAGCAAGGCGGTATCGGGCACTGGCCCCGGCGTTGCCCCCAAGGCTTGAATCCAGCCGGTTCGAACGCCTGATCCGACCCTGGGTCCGAGTTCCTGAGCCGCCGGCAATTGCTGCGGATCTCGTGCTTGCCAGGCACCCAGCAACTGCGCCAGGGCCTCGCCATGCGCCTGCGAGGCGAGCTTGCGCAATGCTATCTCGGCACGCTCCATGGCATCGCGCTGGGCACGGAAGGCGGTATCGCCCAGCCGAGGCGTGTGCGGCCGTTCGTTGCGCGAATCATGGTCGGGGCGGCCAGCATGGTGGTCCCGCTGCGCGCCAAAACGGGTGTCGCCCCGCTCGCCGCCCCTGCCAGGCGCGCCAGGCCCGTCGCTGCGACCGGCGCCCGACGGTCCACGCCGAGTGTCGTTGCGGTCGCCGAACCGTCCTGTGCGGCCGCCCGCTGGCGCCGCGTCCTTCGCACGCAGACCGGGCCGATCGTCCCCCCGAACGGCCACTACCGGCCGCGCAGCCGGCTTGGCGGCGACAGGCGCTGGAGGCGGCTGCGGCGCTGCCGACGCGGCGCTGCCGGACTCGGCATCGGGCGCAGGGGGCACAGCGTCAACGACCGACTCGTTCTCGGGCCGAGCCGAGGCGTCCGATAGCACCGGCTCGGCCGGCTTGAAGGCTTCGGTGATCGAACCGCTGGCGCCTTGGTTCGAAACCGCGGCAGTCGCGGATGGACCCGTTGCAGCAAGGGCGTCACGCGCCCGCGCCTGACCCCGTAACGCGGCGTCCAGGCCCGCCATCGCGGCGCGGATCCGCTGCGCATCGCCGGAGCTGTTGGCAGCATCGAGCGCCTTGGATGCCTCCAGCACGACGCGGTCATGCTCGCCCAGAGCCGCCTCTTCCTTGAGTTGCTGGGCTGACTTGCGTTGAAACGCCTCGTCGATCGGCTTGCGAAACGCGTCCCACAACTTTTGCTCATACCGGCGCTCCATCGGCACCGCCTGGGCTTCTGCCTGCCATCGCTGCTGCAATGCCTTGACGGCGTCGACCCGCAGCATCGGCGTTGCGGCCAACGCCGCCGCCTCGTCGATCATGGCCTGGCGTCGCAGCACGCTGGCTTGCTGCAGTGCTTCCAGCGGCGCGGCGGCCCGCGTCACCGCCGCGTGCCACAGCGGCTGCAGCTCGGCGAACATTTTTTCGCCAATATGGCCCGCATCGCGCCAGCGGTCCCGGAACTGGTGTACAACGCGGGCGAAACCGCGCCAATCGCCGTCCAATGCCGTCGTATTGGCGGCAGCCCAGGCCGTGACTTCATCAATCAGCGCCAGGCGCTGCGTGCGGTGCAAGACCGCATCGGCCTTGACCTTGTCGACCCAGGCCTCGACCACCTTGTGGGCCTCATTGCAGGCCTCGTCGAAACGCCGCCACAGGCCATGGTTGGGCGCCCCGCCCTGATCGGTCTGTTTCCACTGCTCGCGCAAATGGCGCAGGGTTTCCTGCATCTTGCGCCCGCCAATCGCCTGCCCGGGCGGGCGGGCCAACAGTCCTTCGGCCGTGGCCACCAACTCCTGGCGCAGCTGGTCGGCGCGCCAGCGCTGCCAGCCCTCGAGTTCGCTGGCGGCGGCCAGCGCGGCATGGGCCTGGTTCTCCAGTGCATCGTCAATCGTTCTGCCGTGTTCCTTGAGCGCGTTGCGCAACGCGGCCGCGGCGCCGGCGCTGGCCTTGCCATGGCCTTGCGCCATTTCGCTCTCCAAGGTGGCCAGCACCTTGGCTACCAGTTCGCACGCCTGGCGACGCAATTGCGGGTCGACCCGCGGCTTGGCGGGTCGCGCTGGCGCCGGGGCCGGCACGCCGCGCCCGGCACGCAGCTCATCCGCCCATACCGACACTGGCGGCAAGGGGGCCAGGGCATCACCGGCAGCTGCCACCGCCTGTGCCAGCGCAGACTGGAAAGATTCCCAGACCACCATCAATTGACCCTGCGAGGCCTCCAGCAAGGGCGGGAACTTCAGATCCACGCTGCCCCAGTTCAGATCGTCCTGCAGCGATGCCGCCTGTTGCCGCCAGTGCGCCACATCCTCACGCAGTGCGTCCCAAACCGCTTGCGCTGCGGTCCATGGCTTGGTTGACAGAACTTCGATCCGCTGCGCAAGCAGCACCGCCGCCTCGCGTTGCACCTGTACGGTGTGCTGAAGGTCTTCGATCAACCGCACCCGCTCGGCCAGGCTGGCCTTCAACGCCAGCAAGGGCTCCTTGCTCAGCGGCGCGCCGGCCTTGGCCGCATCGCGCTGCCACGCCAGTGCATCGGCAATATTGAGCCTGGCCAGGTCCAGCAAGGCCTGGGCTTTGGCGGCCCATTCGGCGGCCAACTGCTCCTGTCCCCTGGCGCGGCGGATTTCATCGAGCCGCTCCCGTACCGGACGCGCTGCACCCTTGTCGCGCGCGCCCAACTCGCGAAACACCTCCTGCAATTGCTCATGGCTGGGCTCCTGTGACAACCAGGCCCGGATGCGGGTTGCGCGCTCCCCCGATGTGGGCGCAGAGAAGGCGCCATCGGTAAGTGCGTCGAGTTTCTGGACATCGGAGCTCTTGGGACTTGAGGTCATCGTGGCAATGGTTCGTGGACGTTTGGCCGTTTTCGGCAACCGGGTATTTTCACTCCGATTCGCACCTGGCGCGCCACGCTGTGCAACGCAATTGCTGCGCCACGCATTCGCAACCCCGAATAGAGGGCCATGGCGACGGTCCGGATGCACGCGCGCGCGGCAGCCGCGCCAGGCGAAGCGACAGTAGCGCCATCGAGGCGAGCCGGATACGTCGCCATGGTCGAAGACGTGCGATATATAAAGAATGCGCCCTTTGGTTGCAAACAAAGCGCCCTTTGGTTGCCGCCCTGGTCGAGGGCCGCATACGCAATCTTTGCAATTCGATCGGAGCGTCACACACAAAAAAGCCCGGCGGACCGGAAGAATCCGGTTCGTCGGGCTCGACGGCTGACGCAAGGCCCATGCCGTCTTGGCTTGTGCCACAAGAGATTGACGTCTCATGACACGTGGCAGCAAAAGATTGCCACCAGGATTCGCCGGGGCCGCTTTATCAACACCGTCTCACAACGGGGACTGGCTACTGCCGACGATGCATCTGATCGCTCAGACAACTGCAGTCTAGGCCGGTCAGTGCATGAATACAAGCCCTGTTGCATTCATTTGCGACTGATGCGCGATCGCCTGGATGGCGCGTTCAAGCACCAGCCTGAGCCCCGGCGCCGGAGACTTGCACTGGGAAAAATTGAATAACAACTCTATTTCTTATGGTTGACGAGGTATATCGATGCCCATAGAATTCGCCCAACCCAATCTAGGGTTAACCCGAATCGCTGCCGACCTTCGGCAAATTCAGCACTGACCTCGACGACAAAGCGGCAGAATGCTGAACGCGTACCTATCCATACGAAGTGCACTGCCCGTGCCGCTGTCAAGCTAGACATCAAGGGCGGGTCGTGCACGCTAGAAGGAAGTGCCATGACAGCGTCCCAATCGATGCTCAGCGGTGTACAAACATTTGGCTCCGACATCGCCAACGGCTTGTTCGAGATCACCCACAGCGGTTTTGCCATGCTTGGACTGGCAGTCGTGTTTGTCGCCCTGACCTTGTCCGTGAATCCGCAGATCCGTGAGCACGGAGAACTGCAGTTGATGGAATGGCTGCAGGCGCGTCAGCCGCCCGAAGAACCCAATGACAAAAGCGTTGCTCCCATGGACCGAGCCACGGCGTCGGACCCTGGCGACCTACCCAAGCAGCAGGCGAAAGTTGCCTACTGGCTGAGCAAGAAATACCGGGTCGCGCCGGAACCGGTCAGCGCGCTGGTGGCCGAGGCCTACCACATAGGCATGCGCAGCAAACTCGATCCAACACTGATCCTGGCGATCATGGCGATCGAATCCGGATTCAACCCGTTCGCGCAAAGCCCGGTGGGAGCCCAGGGACTGATGCAGGTCATGACCAAGATTCATGGCGACAAGTACGAGACCGCCGGCGGCAATCTCGCAGCGTTCGACCCGGTCACCAATCTGCGGGTCGGCGTCAAAGTGCTGCAGGAATGCATTGCACGGGCCGGATCCATCGAGGGCGGTCTTCGTTTCTACGTCGGAGCAGCCAATCTGGAGAGCGACGGCGGCTACACCCAAAAGGTGATGGCCGAACATGCACGTATCCGCGCCGTGGCGACCGGTCAGGCCGCGCCGCCCTCGCGCGTCGTTCCGCCGACAACGGCTGCCGAGGGCAGCGACCACTATGAGAAAGTGGCTGCGCTGTTCAAGTATTGAATCGCAATCGGGCCAGACAGTGCGTCGTGACATGTGATCGCCACCGCAATGGCGGCGATCACTGGCGCCAACCATCTGACGCCCGGACGCAACCTATCTTTGGACCACGCACGCCATGAAATGCCCGTTCTGTAGCCACGCGGAAACCCAGGTCGTGGAAACACGGGTGGCGGAGGACGGCGGATTCATCCGTCGCAGGCGCCAGTGCGGCGCCTGTGAGAAGCGATTCACCACCTACGAGCGGCCAGAAGTCAATTTTCCGACCATCGTCAAGAAAGACGGCCGGCGCATCGATTTCGAGCGCATCAAACTGCAGGCATCGATGAGCCTGGCTCTGCGCAAGCGGCCGATCAGCACAGAACAGGTCGACGCCGCCATCGAGCGCATCGAGGAAAAGCTGTTGAATCTGGGCCTGCGGGAGATCGCCTCGAGCCGCATCGGCGAACTGGTGATGCGCGAGCTCAAGAAGCTCGACAAGGTGGCCTATGTGCGATTTGCCAGCGTGTACCGCAGCTTTGCCGATATCGACGACTTCAAGACCCTGGTAGACGAGGTACGCAAGTAACCCATGGCCGGCGTGCCTCTCAAGAAAGCGCCGGGCCGCTCCCAAGTTTTCTTGCACCCCCTCGGGGGGCCTGGCGAAGCCAGGGCTGGGGGCAATCTTGAGAAAGCGCCGGGCCGCTCCCAAGTTTTCTTGCACCCCCTCGGGGGGCCTGGCGAAGCCAGGGCTGGGGGCAATCTTGAGAAAACGCCGGGCCGCTCCCAAGTTTTCTTGCACCCCGGGGGCCAGGCGAAGCCAGGGTTGGGGGCACTCAGGAACAATCCCCGGCAACGCCCGACTGCGCCCGCGGCCGACCCGTGCCACTCAGAATGATCTTGCGCGCCGGGATGGCGGACGCGGACAACGGACACAATGTGAATGTCCCGGCCTGGAATGCGCCGGATACGAGTTTCGCCGACCCGTTGGAGGCGTAGGAAACATAGTTGGATACCGGCAGGTTGCCGGTCAACCGGATCACGCTGGCGCTGCCGGCATGCTGCAAAACAATATGCTCGCCGCCGTCCAGCGCGGCATTGTTGTTGGCGTCGTGAAAGACGATCCAGCCCTGCTCCCAACCGCCCGCTGTCGTACAAGTGGAACCGCTGGACGATTTGCAGACCACGGCACGGCCATTGCGTTTGATGGCCTCGCTGCGCGCCAGGTGCAGGCTGGCCATGAAACGGGTAGCCAGGGATGCCGCCCTTTGCGTGCCCAACATGCCAGACATGGATGGCAGTGCCATTGCCAGCAATACGCCCGCCACTGCCATGACGAGCAGCAACTCCACCAGGGTGTACCCGGCCGGCAAGCGTGACGGTGCAGACCGTACCTGAAAAGCCAATGTGGAATAGAAGCTGGAGGTGAAAGTGCAAGTGGAAGGGGAAGTGAAAGTGCGCATGGTGGCATCCACTGTGCCGCCGCTCGCCTCGGGCGTCATACCTGAAACGCGGTAGGAATCTGCGCGTCACGTGGTACTGCCGATCAATCGGAAGATGCGGTTGGAGCCTGCAAGTGCCGTGGTGGTGTTGCCATCGGGGCGCCACACGTTGGTCGACTCAAGCGTGCCTATCCGGTTAAAACCCAAGGACACCACCGGTGGTAGCTGGACCCGGCATCCGGCGCTACCTGTAGTGGCCGCTCCGAGCTTTTGGGCGTTAACCGGATAGGCACGGACTCAAGCTTGCACGCCGCGCAGCGACTGGAGTTGGCGTGATGGCCGATGGCTGATCGCCGACTACCGACGACTGACACTCTAACGCTCGACATTCCAGCGTTCCGGCTCTCGGCTCTCGGCTCTCGGCGCTCGGCGCTCGGCGCTCGGCGCTCGGCGCTCGACGCTCGACGCTCGACGCTCGACGCTCGGCGCTCGGCGCTCGACGCTCGACGCTCGACGCTCGACGCTCGGCGCTCGGCGCTCGGCGCTTGGCGCTTGGCGCTTGGCGCTTGGCAGGGCCGATTACTGCACGCCCTCGCCCGGATCGCTAATGGCTTTGGCTAGGGTTTGGGCATCAGCATCGACCGCCAGAGGCTTGATCGGCGCAGTTCATGCCATGAATAAAGGGCGCCGCAGCGCCCCTCGATGGTCGACAACCGGTGTCGCCGTCAAATCTGCTTGCGCCGACGTGCCAGCGCCAGACCTGTCAATGCAACACCAACCAACAGCAAGCTGCCGGGTTCCGGCATCGGGTTGGGGTTGACGGGAGCGCAACCAATGGGAGCCCCAGCATCACACACGATCGAGACGTCATCGATGAACGCATCGACAGGGTTAAGAGAGGCGTCGTTGAAACTGAACAGCAACGCGCCCCCGGTCGAGCCGCTGATCACGCCAGAGTACACCAACCATCCAGTTGCATTTCCGTTGCCATCCAATTCCGCTACCAGAGGGAGGGTCGGTCGAAACTTGTTGATGTCCATAACGGATACACCGTCAAAGGTGATCGTCAGGGCGCCGATATTGCCACGCAAAAAGAAGTCGAGCAAATAAGTGCCAGTGCTCACCAAGCTGACAGATCGGCTGGCCGAACCGATAGGGCCACCATCGGGGGTGCTGTCAAATCGAAGGTTGCCAGCACCATCGTGAGTATCATTGCCTGCGACCACAGCGTTACCCGCCAAGGTAAAACTGGTGGGGTCCGTGTTAAAGCCCTCAACGAGCACCAAATTGGCCATTGCAAGCGGCGCCAAAGCCGCCAGAGCCAAACCGCCGAACCACTTGATCAGTCTGTTCTTGTTGATTGCCATGCCGCACTCCCGAGATTTGTTGGATGATGCCGGCAGTCAAGCAGAATTCATGCCAGACGCCCAAGCATTTGTTTTCATTAAACTAAATTTTCCGACGACAGCGAGGTGTCCGTCAAATGTAAAAATTGCCGACGCGGGACCCGCTCCCGGCCACCCCGGCACGCGTATTACCAGGTTGCCGTGCCCCACAGGCGTCGCCCACTCTCGTTGACGCACAGCGTGCCATCGC
>JAYUQC010000261.1:0-6623 GCA_043759735.1 Rhodoferax sp.
GTGCCGCTGCCTTGCAGCGGCACCACGACATGCGAGTTGGCGCCGTGGATGGTCGCCAGCAGGCTGCGGCGCAGTTCCGCGGTCACGGTATTGAAATCGGCGTCCCACGAACCCCAATCGCGCAGCATGGCCAGCTTGGTACGCAAGGTCGTGGTCAGAGGCCCGGGCGTGAGCAGAATTTTGTCCCTGTCCATATGCGGATCCTTCAATAATGGGGGCAAACCCGAGGCGTAGAGCAGGCAGCGTGTGCGCGCTATCGCGGTGGGATTGTCTGGCCAGGCCTTTATTTTTGTCAATTGTTTTTTGTAAATTGTTGACAAGTTATGGCTTTGTGCTTCAATGCGGTCATGTCCGCTGCCCTGCAACCCATGACTGCCCCCGCGGCGCCCCACCCCACTATTGCATTGCTCCAATCGAACTCGCTCACGATGGCGGTTCAGCAGGAGGTCGAGCGCGCCATCCTGGCCGGTGAATACGCGCCAGGCGACAAGCTCAATGAAGCGGCGCTTGCGCTCAAGCTCGGCGTATCCCGCGGGCCGGTGCGCGAGGCATTTCGCATGCTCGATGAAGCCGGGCTGGTGCGTACCGAAAAAAACCGCGGCGTATTTGTGCGCAGCATCCCCATCGACGAGGCGATCGAGATCTTCGAATTGCGCGCCACGATGGAGGAACTCGTCGGCCGGCGCCTGGCAAGCACGATGACGGTGACGCAGCAGCAGGAGATCGAAAACCTGGTGCATGCGATGGAGGACGCGGTCAAGGCGGCCAGTTCCCACGACTACCACCTGCTCAATCTGCAGTTCCACGACCGCCTGGTCGAGATGGCCGGCAACCGCAAACTGGCATCCATCTACCGCAAGCTGGTCAAGGAGATCTCGTTGTTTCGCCGTCTCAACCTGGCTGGCCGCAATGTGCTGCCGGTGTCGGCCCACGCACATTGGGAAATTCTGGAGGCCATCAAGTCCGGCGACCCGGATACCGCCGGCCGTGCGCTGTTTGACCATGCAATGGACAGCAAGGCGCGCACGATCGAAAACGACGAGCAGCGTCGCGGGGCCGACGCCTCGACCACTCCACCCTGAAAGCTATCGTCATGTTGAATGTCAACGGCCGGCCCTACAAGTTGCCTACCAGTCCCACCGTCGTCGTCTGCGTCGATGGCTGCGAACCCGACTATCTGGCGCAGGCCGTTGCCACCGGCAATATGCCCTGGCTCAAGAAGACCCTGGCCAAGGGATCCGGCCTGATCGCCGATAGCGTTGTACCCAGCTTCACCAACCCGAACAACCTGTCCATCGTGACCGGCGCACCGCCGAACGTACATGGGATTTGCGGCAACTACCTGTACGACACGGAGACTGGCACCGAAGTCATGATGAACGACGCCAAATGGCTGCGCGCACCCACGCTGCTTGCGGCGCTGGCCGATGCCGGCAAGTCGGTGGCCGTCATCACCGCCAAGGACAAGTTGCGCGCCCTGCTGGGTCACAAGATGCATGGCATCTGCTTTTCCTCGGAAAAATCGGACCAGGTCACGCTGGCCGAGAATGGCATCGAGAATGTGCTGGCGATGGTCGGCAAGCCGGTGCCCAGCGTCTACAGCGCCGATCTGTCGGAATTCGTGTTCGCGGCCGGTGTCAAGCTGATGCAGACCCGCAGGCCCGATGTGATGTACCTCTCCACGACTGATTACATCCAGCACAAGCATGCGCCCGGCACGCCCGGCGCAAATGCGTTCTACACCATGATGGACAGCTACCTGGGCCAGCTCGACGCCATGGGCTGCGTGATCGCGCTCACCGCCGACCACGGCATGAACCCCAAGGTGGCGATGGACGGCACACCCGATGTCATCTACCTGCAGGACTGGTTTGACGCCTGGCTCGGCAAGTCCGCAGCCAGGGTTATCCTGCCGATCACCGACCCGTATGTGGTGCACCACGGTGCGCTGGGCTCGTTCGCCACCGTGTACCTGCCCAAGGGTAGCGACATCGATGCCGCCTGCAATCGCCTGCGCGCAGTCAAGGGCATGGAGGTGGTGCTGACGCGCGAACAAGCCGCAGCGCGTTTCGAGTTGCCGGCCGACCGTATCGGCGACATGGTCGTCGTATCGGAGCGCTTCACGGTGATCGGCACCAGCGCCGCGCGCCACGACCTGTCGGCGCTGGAGGTGCCGCTGCGCTCGCACGGCGGAATCAGCGAACAGCGGGTGCCGCTGATCGTGAATCGCCCACTGCCGGGATTGGACCGCGAACGGCGCTGGCGCAATTTCGACGCGTTCGACCTTGCCCTGAACTACGCCCAGTAGGGCCCACCAGACTCCCGCCATGATCGAACAATTCATCCGCGACAACCAGCTCAATGCCATGCGCATGGCCGGCGCCAAGATTGGTGCCGAGCGCACCGGCGCGCGCGCGATCACCGTCACCAACCCCTACTCCGGCGCGACCATCGGCACGGTGCCCAAGGCCACGCCAGAGGAGGTGCGCGCCATCTTTGCCAGGGCCCATGCCTACAAGCCGACGTTGACGCGCTTCGAACGTGCCGCCGTGCTGAACCGCGCGGCCGGCATCGCCACGCGGCGACTCGACGAGGTGGCCGCACTGATATCGGCCGAGTCGGGCCTGTGCATGAAGGACGCCCTTTACGAGGCCGGCCGCGTCAGCGACGTATTCCTATTCGGCGCCAACGAGGTCATCAAGGATGACGGCCAGATCTTCAGTTGCGACCTGACCCACCACGGCAAGAAGCGCCGGGTGTTTACCCAGCGCGCGCCGCTGCTGGGCGTGATCAGCGCGATCACGCCGTTCAACCACCCGATGAATCAGGTCGCACACAAGGTCATTCCCAGTGTGGCCACCAACAACCGGATGGTGCTCAAGCCCTCGGAGAAGGTACCGTTCTCGGCCATCCTGCTGGCCGACATCCTGTACGAGGCCGGCCTGCCGCCCGAGATGTTCAGTGTGCTGACCGGCGACCCGCACGAGATCGCCGACGAGCTGATCACCAACGCGCATGTCGACCTGATCACCTTCACCGGCGGGGTCGCCATCGGCAAGTACATCGCCTCCAAGGCCGGCTACAGGCGCATGGTGCTGGAGCTCGGCGGCAACGACCCGCTGATCGTCATGGAAGACGCCGACATCGACGAGGCCTCGTCGCTGGCGGTGGCCGGTTCCTACAAGAATTCGGGGCAACGCTGCACCGCCGTCAAGCGCATGCTGGTGCACGAGGCGGTGGCCGACCGGTTTGTCGAGCAGGTGGTGGCCAAGACCCGCGCCTGGACCTATGGCGACCCGAGCGACAAGGAGCTGGACATGGGCACCGTGATCGACGAGCCGGCCGCGATGTTCTTCGAATCGCGCGTCAATGAAGCGGTGGCGCAGGGCGCCAGGCTGCTGGTGGGCAATCAGCGCCGCGGCGCCCTGTATGCACCCACGGTGGTCGACCGGGTGCGCCCGGAAATGCTGCTGGTCAAGGAAGAAACCTTCGGTCCGGTGTCGCCGATCATCCGCTTCAAGGATATCGATGAGGCGATCCGCATTTCCAACGGTACCGCGTACGGCTTGTCGAGCGGCGTGTGCACCAACCGGCTCGATTACATCACCCGCTTTGTCAGCGAACTCGACGTGGGCTCGGTCAATGTGCGCGAGGTGCCGGGCTATCGGTTGGAACTGACGCCGTTTGGCGGCATCAAGGATTCCGGCCTGGGCTACAAGGAAGGCGTGCAGGAGGCGATCAAGAGTTTCACCAACATCAAGACGTACTCGCTGCCCTGGACCTGATCGGCGGCGCATGGCACCGTCGCCGGATCTCGGAGTGCAATCAAGGTGGCGTTGACCTGGCCCGTGGTGCTGGCAGTGCTGTTCGGCGCACTCCTGCACGCCAGCTGGAATGCCATGGTCAAGTTCAGCAGCGACAAGTCGCTGGATACGGCGCTGATCAACCTGCTGGCGTCGTTCCTCGCCATCCCGATGGTGTGGTGGTTCGGCTGGCCACCGGTGCAGGCCTGGCCCTTCATCGCGGCCTCGATCGTGATCCATATCGGCTATTACGTCGCGTTGTCGGGCGCCTACCGGCATGGCGACCTGGGCTTGACCTATCCGCTGATGCGCGGCTCGGCGCCGTTGCTGGTGGCGTTGTCGGCCTCGGTGACGCTGGGCGAGACCTTGTCACCGCTGGCGTGGATCGGCGTGATCGGTGTCAGTCTGGGTGTATTGACGTTGGGTTTGGGCAAACACGCGTTCGATGCGCCCAGAGCGGTGCAGTTCGCGCTCATCAATGCCGTGATCATCGCCAGTTATACGGTGGTAGATGCGCTGGGCGTGCGCGCGAGCGGCGGCGCCATGCAGTATGTCTCTGCCTTGTTCCTGTTTGATGGTTGGCCTTTCGCGCTGATCGTCTTTGCACAGCGCAACGGGGCGGTCGGAGCCTATATCCGCCGGCGCTGGCCGGTATGCCTGGGCGGTGCCGTGGCGTCCATCGGATCCTATGGCGTCGCCTTGTGGGCGATGACGCAGGCGCCGGTGGCCACCGTCGCCGCATTGCGCGAGACGTCGGTATTGTTCGCCGCGCTGCTGGGCGTATGGTTCCTCAAGGAAGTGTTCACGCTGCGCCGCGCCATTGGCACCTGTGTGATCGTGTCCGGCGTCATGGCGCTGCGACTGGGTTGATGCGCGCAGCGACTGGCCGTCCGGCGCGGCGATGTTGAAAAGGAGTTGGTCATGGGTTTACCCACACAGGCGCAGATTGTCATTGTCGGCGGCGGTATTGCCGGCTGCTCCACCGCTTACCATCTGGCACGCATGGGCAGGACCGATGTGGTGCTGCTCGAGCAGGGCAGGCTGACCAGCGGCACTACCTGGCATGCGGCGGGCCTGGTCGGACAAATGCGGCCCAATCGCAATATGACGGTGATGAGCAAGTACGGCATCGAACTGTACAGCACATTGGAGGCGGAAACGGGGCTGGCAACCGGCTGGAAGCAATGCGGCAGCGTCAACGTGGCGCGCACACCCGAACGCATGCAGGTGCTGAAAAAGCAGCTCGCGATGGCCAACAGCTTCGGCGTCGAATGCCATCTCATTGCTACCGCCGAAGTAGGCGAGCGGGTGCCTATCCTGCGTACCGACGACCTGCAGGGCGGCATCTGGCTGCCGGGCGACGGCAAGGCCAATCCGGCCGATCTGTGCATGTCGCTGGCCAAGGGTGCACGCAACCGCGGGGTTGCCATCCATGAGGGTGTCGAGGTCGCCGGCGTCATCATCGAAAGCGGCCGTGCGGTAGGCGTGCGCACCGCGCTGGGTGACGTCCGCTGCGAAGTGGTCGTGAACTGCGCCGGCCAGTGGGCACGCCAGTTCGGCCGTCTGGCCGGCGTCAACGTGCCGCTGTACTCGGCCGAGCATTTCTATGTGATCACCGGCAAGATCGATGGTGTCACGCCGATGATGCCGGTGGTGCGCGACCCGGATGGTTTCATCTACTACAAGGAAGAGGTCGGCGGCATCGTGATGGGCGGCTTCGAGCCGGTCGCCAAGCCCTGGAGGGTGGATCCGATTCCGGCGACCTTCCAGTTCGAGCTGCTGGGTGAGGACTGGGACCAGTTCGAACCGCTGATGACCAATGCGATCCACCGCACCCCGTGCCTGGAGACGGCCGAGATCAAGATGCTGCTCAACGGGCCGGAGAGTTTCACACCCGACGGCAATTTCATCCTGGGCGAGGCGCCGGAGCTGCGCAACTATTTCGTCTGTGCCGGTTTCAACTCGGCCGGCATTGCGAACGCGGGCGGCGCCGGGCGCCTGATCGCCGAATGGATCATCGGCGGCGAGCCGAGCACCGATCTGTGGGACGTGGATATCCGCCGCTTTGCCGCCTTCACCGGCAATCGCAGGTCCTTGTTCGAGCGCACCGCCGAGACGCTGGGGCTGCACTATGCGATGCGCTGGCCACGGCAGGAGCTGGAGACGGCGCGGCCGTTGCGCACCTCGCCACTGTATGACCTGCTGGCGGCCAAGGGCGCCGAGTTCGGCAGCAAGAATGGCTGGGAACGGGTCAACTATTTCCGCGCCAATGGCGCCACCACGCCCGCGCACACGCTGGGCAGGCCGCACTGGTTGCCATGGGTGATCGCGGAACAGCGCGCCACGCGCGAAGCGGTTGCGCTGTATGACCAGAGTTCATTTTCCAAGCTGCAGTTGCAGGGCCATGGCGCGCTGGCGGTGCTGCAACGCCTGTGTGCCAATGACATCGACATACCCGTCGACAAGATGGTCTACACCGCGATGCTCAACGAACGCGGCGGCTTCGAAAGCGACCTGACCATCATCCGCCAAAAGCCGGATCGTTTTGGCGACCGTTTCCTGATCGTCACTGGATCGAGCCAGACGACGCGTGACTTCGACTGGATTTCGCGCCATATCGAGCCGACCGAACACGCCATCCTGACCGACCTGTCGGCGCTGTATTGCGTGCTGTCGATCATGGGCCCGAATGCCGACCTGTTGCTGGCCCGCGCAAGCGGCGATGCGTTTGCCGGCGACCCGCTGAAGTTCTCCTGGACCCGGCTGATCGACCTTGGCTTTGCCCGAGTGCGTGCCGCCCGCATGAGCTATGTCGGCGGC